>JAEINW010000019.1 GCA_016342715.1 Salinivirgaceae bacterium | reverse complement strand
CAATATATGGCATAAAAAAAACTCATGGTGAAACTAAATGACCACCTGATTTTATGAATCGCTCAATTTAGGTTATAATCAAATGGACATCCTTCAAGTTACTTAATTCTCTTTTCAGATTTTCTTTTATATAGAATTCATCAGGCTCGCCTGCCTTATCAATTCTCATAAAATTTAATGCCGATAATAATTCCGACTTAAGCCCTTTTTCAAGAAGATAATAATGAAGCAAAGCTGTTGAAATTAATTCACCTTGAGCCAACACCTCTTTTTCTTCATATTGGGTAAACATGTCACGAGTAAAAGAGCGTAAATGTTCAAAATGGTTTTTTATTAACTCTTTTCCAAAAGTCAAATACCTTTCCGAAGAAAATAATTCATCTAGCACCGAATTGTATTTTGTTTCTAAATGATTAATTTTTTCATTGGCACCTTCATTGTTCTTTTTATACAAATACTCAGCAATTTCAACCAAAGCATTCGTTGTGCCCGACATTGCCGAAAGAATTACAATTTTTTTATCTCCACTTTTAATCAATTCAGCAACTTCTTTAATTCTTGCTACTGAACCTACCGATGTACCACCAAATTTAAATACTTGCACAATATTAGTTTTTACAGTTAATACAAAAAAGAAAGGTCAGAACCTTTAAGTCCTGACCTTCATATTTAAAATTATAATAAATTCAATATCAATCAGGATTGCTATTAGCCATAACTTTCTTATTTACAGACATTATTGTCTGTTTTATAAATAAAAGTTGACTATTTCCTGATATATTTCTCATAATTATTCCCAAAAATAGTTAAATCTTAATCATTTACAACATATTTCGTACAGCTTAATATTTTCATAATACTATTACCTACATATTTATATTATTTGTAATAAAAGCCAACTTACAATAAAAAATATTTTAATTTGAATTTGGCTTAATTGAAACAACTATTTATCTGTTTATCTGCGCATTAAGCCTTAATAATTAAGTGCTTAATAAAAAAAACAGTAACAATAAGCAAATTTTTATGATCGATCGTTTTGGAGATTGTTTAAGAAATGTTAATTTTGAATATCGACAGTTTCTGTCGTCATGGTTTTAAGGGTTAATAACATGCGGGAGGTAAAACTCCCGTTTCTTTTTATAAATAGCTAATAATTTCTTCTAGTTTCATTGCTCTGGAACCTTTTAATAGAACCAAATGATCTTTCAAATCAATTTTTTCTAAATAATTTGCTGCCTCCTCCGTATTTGAAAAGAAATTAAAATTACCTACTTCACTATAGTTTTTAAACAGCGATCCTATTAAAATGGCATTTTCAATTTCATACTCTTCTAAAAGCGCCATAACCACACCATGTTCCCTTATAGCAGCAGCGCCCAACTCAAACATATCACCAAGAATCACTATTTTATTAGTTGCCGTCAATTTTGTAAAATTTTCCAATGAAGCCTTCATGCTTGTCGGATTGGCATTATAACTGTCAATAATAATTCTATTTTTTGAAGTCTCAGTAAACTGACTTCTGTTGTTTTGTGGTGTGTATGATTCAATTGCTTGTTTAATTCGTCTTTCACTAATATTAAATTTTTTGCCTATACAAACAGCTGCCAATGCATTCTCAAAATTATATTCTCCAATTAATTTAGTTGTAATTAATTTACCATCCTTTTTCCATTCAATTTCATTTGAAATATTATCGTCATCTGAAGAAACCCATCTAAATTTTAGAAAGACTCCATTGGATTCAATACGTCCCTGACAATGAGTAAAACCTCTTGTTCCATAATAAATAGCACTATGTGGAGGATTTAAATCTTCTAAAAGTTCATTATCGTAATTAATAAAAGCGGTACCATCGTTTTCATATAAGTATCTATATAATTCACTTTTAGCTTTTTTCACACCTTCAAAAGATCCAAATCCTTCTAAATGAGCTTTCCCAACATTAGTAATTAGTCCAAAATCAGGTGCTGCAAGTTTACATAATAAGGAGATTTCACCTTGATGATTTGCTCCCATTTCAATCACAGCAAATTCATGTTCTTTTGTAATTTCCAGCAGTGTTAATGGCACTCCAATATGATTGTTAAAATTCCCTTTTGTTGATGCTGTTTTGTATTTT
Organism: Salinivirgaceae bacterium; assembly: GCA_016342715.1. Lineage (GTDB taxonomy): Bacteria > Bacteroidota > Bacteroidia > Bacteroidales > SZUA-534 > JAEINW01. Next base: position 42,305 of record JAEINW010000019.1, on the reverse strand, counting down.
TTTGATAATACCCTTGTTACTAATTCTTTCGTAGTTGTTTTTCCATTTGTTCCGGTTATTGCTAACACTGGAATACCCAAACGTTTTCTATGGTATTTGGCAAGTTTTTGAAGTTTATCTAAAACGTTTTCAACTAAAATATATTTATCGCTTTTAACAACTGATTCATCGTCAACCACGGCATAACTGCAAGTTTCTAAGGCTTTTTCGGCATAAACATTCCCGTTAAAATTTGGTCCCCTTAAAGCAAAAAAAATGGCATCTTTTGACACCAGCCTACTATCAATGCAAATTTTTGGATGAACTAAATATATTTCATATAAATCAGGAGTGTTCATAAATATCTCTTGTTATTAAAAAAGGCTCCAAAAAGGAGCCTTAAAATATAAATTTATTTTCTTTAATTTCCTTGCGATCCACCAACACGAGTCATGGCACATCTAAAACCTAAGTCATCTTTACTCAAATCCTCATCAAGATATCTTCTTGTCCCAGCTCCTAACCAATAAGTTCTATCTCTCCATGAACCACCTTTATAAACTCTAGCATGATCGCTAACAAGTGAGGTCATAAATCGATCATTTCTTTCTTTCCCTGTATTATACATTCTATTTGAACCTCTACCGCGACTTGCATCTTCATTACTATAATCAAGACTTGAAGCAAAATCACCATCCTGATAATTAATGTTATCGGATTTTTGGTAATTTCTTCTATCAATTGCTTCTTCCTCTGTTATTTCTCTATATTTTAATCTACCTAGACTGTCTTTTTCAGCAATATTTCCTTCTTCATCCTTCACTAAGGTTTTAAAAACATTACCTCTAAAAGGTCTAAATTCATCAACATCTTGTGAGGTAAGTGGACGATAAACATCTAATACCCACTCATTAACATTACCTGCCATATTGTATAAACCGTAATCATTGGGCCAATACGATTTAACTGGAGCGGTAATATCAGCATCGTCATTTAATGCTCCAGCAACACCCATCATATCACCTCTTGCTCTAATATTATTGGCCATAATTTTACCTCTATCAGCTTGATTCGGATTTCTTAAACCATCACCATTCCAAGGATAAATTCTTCTTTCGTAAACTCGCTCATCAACCGATGTTCCAACTAAAGCTAAAGCTGCATATTCCCATTCAGCTTCTGATGGAAGTCTATATTTTGGAAGTAATATTCCATCTTCCATACGTACTTTTCTATAATCTTTATTTGGATCTAGATCTTCTAATTCCTGACCAACTGCTCCTTCGTACTGATGAGCCAAATATGCTTGTGTATTAAAGTTTTGATCTCCTTGCTGATTTGGATCTGGTAATAAAATACCTTTTTCGATTAAAAATAATTCATTAACTCTATCTGTTCTCCAAGCACAAAAATCGTTTGCTTGAAGCCAGTTTACACCAACCACTGGATATTCAGCATATGCTGGATGTCTGAAATAATATTCAACTAAAGGCTCATTATATGCAAGCTTTCTTCTCCAAACTAATGAATCGGGTAATGCCTTTCTGTAAACTTCAGGATAATCAATAAAAACTCTACTTATCCAATATAAATACTCGCGGTAATCAATGTTTCTAACTTCAGTCTCATCCATATAAAATGAAGAAACAGTAACTGTTCTTGGTATATTGTTCCAATCGTATACAACATCTTGCTCAACTCGACCCATTGTAAAAGAACCACCTTCAACAAATACTAAACCTGGTCCTGTTTCTTGCTCGTAGAAATCTCCATAATATTCAAACCCACCAAAATCAGGATTATTATAATCCCAACCAGTTGTTGATGAGTTACCACTACCTCCTCCTAAACAAGAACTGAGTAAAAGCGCAACAGCGCAACAGGAAGAAATGCTTAATGCTTTCACTTTCATAATATTATATTTTTTATGCATTATGTTATTATTACAAATATAATTAAAAACTTCAATTAACATCACTATTGCAGCAAAAAAGACATTGATTTATGGGCATAGTTTTTCTTGCTTTTTTGAGTGGGTAATAATCTGGTTACTGAAATTTCATGTGCTCCAATCATTCTTGTTGTTCGTTTTCCAATGTTTACATCATAGCTATACGTAAACCTAAATGATTTTGTTTTATAACCAAGATAAATTATTGTAGATTCAAAATGCGGCTCTAAATTATGCCGAACCCACAAGCCACCAAGTAAATTCTCATATTGAAACGCAATTCCCCAATTTATATTTTGTTGCAAGCCCTGTAATTGAACCAAAACATTTGGCGAAATATATCTATGCTGAGAAATGAGCCTTGTTTTTAGCTCATAAATATATCCTGCAAAAAGTGAATACTTTCTATTTAATCTTGAATCTTGGGAGCTAAAAACTCCTGTATAAGGCTTTCCAATATGATCAACGGCAAGCCCAAAATAGGTGTTTTTTGATAATCCAATAATTCCTGTGACAAAATCGGGATATGTTTTTTTTAATCCCGATGCTATGGATTCATTTTGCTCAAATTCAAGTTTTGAAGTAGAAAGGTATTTTTGGTTAATTCCCGCTTGCAAACCCATACTTAGATAAAAATCTCTATCCAACTTTATTATATATGAATACGAAATGTCAATTGATGGAGCAATATAGGCGCCTTGGATATCATTATTTACTAAAACTCCAATGCCACTATTATATTTTGATAGATAAGAATCATAGGTAAAACCAAAATTCTGAAACCCTGAATGATTTCCCAACCATTGATTTCTGTAATAAAAATTGATTCTTTCTCCCAAAGTGGTACCCGAAAATGCAGGGTTTATTGCAACTAAATTTGAAAATTGCTGTGAAAAGGCTATATCTTGAGAATAACCAGTATTTTGATAAAAAAATAAACTATATACAAGTAAACTTGTTTTAATAATTAGTTTACGCATTTTTTTTTGATTAAAAATTATTCTTAAAATACTATAAATTCAAAATGTTACGTTTGCATTATTGTTTTAACGATTAACTTATAATTATATTTTTGCAATTTAATTATTTATATATGAATAGATACTATCTAATTTTGGTGCTTTTTTTATTGTTCAGCCCGTTTATTAAAGGTCAAAACTCTGTTGATACAAAGAAAATTATATCAGAAGTTGAATTAAATAAAACTCTTGCTGATGTAATTGTTTCAAATAAAGTTGAAGTTGATGATAATGCAGTAATTACTAATGTTAAATTTGAAACTATTGAATTTGAAGCTATTTCGCCTTCACAATTATCAAATATTAAAGACTTAAGCTCTTTATCCACTGACATAAAATTAAATTTCAACGCATCGACTGAACGAAAAAAACAATATGCAAATTACTGGTTTAAGCCCTTTAGAATTAACCCAGTTACCAATGAATACGAAATTGTTTCTAAGTATACAATTGCTATCTCTAAAACTCCTAAAGCTGTAACACCCTTAAAAGCTTCATATAGTTCAAACTCATTGCTGGCATCAGGAAATTGGTACAAAATAAAAATTAATAATTCGGGAGTTTATAAATTAAGCTACCAAAAAATTAAAGATATAGGTATTGGAAATCCTGAAAACATTCGAATTTATAGCTATGGGGGCAAACAACTCCCCTATTCAAATTCACTTGACAATTACGACGATTTGAATGAAATTCCTATTAAAATGGATTTAGGAAATGATGGATCGTTTAATTCAGACGATTATATTCTTTTTTATGCTGAGGGACCTTTAGTTTGGGAATATGATAAAGCCAATAATATGTTTATGAACAAATATCATTATTACTCAAATGACATTTACTTATTTGTTACTTCCGATTTAGGCAAAGGGCTTCGGATAGCAGGAGTCGACAATAATAATTTAACTCCTACTTATTCAACCACCAGTTTTGACAGCTATTTATGTCACGAAATTGATAAGTATAATTTAATTAAAACAGGTAGAACCTGGTACGGAGAAAAATTTAGACCTGGTGAAAATATTGAACTAAACTTTAATTTTCCAAATTTATTAACTGAAGAAAAAATAAAAATCAGAAGCAATGTTGCTGGTCATAGAGAAGCAGGTAGCCCGCTATCCTATTTTTCATTCATAAAAGATAACTCATCCATTGGAAGCATTAATATTACAGGTGTATATGGTAACCACACATATGCTTATGAATATAGTAAAACCTTTGAAATAAATTCAAGTAGTACAAATATAAATTTAAATATTTCTTTTAAATTAGGTAATTCATCCACTGAAGGTTATTTAAATTATGTGTGCTTAAATGCCCGTGAAAAACTAGCTCTTAAAAATGGCCAACTACTTTTTAGAGATAAAAACTCAGTAAGCGAAAATAGTATTGCTCAATTTACTTTAGAAAACAGTTCAAACCCAATTACCGTTTGGGATATTACAAACCCAGTTTATCCAATTGAAATAAGTACTACTTCAAATTCTGAAGGTGTAAAATTCAAGTCTCAAAGCGATACCTTGAAAGAATTTGTTGCATTTAATGGATCATCTTATTTAACTCCAACAATATCTGGCTCCGATTTGGGAAAAGTTGAAAACCAAAATCTACATGGTATTGGTTTATATGATATGATAATTGTTACGCATCCAAAATTTTTAACTTATGCTAATGAATTAGCTCAAATCCATAGAGACAAGGATGGACTTTCTGTATATGTGGCTACACCCAGTGTTATTTACAATGAATTTTCTTCAGGAACTCCTGATATTTCAGCCATACGAAATTTTATGAGAATGCTTTATAGCAGAAGTTCCAATGAAGATGATATGCTTAAATATTTGTTATTGTTTGGCGATGGTTCTTATGACAATAAAACAGCAAGCGGCTCGAATTCGAATTATATTCCTACCTATCAGAGTGAAGAATCGTTAATTAGTACAACCAGCTATGTTAGCGACGATTTTTATGGCTTATTAGATTTTAATGAAGGCGGTGCTACAGGAAGTCTTGATATCGGTATTGGACGTTTTCCCGTTCAAACAGCTGAACAAGCGCAATTAATGATTGATAAAATTAATATTTACATGTCCCCTGAATCGATGGGAGATTGGAAAACAAGAATTTGTTTTATTGGCGACGACGCTGATAGTGGACGGCATATGTTGGATGCTGATGAAATAGCAAGAGATGTGAATACAAATCATCCAGAATATAATGTAAATAAAATATATTTGGATGCTTACCAACAAATATCGACACCTGCTGGACAAAGAGCTCCTGATGTAACCACTGCTATTAATGAACAAATTGAACAAGGTGCATTTATAATTGACTATGTAGGACATGGCAATCCTAGAATTTTGGCTCATGAAGAGATTCTTTCGACAAATGATGTCAAAAATTGGAACAACAAAAATACTTTACCCATTTTTGTGACAGCCAGTTGTGAAGTTGGAAGGTTTGATGATTACGAAATAACTTCGTTTGGAGAATGGTTACTATTAAGTGAAAACGGTGGTGGAATTGCTGCCTTAACTACAACAAGGGTAGTTTACTCTGGACAAAATCATGATTTAAATACAAACTTTTTCAATACAGTATTTGATCCAAATTTAAGACTTGGGGATATAATTAGAATTGCAAAAGTTAAAACCTCTGGCACAAACAAACGTAATTTTTCATTGTTAGGCGACCCAGCCTTAAAACTTGCGATACCTGCAAATACTATTAACATAAGTCAAATAAATAACAACTATAATATTTCGCAAAACGAATCAGAATCACAGGAAATAGACCTTAGTCCTTTAAAAATAAAATTTGTAATTGACACCTTAAATGCTCTGGAAAAAGCCAACATAAAAGGATACATTACAGATTCTGACGATAATATTGTAGGTGAGAATGGCGAATTATATATTTCAGTGTTTGATAAGGCAAAAACATTATCAACCTACGGCCTGGATAATGGTGTAATTAATTTTGAATTACAAAACTCCATACTATATAAAGGCAAAGCCTCAATAACTCAAGGCTTTTTCGATTTTGATTTTATTATTCCAAAAGATATCAATTATTCCTTTGGAAATGGAAAAATCAGCCTTTATGCTGCCATAGAATCCTACGAGGCAATTGGTCAAACCTCAGATATTATTATTGGAGGTAATAACGAAAATGCAGGTATCGATTATTATGGACCAGATATTGAACTTTTTTTAAATGATACGCTTTTTACCAATGGTGGAACAGCAAATGAAAATCCAATATTAATTGCACATATAAAGGATGAAAATGGTATAAATACAACGGGTAATGGATTTGGCCATAATATTACCTTATTACTTGACAATAATCAAGATAACATTTTTAATTTAAACTCGTTTTACACCGGTGATTTAAATAAATATAATCAAGGCAAAATCAATTATCCTTTATCAAATATTACGACCGGCGATCACACCTTAACATTAAAAGTATGGGATATTTACAACAATTCATCAACAGCTGAAATTAGTTTTACGGTTCATGATAAAAATGAAATATCAATAAACAACCTACGAAATAATCCCAACCCAGTTGGCGAGCAAACAAGTTTTATTTTTGAACATAACCAAGCAAATCAAACCTTCAAGGTTAAAATATCAGTTTTTGACATTATGGGTAATGAAGTGACTACCATTGAACAAGATTTTTACCAAGCAGGATTCCAAAGTGAACCTATATATTGGAATGGAACAAGTAATAATGGGGCGAAATTAGCTAATGGTGTTTATATTTATACTGCGGTAATGGAGCTTGAAAATGGACAAAAAACAACTAAATCATCAAAATTGATGATTTTTAGATAATAAAATTGAAAATTAATAGTTTGTATTTCTAAATTTGCAAAAAAATATAAAATGAAAAAAATAATTTTAAGCGTATTTACACTATCAATATTGGTAACATTTAATGTAAAAGCAGGTGATCCACCGAATGCGAATCAAACACTTGGTCAAGATTATAGCAAAGAGCTAAATGCTATTACCACATCGGTTCCGTTTTTAATGATAGCCCCCGATTCACGATCAGGAGCCATGGGTGATGCAGGGGTTGCCCTATCACCCGATGTATATTCGCAACATTGGAATTCATCAAAATTAGCTTTTATTGAATCCCCAATGGGAGCAACCATGTCGTACACTCCTTGGCTTAAAAAATTAGTAGATGATATTAACTTAGCATACTTGGCAGGTTATTACCAGATAGATAAAAATCAAACCATTGGTGCTAGTTTACGTTATTTTACAATGGGTAATATAACTTTTACCGATGAATCAAATGAAAAAATTGGAGATTTTTCACCCCACGAGTTTGCTTTGGATGCCTCCTACAATAGGAAACTTTCTGAAAATTTTGCTCTGGGAGTTGTTGGAAGGTTCATTTACTCTAATTTAACAGGAGGCACTGCCGCTGGAGAAAAAACTGTTAGTGCAGGAAAAACTGTTGCCATAGATGTTAATGGATATTATACAAATAAAATGACTGTTGGTGGTTATGATGGAAACTGGGCAGCTGGTTTTAATATTTCAAATGTAGGTGCAAAACTAGGTTATACCGAAGATGAAAAGAATTTTATACCTACCAACCTTCGGATTGGTGGAGCAGGTACCTTACATTTAGATGATTACAACAGCATTACAGCCACTTTTGATGTCAACAAATTATTAGTGCCAACTCCTCCAGTATATTACATAAGAGATGAAATTAAACCCGACGGAACGGTTGTAACTGTCTCAGGTGAAGAAATTAAGGAAGGTAAAGACAATGATGTTGCCATTGTACAAGGAATGGTACAATCGTTTTACGATGCCCCCGGTGGTGGTAAGGAAGAATTGCATGAAATAAGTTATGCAGTTGGTTTGGAATACTGGTATGCCAAGCAATTTGCGGTTAGAGCCGGATATTTTTATGAACATGCAACTAAAGGAAACCGAAAATATTTTACAGCGGGTGTTGGATTAAAAATGAACGTTTTTGGTCTTGATTTTTCTTACTTGGTTCCTGCAGGTAATTTTAACAATAGTCCACTTTCAAACACATGGCGCTTTTCATTAATATTTGATTTAGAAAGCTTTACAAATCAATAATACATTCATAAAATTGATATCTTTAGTATGCTCGTAAGAGCATACTTTTTTTTTATATTATTAATAATACACAAATGAAAATAAAAGTTGGTTTTGGTTTTGATGTTCATCAATTAAAAGAAAATCTTCCATTAACTATCGGAGGTATCGAGATTCCACATTCAAAAGGTTCATTAGGTCATTCTGATGGTGACACCTTAATACATGCTATTTGCGATGCGCTTCTTGGAGCAGCAAATATGCGAGACATTGGTTTTCATTTTCCAGATACTGACCCTACATTAAAAGGAATTGACAGTAAAAAAATACTAAAACAAACCATTGAACTAATTACAGAAAAAGGCTTTGCAATAGGTAATATTGACAGCACAATTTGCTTACAAAAACCCAAGATTAAAGATTACATTCCTGAAATGCAGAAAGTTTTAGCTAAAACTTGCAACATTGCTATTGAAGATCTTTCAATTAAAGCAACCACAACCGAAAAGTTAGGTTTTGAAGGCCGTGAAGAAGGAATTTCAGCCTATGCCACCGTTTTAATAGAAAAACAAAATGGATAAAATTTCTACTATTGAAGAATTTAATGCTGTATTAAAAGAAAACATTGCCATTCTGGCCTATTTTTCACATGAAAAATGTAATGTTTGTAAGGTATTAAAACCAAAAATAACAGAACATTTTACTACAACATTTCCTAAATTCAAACTTGTTTATGTCGATGTTGAAAAATACCCGGAACTATCAGCCGCAAATTCAATATTTACGGTTCCTGTTATTGTGGTATATTTTGAAGGGAAAGAATCATTTAGAAAAGCCCGATCTTTCGGTATTCAAGAGCTATCCGATTTAGTTCAAAGACCCTATAATCTTATATTTAATTAATGATAGATTGCATCAACAGTTTCAAAAGCAGTTCCATTATCAACGGTATAAGTCCAAGTGATTTTTGAAAAATCATCAGCTACTATACCTTTTCCAGCAACTTGAATTTGGCTATTTCCGAAAAAGTCAAGAATTAATTCTCCATTTGCATTTTTTGAGAAATAAACCTGATCTTCTTCATTAATTCCAAAATTATGAAAATTAGAAATTACATATAAAGAGTCGAACAAAGGTGAACTGGTAATACTTGCCTGATAAACTTTCTGTCCATTAATATCAGAGAAATGCTCGCAATTCCATGATCCTAAAATACTTGTACGCTCCTCATCTTTTTTCTTACAAGAAAATAAAATAGCAACTATGAAAATAATTAAAAGGGATTTTGTTTTCATTTAATTTCTTTTTCTAAAGATACAAAAAAGGAGCCATTTGACTCCTTTCATAAACTATAATAATTCATTAAGTATTTGTTCATCAACCAAGTTTGGTATGGTAACCTTCAATAGAGGCTCTACTTTCATTGCTCTTTTAATAGCAAAAATAGCTCCCTCATTTCTTGCCCAGTTTCTACGCGATAAACCATTATTTACGTCCCAATTCAACATTAAACGCAGCCTTCTGTCGGCATCGTCAGAACCATCTAAAACCATTCCAAACCCCCCGTTTATCACTTCGCCCCAACCAACACCGCCACCATTATGAATAGATACCCAGGTAGCTCCTCTAAATGAGTCTCCAATAACATTTTGAATTGCCATATCGGCTGTAAATTGAGAGCCATCATAAATATTTGAAGTTTCTCTATATGGAGAATCGGTTCCTGAAACATCGTGATGATCTCTTCCTAAAATAATGGGCGCTGATAAAATTCCGTCGGCAATTGCTTTATTAAACGCCGCCGCAATTTTTGTTCTTCCCTCACAATCGGCATATAAAATTCTTGCTTGAGAACCCACCACCATTTTATTTTTACCCGCCTCTTTTATCCAATGAATATTATCGGACAACTGTTGTTTAATCTCATCTGGAGCATCTTTCATTAATTCTTCAAGAGCATCACTTGCAATTTTATCAGTTATTGCCAAGTCTTTGGGATCGTTTGATGCACATACCCAACGGAAGGGACCAAAGCCAAAATCGAAGCACATAGGTCCCATAATATCCTGAACGTATGATGGATATTTAAAATCACCCTCCTTGTTTAAAACATCTGCTCCTGCCCTACTTGATTCAAGTAAAAATGCATTTCCGTAATCGAAAAAGTACATATCAAACTTGTTAACACATTTATTAATTGCCGCCACATGACGACGTAAGCTTTCCTTAACTTTTCCCTTGAATACATCAGGTTGTTCAGCCATCATTACATTCGCCTCTTCAAATGTTACTCCCGCAGGATAGTATCCCCCAGCCCAAGGATTATGTAAGGATGTTTGATCGGAGCCTAAGTCTACTTTAATATCTTCATTGGCAAAACGCTCCCAAACATCAACTATGTTTCCTTGATAAGCGATTGAAACCACCTCTTTCTTTTCTTTTGCTTCTCTAACTCTTACTATAAGTTGATCTAAATTATCAAAAACTTCATCGACCCAAGCTTGACTATGACGCGTATGAGTAGCTTTGGGATTTATTTCAGCAGTTACAGACACCGCTCCAGCAATATTAGCCGCTTTGGGCTGTGCACCTGACATTCCACCTAAACCTGAAGTAATAAAAAGTTTTCCTTGAATACTTTCGCCAGGTTTTGAAATTTTTCTCCCTGCATTTAATAAGGTAATCGTTGTACCATGAACAATTCCTTGGGGTCCAATATACATATATGAACCAGCAGTCATTTGACCATATTGAGTAACTCCTAAGGCATTAAATTTTTCCCAATCATCAGGCTTACTATAATTTGGTATCATCATACCATTAGTTACAATAACTCTAGGCGCATCTTTATGCGAAGGATATAAGCCCATAGGATGCCCTGAATACATTGCTAAGGTCTGATCTTCGGTCATTTCTGCCAAATACTTAACCACTAATCGAAACTGAGCCCAGTTTTGAAAAACTGCACCATTTCCACCATAGGTAATTAACTCGTGAGGATGCTGCGCTACTGCATAATCTAAATTATTGAATATCATTAATAAAATTGCAGCCGCTTGTTTCGATTGATGAGGAAAATCCTCAAAGTGACGTGATTTAATTTCATAATCAGGACGAAAACGATACATATAAATTCGGCCATATTTTTCAAGTTCTTCGTAAAACTCTTTAGCCAATATTTTGTGCTGTTTTGCTGGAAAATACCGTAAGGCATTTTGAATAGCCAATTTTTTTTCTTTTGCTGAAAGAATTTCCTTCCTTTTAGGAGCATGATTAATAGACGGATCGTATGATTTGGCTTTTGGCAACTCGTCAGGAATGCCTTCTAATACAGCCTGTTGAAATTGTTTAACATCCATAATATATAGTTTTAAATTAAGTTACAAATTTACATTTTTGAAGCAGCTTAATGTAGCATTCTAAACAATTTCATAACATAAAAAAAGGGTCTCCTATTGAGACCCTTTTATAAGATTCATAAATATCTTTTATTCAACAATTATTCTTTTTGAATGTGTTTCGCCATTTACTGAAATAAATGTCACAACATAAATTCCACTTTTAAACTGAGAAACATCTAAAATAAATGTATCCTCTTTCACATTTTCACTAAAAACTAACTTACCAATTATATTTGTTACTGAAATTTTCGACACATCAATTATATTATTGATAATTAATGATGATTTCACTGGGTTTGGATATAAAACAATATTTTCAAGCTTTGCAGCTTTTGAAATAGAAGTAATAACATCCGAAGCACTTCTCGGGAATAACTGATAATCATCACTAAACTGCCCGCTAAAACCAATAATTGAAGTAAACACTTGTCCAAGTTCTGGTTCGTAAACAAAAATACCATTTCTAACAATTAATGTGTCATTTGTAGAATCAGCAATTTTCCAATTATTATTAACCACTATTCCAACACAAATCACATTACTAACATTTACTAAAACACCCTCGTATTTTTCTTGCTTAAATTCAGCAATTGATGTCGATACTGGATCAGAAATTAAATTATCTGAATTTAAAACGGTAATTACTGGATTTAATATTTCTGTTAGATTCAGGTACTCAACAATGTCTCCTGCAACAATAATTGAATCACCAATAGTTGCTTCAGGTGCACTTCCTTTGTAAACATAAACTCCGTTCCAGGCACCTTCGCCATCTTGAAGATATAGCCCTTTCGAATCAACTGCTGCCACAACACCTTTTGTTGTAATACTCTGACCTAAGTAAGGACTATCATTTCCATTTTCAATAAATTGGATATCGTGAATAGAGATTAAACTAGCTTCTTCATCATTAACAACCGTAACCGTCCATTCTTTAATGGTTGTTCCATCCTGAGCTGTAACTGTGTACACAACAGGAGCAGAAAAGTCTTGAGCGACAGTCGGAGTTATTTGAGCACCTGATGAAATAGTTATTACAGGTGTTAATGTTGTTAAATCGGTATCCCAAGGCACTATTGAATAAATGGTCGCCTCACTAGAATTAATTTCAGCATTGCCAAGCTCATCAGTCAAAACAAAGGTAAGGATCTCCGCTTCAGTGCTTAACTCTTCCGAAATATTTACTGTAACTGTCCAAATTTGAGTTGTTGTTCCATCTTCAGCAGTAATCAAGTATTCAAAAGGCGCAGAAAAATTTTGAGCAACTCCAGAACTCGGACTTGCAAGAGCACCATCGGATATTGTAAATATTGGAATTAGATTAGAAATATCAGTTCCAAATAACACTTTAATATCAACAGTATGTGTTTCTGCATTTATGTCTTCCTCTTCCAATTGATACTCTATATTAAACGACAAAATATCTGTGGCGTCTGATAAAACTACTTCAGCAGAATGAAACCCAATATAATTGAAATCATCTTTGTTGTAAACAATCCATTCAGAATCGTCAGTATTTGTACCTGCAGAAACTTCCCAATTATTATTTGGGTTAGTAATAGATGATTTTCTAACCAGCGTGTGATCCTTAGTTCCGGCAGTTATACCAGCCACATCAAAATCAACAGCTAAATTAGGATTTCCAATAACATCAATCAATATCCCATTTTTAAATAAGCCTACAGCGTCATTTCCATTAAAATTTATGACAACACTGCTTTCAAAATCGGTAACTGCAACAATAGCAGCATCTGCATCGTTTCTTGAAATAACAAATACATCACCATCATTAAGACTACCAGATAGTTCAACCTCCTCTGTCCAGTCTCCACCATTTGAAGCTTTTTTTAAAATATAATTCGACAAGTCAACGGTTTCTCCTGTTCCATTATATAGTTCAATTGCTTTATTAAAGTTACTACCTTCAATGTATTCCGAAATTATTAAATCAGAAGTATTTGAAAACGAAACAATAAAAGAAAACATTACAGAAAATAATAGTAGTATTTTTTTCATCATTAAAATTATTTATTAAATTATTTTATATTAGTTAGCAATAAACAAATGTACTTTATATTTTATATTTTGCAGATAATATTCCTTTAATTTGAAGGTGATTATAATAACTATCACTGCATAAAAAAAGATCCCAACTCGGAACCTTTTTCTGTTTTATTTAAAAATTTAATTTTCTATTCTAAATTTACCCTTAAAGTAAATCCATTAGCTGTTAATAAAACCCATCCATCACATTCTCCTTCGATTGAGGAATCAGGTCCAGCTCCAAAATCACAATTAATAGTAAATGAATTGTCACCTTCATAATCTTTAATTAATTCTAATTCCCCATCGAGCATAAATTCACAAGAACTAGCATAATTAATATCATCTAAGGTGGTTTTATTTGTTAGCCCATCAATTTGCTGCATGGATGTGCCATTTATAATAAACAAATCATCTGCACTATCAAGAGTACCAAACCCAGTTTCCCACAACACGGTTTGGTTGCACAGCCAATCATAACTTGCACCATTTTCAGTGATTGTTAAATACTCAGGAGCTTCCATAGCAAACATTACACTTTGTGATTCGGTATAAGCAACAACTATAAATTTTAAGTCCCCATTTATTCCGACTCCTTCACTTTCATAATTTTCAAATGTAACATCTGCAGTTAATCCTGTTTGATAAACTGGATAGGCGGAAAATTCAACAATTACTTTACCTGAGCTATTAGAAGTATTAGAGAAATCAAGAGTCATAACAGTATGTGTAGAATCCCATGTTTCAATAGGATCTCCCGATTCAAACGACTTTAAACCATCACTATTAAAACCAAAATTATTAACGTTCTCAAAAACTTTAATTACACCCACTTCGGCATTAGCATTCTCAGCCAATGTTCCTTTAGAATTTTCTAAATTATCTGCCGTTGTTGAAATATTTTCAACATCGCACGCTACAAAAAATGTCATAAATAAAACTGATAAGCCTAAGCCTAATAAATTCTTTTTCATGTTAATCGAGTTTAAATTAATATTGCGAAATTCTTCAAATAAAATTAAATCCAATAGATAATTATTCAAAATAATTCTAATCACTTGTGAAAGGTTAACAAGTTAAGTCCAATAATAGTTCAAAAAAACATCGATTATAAAAGAATTTGTACTACAAGCCTATGATACAGTAAGACAGTAACTTAACATAACTTAAGCTTGAGCTGTCGGCCCTCCAAAGCCCATTGGAATATTTGGAGTTCCTCCTCCTTCAACATTTTTTATTTTTCCATGCATTGCTTCGTATTTTGAGATATTATCTTTTAAAGCACCTAATAAACGCTTGGCATGTTCAGGAGTTAAAATTATTCTCGATTTTACTTTTGCTTTAGGTATTCCTGGCATTATTCGCACAAAATCTAAAACAAACTCTGCGCTTGAATGTGTAATTACAGCTAAGTTTGAGTATACTCCCTGAGCCACGTCTTCACTCAATTCAATATTTAACTGATTTCCTTTTTTTTGTTGTTCGTCCATTTTAATAATTTTAATTTAATATTAACAAAAATAGCAATTCAATTCAAATAAAAAAAGGCCACCAAATTGATGACCTTTTAACTATTTTAAAACAATATTTATTCTTGGCCTAAAGATTGACGTTTAGAAGCTAAAATTGCTTCATATTCCTCTTTATTACCAACAACCATATCGTTAAATCTTCTACTTCCTGTTCCTGCTGGAATTAAGTGCCCAACAATAACATTCTCTTTAAGTCCTTCAAGACCATCTATTTTACCTTTAATAGCTGCCTCGTTCAGAACTTTTGTTGTTTCCTGGAAAGATGCTGCAGAAATAAAACTTCTTGTTTGTAGAGCTGCTTTTGTAATACCCTGTAAAACCTGACTTGATGTTGCAGGTACGGCCTCTCTTGCTTCAATTAATTTTAAATCTTTACGCCTAAGAATTGAATTTTCATCTCTTAGTTTTCTAGAAGTTACAATCTGTCCTGGTCTCATTCCAGAATCACCTGCATCAACTACAACTTTTTTATCCCAAATCCAATCATTTTCTTCCATAAAGTCATTCTTATCAACAACTTGTTTTTCAAGGAATTTTGTATCTCCTGGATCAACAATTTCAACTTTGCGCATCATTTGACGTACGATAACTTCAAAGTGTTTGTCGTTAATTTTCACACCCTGCAAACGATATACCTCTTGCACTTCGTTTACAATATATTCCTGAACTTTTGTTGGACCTTTAATGGCAAGGATATCAGAAGGTGTTGTAGCACCATCGGATAATGGTGTTCCGGCTTTTACATAATCATTTTCCTGTACAAGAATTTGTCTTGAAAGTGGAACAAGATATTTATTTAATTCACCAGTACGTGATGTTACAATAATTTCTCTATTACCTCTTTTAATTTTACCAAAACTTACTTCTCCATCAATTTCAGCTACAACCGCTGGATTTGATGGATTTCTTGCTTCAAATAATTCTGTTACCCTTGGAAGACCACCAGTGATATCACCAGCTTTACCAACAGACCTAGGTATTTTAACAATAACTTGGCCTTGTTTTACATCTACACCTTCACCAATAACAACGTGAGCACCAACAGGTAAGTTATATGTTTTAAGCTGCTCTCCAGCTTCATTAATAATCTTAATTGTTGGGTTCTTTGTTTTATCTCTTGTTTCAATAATTACTTTTTCTCTAAAACCTGTTTGCTCATCAGATTCTTCCTTAAAAGTTATTCCTTCTTCAACATTAACAAAACTTATTTGCCCCGAAGCTTCAGAAATAATTACTGCATTATATGGATCCCATTCACAAATGACATCGGCTTTCTTAACACTAGCACCTTCTTTCACATATAATTTGGCACCATAAGGTATCGCATGTGTAGAAAGAACCAAGTTTGTATTTTTATCAATCAATTTAACTTCAGCTAAACGACCCACAACGATATCGACTTTAACACCTTCTGTATCAGTACTTTCAATAGTTCTAAGTTCTTCAAACTCAACTCGTCCGTCGTAACTAGTAACTACACTTGAATCTGATGCAATATTACCAGCGGTACCCCCCACGTGGAATGTACGAAGTGTAAGCTGTGTACCTGGTTCACCAATTGACTGTGCTGCAATAACACCTACAGCTTCTCCCATCTGAACCATTCTACTGTTCGACAAGTTTCTACCGTAACATTTGGCGCAAACACCATTTTTTGATTCACAGGTTAATACTGAACGTATCTCAACTTGCTCAATAGGAGAATCTTCAATTACTTTTGATTCTGCCTCAGTAAATTCATCTCCGGCAGCAATAATTAAATCACCACTTATTGGATGATAAATATCATGTACCGATGAACGTCCAAGAATTCTATCAGATAATGTTTCAACAATCTCTTCATTCTTTTTTAAGGTTGTTGCAATAAGACCTCTTAAGGTTCCACAATCGGGTTCCTGAATAATAACATCTTGCGATACATCTACTAAACGACGCGTTAAATAACCAGCATCGGCAGTTTTAAGAGCAGTATCGGCCAAACCTTTACGAGCACCGTGAGTAGAAATAAAGTACTCAAGTACCGATAAACCTTCTTTAAAGTTTGATAGAATAGGATTTTCAATAATCTGACCCCCTTCAGCTCCAGACTTTTGAGGTTTTGCCATAAGCCCCCTCATTCCTGATAACTGGCGAATTTGTTCTTTAGAACCCCTTGCACCAGAATCAAGCATCATGTAAACAGAGTTAAATCCCTGATTATCTTCAGCTAACTGAGTCATTAAAATCTGAGTCAATTTGGCATTTGTATGTGTCCAAATATCGATAATCTGATTGTAACGTTCATTATTAGTGATGAATCCCATATTATAGTTATTCTTCACCTCATCCACTTGATCGTATCCTTCTTTTACCAATACGGCTTTTTCTTTAGGAATAAGTACATCACCTAAGTTAAATGATAAACCACCCTCGAATGCCATACGATATCCTAAGTTCTTAATATCATCAAGAAATTTAGCAGTAATAGCGGTACCACAAGTTTTGTATATTTTTCCAATAATGTCTCTTAACGATCGTTTCGTTAAAACTTCATTGATATATCCAGCATCGGGTGGAACAAATTGATTAAAAAGAACACGACCAACCGTTGTTTCAATTAATATATTTTTTGCTTCACCATCAACAACATCATGCGTTTTAACCTTAATGTTTGCATGTAAAGCAATACGTTTTTCGTTATAGGCAATGTTTACTTCTTCTGGCGAATAAAATCTCATTCCTTCACCCTTAACACCGGTACGACCTTTGGTTATATAATATAAGCCTAAAACCATATCCTGTGAAGGAACCGTAATAGGAGCTCCATTGGCAGGGTTTAAAATATTATGCGAACCTAACATTAACATTTGGGCCTCGAGAATAGCCGCATTACCTAAAGGTAAATGCACTGCCATCTGGTCACCATCAAAGTCGGCATTAAATGCCGTACATGCTAGTGGATGCAACTGAATTGCTTTTCCTTCAATTAATTTTGGCTGGAAAGACTGAATACCTAAACGGTGAAGTGTTGGTGCACGGTTAAGTAATACCGGATGACCTCTCAACACATTTTCCAAGATATCCCAAACAACAGGATCTTTTCTGTCAACAATTTTCTTTGCTGATTTTACGGTTTTTACAATACCTCTTTCAATTAGTTTTCTAATAATAAAAGGTTTGTAAAGCTCAGCAGCCATATCTTTTGGAATACCGCACTCGTGCATTTCCAACTCAGGTCCTACAACAATAACCGAACGAGCACTATAGTCGACCCTCTTACCAAGTAAGTTTTGACGGAAACGTCCTTGCTTACCTTTTAAAGAATCACTTAACGATTTTAGTGGTCTATTACTTTCAGTTTTAACTGCATTCGCTTTTCTTGAGTTATCGAACAAGGAATCAACAGCTTCTTGAAGCATACGTTTTTCGTTACGTAAAATAACTTCAGGAGCTTTAATTTCAATCAATCTTTTTAATCGATTGTTACGAATAATAACTCTTCTGTATAAATCATTTAAATCTGAGGTAGCAAATCTGCCACCATCTAATGGAACTAATGGTCGTAATTCTGGTGGAATTACAGGCACCACTTTAACAATCATCCATTCAGGTTTATTACGACCTTTTGAGGCTCTAAACGATTCAACAACTTGAAGTCTTTTTAAAGCCTCGTTCTTACGCTGCTGCGAAGTTTCCGTATTAGCTTTATGTCTTAAAGAGTATGACAATTCATCTAAATCAAGACGCTCTAAAAGTCCGTAAAGGCCTTCAGCACCCATCTTAGCAATGAATTTGTTAGGATCTGAATCTTCAAGATGTTGATTTTCTTTAGGTAATTGTTCAAGAAAATCTAAATATTCTTCTTCAGTTAAAAAGTCAAGATAATTAACTCCTTCTTCGGCAAGAATACCTGCATTTATTACAACGTATCGTTCGTAATAAATTATGGTGTCTAATTTCTTAGTTGGTAAACCTAAAAGATACCCGATTTTATTTGGTAACGATTTGAAATACCAGATATGAGCCACAGGAACAACTAATTGAATATGTCCCATCCTTTCACGACGAACTTTTTTCTCAGTTACTTCAACCCCACATCTGTCACAAACAATTCCTTTATATCTTATTCTTTTGTATTTACCACAGTGACATTCGTAATCCTTAACAGGACCAAAAATTCTTTCACAGAATAAACCATCTCTTTCAGGCTTATAGGTTCTGTAATTTATGGTTTCTGGTTTTAAAACCTCACCACTTGATCGTTCAAGAATTTCTTCGGGAGATGCTAACCCAATAGTAATTCGTGAAAAGTCACTGTGTACTTTGTTTTCCTTTCTAAAGGCCATATATACAAAGTTTTAAAAATTATGTATAAGGGAACAGCAATATGCTGTTCCCAATAATAATATTAATCTAAACTCATACTTAATCCTAATCCTCGCAATTCATGTAATAATACATTTAACGATTCAGGAATACCAGGTTTTGGCATTGGCTCACCTTTAACAATGGCTTCATAAGCTTTCGCTCTACCCAAAACATCATCCGACTTAATAGTCAAGATTTCTTGTAGAATATTAGCTGCGCCAAATGCTTCAAGTGCCCAAACTTCCATCTCACCAAAACGCTGACCACCAAATTGTGCTTTACCACCAAGAGGTTGCTGAGTAATTAATGAATAAGGACCTATTGAACGTGCATGCATTTTGTCGTCAACCATGTGACCTAGTTTAAGCATATAAATGATGCCTACCGTAGCTGGTTGATGGAATTTTTCACCTGAACCACCATCATACAAGTAAGTTCTACCAAAATCAGGAATACCTGCTTTTCTGGTATATTCTGTAATCTGATCAAGTGTTGCTCCATCAAAAATTGGAGTGGCAAATCTTTCACCCAATTCTTTTCCTGCCCATGCAAGTACCGTTTCGTAAATCTGACCAAGGTTCATACGTGAAGGCACCCCTAATGGATTTAATACAATATCCACAGTTGAACCATCTTCTAAGAATGGCATATCTTCTTCGCGAACCACACGAGCAACAATACCTTTGTTACCATGACGTCCGGCCATTTTATCACCCACCTTTACTTTACGCTTTTTAGCTATATAAACTTTCGCAAGTTGAACAATTCCATTTGGAAGTTCATCACCAACCAGAATGTTAAACTTCTTACGTTTAACATCACCTTCGGTTTCGCGATGTTTTATTAAGTAATTATGCATTAAAGTTTTAATGATATCATTCTTTTGCTTATCTGTAGTCCATTTATTTGGATTAATATTCAGATAATCAATATCCTGAAGTACTTTTTGTGTAAATTTAGTTCCTTTTGAAATAATATCGGCTCCAAAATAATCTTTTACACCTTGCGATACTTTACCATTTACTAAAACAAATAACTTATCAATTAACTTAGCTTTTAAATCAGCTTGTTTTCTTTCAAGTTCATCGTCAAGTTTTTGCATTAATGGTTTCTCTGCAGCTTTTACTTTTTTATCCTTTACCGATCTGGAGAAAAGTTTTTTATTGATAACAACTCCAGACAACGATGGGGAAGCTTTTAACGAAGCATCTTTAACATCACCGGCTTTATCACCAAAAATTGCTCTTAGTAATTTCTCTTCTGGCGAAGGATCAGATTCTCCTTTTGGAGTAATCTTACCAATTAGAATGTCACCAGGTTTTACATGAGCACCAATTCTAATTAAACCATTTTCATCAAGGTTCTTTGTAGCTTCTTCACTAACATTTGGAATATCTGCAGTTAATTCTTCAAGACCACGTTTGGTGTCACGAACCTCAAGCATATATTCATCAACGTGTAATGATGTAAATACGTCATCACGAACTACACGTTCAGAAAGAACAATAGCATCCTCAAAGTTGTATCCTTTCCAAGGCATGAATGCTACTTTAAGGTTTCTTCCTAGAGCAAGTTCACCACCTTCGGTTCCATAACCTTCTGATAACACAGTTCCATTAGCAACTTTTTGTCCTTTTGTAACAATTGGACGTTGATTTATGGTAGTATTTTGGTTAGTTTTAAGAAATTTGTTTAAGCGATAACGAATGGTATCTTCGTCGAAACTTACGAATTTTTCTTCTTCTGATCTATTGTATCTAACAACAATTTCTTCAGCGTCAACAAATTCAACAACTCCATCACCTTCAGATCTAATTAAGTTTCTTGAATCTTCAGCAACCTTTTTTTCAATTCCAGTTCCCACAATTGGAGCCTGTGGCTGCAACAATGGAACGGCTTGACGCATCATATTCGATCCCATCAATGCACGGTTGGCATCATCATGTTCAAGGAAAGGAATTAATGAAGCTGCAATAGAAGCAATCTGGTTTGGAGCAACATCCATTAATTGAATCTCACTTGGTTCAACAACAGGATAATCAGCCTCTAAACGAGATTTAACTCTTGGATTAACAAATTTTCCATCGGGATGTAATGGGGCATTTGCTTGTGCAATTATCTTTTGCTCTTCTTCTTCAGCACTTAAATAGATAACTTTGTTAGCATCTAGTTCCACTTGCCCTTTATCTACAGTTCTATAAGGAGTTTCAATAAATCCTAAAGTGTTGATTTTAGCAAATACACATAATGATGAAATAAGTCCAATATTTGGTCCTTCAGGAGTTTCAATCGGACATAAGCGTCCATAGTGGGTGTAGTGAACATCACGTACTTCAAAACCTGCACGTTCACGTGATAAACCACCTGGTCCTAAGGCCGACATTCTTCGTTTGTGAGTCATCTCAGCCAATGGATTTGTTTGATCCATAAACTGTGATAAAGCATTTGTTCCAAAGAAAGAGTTAATAACACTAGATAGCGTTTTTGAATTAATCAAATCAACAGGAGTAAATACTTCGTTGTCACGAACATTCATTCTTTCACGAATAGTTCTAGCCATACGAGCTAAACCTACACCAAATTGATTCATTAATTGCTCACCAACAGTTCTAACACGACGATTGCTCAAGTGATCAATATCATCAACATCAGTTTTACTGTTAATAAGTTCTATAAGGTATTTAATAATTTCAATTATGTCTTCTTTTGTAAGAACTTTCATCTCTTTTTCAGTATTCAGACCCAATTTTTTATTTAATCGGTATCTACCTACTTCACCAAGATCATATCTCTTATCAGAAAAGAATAATTTATCGATTACATCACGAGCTGTAGCCTCATCAGGTGGCTCAGAATTACGTAATTGACGATAAATATGCAATACAGCTTCTTTTTCAGAGTTACACGGATCTTTTTGTAAGGTATTATAAATAATACCAAAATCAGAAAGATTTGCTTGCTCTTTATGTATAAGTATTGTTTTTGTACCTGAATCTAAAATTTCATCAATGTGATCGTTTTCAATTACTACCTCTCTATCGATAATAATTTCATTACGCTCTATTGATACTACTTCACCAGTATCCTCATCAACAAAGTCTTCAACCCACGATTTTAAAACACGTGCAGCTAGTCTGCGACCTACAACCTTTTTCAAGCCTGATTTGGACACCTTTATTTCATCGGCTAATCCAAATATTTCTAAAATATCTTTATCACCTTCATAACCAATTGCCCTAAGCAATGTAGTTACGGGTAATTTCTTTTTACGATCGATATAAGCATACATAACACTATTAATGTCAGTAGCAAACTCAATCCATGAACCTTTAAAAGGTATTACTCTTGCAGAATAAAGTTTTGTACCATTCGCATGAATACTTTGTCCGAAAAATACACCAGGAGACCTGTGTAATTGCGAAACAATTACTCTTTCTGCACCATTTATTACAAATGTTCCTTTTGGAGTCATATAAGGAACTGTACCCAAGTAAACATCTTGTACTACTGTATCAAAATCTTCATGTTCCGGATCGGTACAATATAACTTAAGTTTCGCTTTTAAGGGAATACTATAAGTTAAACCTCTTTCGATACACTCGCTAATTGTATAACGAGGAGGATCAATTGAATAATCCAAAAATTCAAGTACAAAGTTGTTTCTTGTATCCGTAATAGGAAAGTTTTCAATGAAAACTTGAAATAACCCCTCTGTATTTCTCTTCTCAGGTGTCGTGTTTATTTGAAAAAAATCAGTGAAAGATTTCAATTGAACTTCCATAAAATCAGGGTATTCCAACTGATTTTTTATTGAAGCAAAATTCACCCTTTCTTGATACGTGTTTGAAGCCATAATTACAAAAATAAATTGAACTTAAAAATAACAACAAAAAGGCTTAATCCCGATTACACCGGGATTAAACCTTATAAGTATATTTTAGCGGAGCTTATTTAAGTTCAACTTCGGCTCCAGCTTCTTCTAATTTAGCTTTTAATGCTTCAGCTTCGTCTTTAGATACTCCAGTTTTGATTTCTTTAGGTGCACTATCAACAACTTCTTTTGCTTCTTTAAGACCCAAACCTGTAAGTTCTTTTACCAACTTAACAACTTGAAGTTTTGCTCCACCAGCAGCTTTAAGGATTACATCAAATTCGGTTTGTTCTTCTGCAGCAGCTTCGCCACCAGCAGCAGGACCAGCAACAGCAACAGCAGCCGCAGCAGGTTCAATACCGTATTCTTCCTTAAGGATTTCAGCTAATTCATTTACCTCTTTTACAGTTAAGTTTACCAACTCTTCCGCAAATTTCTTTAAATCTGCCATTTTCCTCTATTTTAAATATTAAATGTTTACTAAATAATTACTATTCTCTTTCTGATAATGTTTTTAATACACCTGTCAATATCTGACCACCTGATTGTAGGGCAGAAATAACATTTTTGGCAGGTGATTGTAGCAAGCTGATTACATCAGCAATAAGTTCATCTTTAGACTTAATATTAGCTAGAGTATCCAACTGATCGTCGCCGATGTAAACTGTTTCTTCAACAAATGCAGCTTTGACGATAGGCTTTTTACTTTTCTTTCTAAATTCTTTAATTAGTTTACCAGGAATATTTCCAGTTGTGGTAAACATAATTGAAGTAGCGCCTTTCAAAACTTCGTACATTTCGGAATAATCTTTTTCAGATTCGTCCATAGCTTTCTTAAGCAGAGTATTTTTAACTACTACTAACTCAATTTCTTTTTCAAAACATCTTCTACGTAAAGTACTGGAATCATCTGCATTTAATTCAGCGATATCAGTTAAGTAAAAATGTGTTGAATCTTTTAACTTTTGAGCAAGTTCAGATATAATACCCGCTTTATCTTCGCGCTTCATAATAAATAATTTTACTCATCAATTGATTTAACATCCACTGGTATACCAGGACTCATTGTACTTGATATGGTAATACTTTTCATATAAGTACCTTTTGCCGCAGCAGGTTTCAATTTTTGTATTGTATCTACCATTTCCTTGGCGTTATCTCTGATTTTATCAGCATCAAAAGAAACTTTACCAATTCCAGCATGTATAATACCAAATTTGTCAACCTTAAAGTCGATTTTACCTTGCTTAACCTCTTTAACCGCAGAAGCAACATCCATTGTTACTGTTCCACTTTTAGGGTTAGGCATTAATCCACGGGGTCCGAGAATACGTCCAAGTGCTCCTACTTTAGCCATTACTGGAGGCATGGTAATGATAACATCAATATCAGTCCATCCATCTTTGATTTTTGCTATATAATCATCAAGGCCAACGTGATCTGCACCTGCTGCTTTAGCTTCCTCTTCCTTTTCAGGAGTACATAACACTAAAACACGCGTCTCTTTTCCTGTTCCATGAGGTAATGAAACAACTCCACGAACCATTTGATTTGCTTTTCTTGGATCTACACCTAAGCGTACATCAATATCAACAGAAGCATCAAACTTCGTAGTAGTTACCTCTTTAACCAACTTAGCTGCTTCAGACAATGAATAAAGCTTATTCGCTTCAATCTTATCTGCCACTTTTTTTCTATTCTTTGTTAGCTTAGCCATTTAAACTCGAGGTATTAATAATTAATTTTTGCCAGGAAATTCACCTGATACAGTTACACCCATACTTCTTGCAGTTCCTGCAACCATTTTCATTGCTGAAGACATTGTAAATGCATTTAAATCGGGCATTTTTTCTTCTGCAATTTCTTTAATTTGGTCCCAAGTAACAGAAGCAACTTTTTTACGATTTGGTTCAGCTGAACCACTCTTTAATTTAACTGCTTCTAAAATCTGTACTGCAACAGGTGGTTTTTTAATGATAAAATCAAATGATTTATCACCATAAACTGTAATAATAACAGGTAATACTTTACCAGCACTATTTTGAGTTCTAGCATTAAATTGCTTGCAGAACTCCATTATGTTCACACCCTTCGAACCAAGAGCTGGACCAACAGGCGGAGAAGGATTGGCAGCCCCTCCTTTAATCTGCAATTTGATTAATCCATCAACTACTTTTGCCATAATAAATAATTTATTCTTTTACAACCTGCATAAAACTTAGTTCAACGGGAGTCTTTCTACCGAAAATTTTAACAGAAACTTTCAGCTTCTTTTTCTCCTCATTAACCTCTTCAATAATCCCGCTGAAACTATTAAAAGGTCCGTCAATAACCTTGACAGTTTCACCCACTATATAAGGTACATTGATTTCTTCTTCACTTTCAGCAAGTTCATCAACTTTACCTAATATACGGTTTACTTCTGACATCCTTAATGGAGTGGCAACTCCTGCCGTACCAAGGAAGCTTAGTACATTTGGAATATTTTTTATTATGTGCGGTATTTCACCGACAAGTGCAGCCTCGATAAGAACGTAACCAGGAAAAAAACTTCTCTCTTTGCTAATTTTTTTACCGTTTCTGATCTGGTAGATTTTCTCTGTAGGAATTAAGACTTGGGAAACATATTCCTCCAATTTCAGATGAGCAATTTCGCTTTCAATTTGTTCTTTAACTTTTTTTTCCTTACCGCTTACAGCGCGCACTACATACCACTTTTTTTCCATCTCTATTAAGGAAGATTAATAAAACAATTTATATATCTGCTCCATTATTTTCGTAAATGAAACATCCATCCCATAAATAATGAGGGCTATAATTAAGGAAGCAACCATTACAACAACCATACTGTTCTGCAACTCTGGCCATGATGGCCATGTTACCTTATGAACTAATTCGTTATAAACTTCTTTTAAGTAATTACTTATTTTACGCATCGTTAAAAATATTAGCACGGGAGGAGCGACTCGAACGCCCGACACCTGGTTTTGGAGACCAGTGCTCTACCAACTGAGCTACACCCGTAAATTTAAGAGAATTCAAAGATTTGAATTCTCTTAATATTTTATTTTACTCAATAATTTCAGTAATCTGTCCAGCTCCTACTGTTCTACCACCTTCACGGATAGCAAAACGAAGACCAACAGTACAAGCAACTGGAGTAATTAAGTTAATCTGAATGGTTACGTTATCACCAGGCATTACCATTTCAGTTCCTTCAGGTAATTTAATTTCACCTGTTACATCCAATGTGCGGATATAGAATTGAGGACGATAATTGTCATGGAATGGAGTATGACGTCCACCTTCTTCTTTCTTCAATACGTAAATTTCAGCTTTAACTTTAGTATGAGGTTTAACGGTTCCTGGTTTTGTAATTACCATACCACGTTTAACTTTATCTTTATCAATTCCACGTAATAATATACCTACATTATCACCAGCACGACCTTCGTCTAGAATCTTACGGAACATCTCAACACCAGTACATACTGTTTTCATTGCTTGAGCACCAAGACCAATTAGCTCCATTGCTTCACCGGTTTTGATTATACCAGCTTCAATTCTACCAGTTGCAACTGTACCACGTCCTGTAATTGAGAATACATCTTCAACAGGCATAATAAATGGTTTATCAACATCTCTCTTTGGAAGTGGAATCCAGGTATCTACTGCATCCATAAGCTCCATTACTTTCTCAACCCATTTCTCTTCACCGTTAAGTGCGCCAAGAGCTGAACCACTAATTACAGGAGCATTTTCACCATCAAACTCATAAAAGTCTAACAATTCTCTTACTTCCATTTCAACTAGTTCTAATAACTCTTCATCATCTACCATGTCAACCTTGTTTAAGAAAACAACGATTTTAGGCACATTTACCTGACGAGCTAATAGGATATGCTCACGAGTTTGTGGCATAGGACCATCAGTAGCAGCACATACAAGAATAGCTCCATCCATTTGAGCAGCACCTGTTACCATGTTTTTAACATAGTCAGCGTGACCCGGACAGTCTACGTGTGCGTAGTGACGGTTTGCAGTTGAATACTCTACGTGAGCGGTATTAATTGTAATACCACGCTCTTTTTCTTCAGGAGCGTTATCGATTGAATCGAAACTACGTATCTCTGAAAGACCTTTTTCTGCTAAAACTTTAGTTATAGCAGCGGTCAAAGTAGTTTTACCATGGTCAACGTGACCAATGGTACCAATATTAACATGAGGTTTATCCCTCTTAAAAGTTTCTTTAGCCATAATTACCAATTATTACTATTTCAACAAAAGTTATTTCAACAAAATTATTTCCCAGTCTTAGAGCCAATGACGAGAATTGAACTCGTGACCTCTTCCTTACCAAGGAAGCGCTCTACCCCTGAGCTACATCGGCAATAAAATTGAGCGGGAGACGGGATTCAAACCCGCGGCCCTCAGCTTGGAAGGCTGATGCTCTATCAACTGAGCTACTCCCGCTTATATTTTATTACACAATCAACTATAGATTACAAACCCGATTACTCAGATTCTATTTAATAATTATTAAAAATTGCATTTCTACAGCTTTGTGGGGAGAGAAGGATTCGAACCTTCGAAGTCGTAAGACAACAGAGTTACAGTCTGTCCCAGTTGGCCACTTTGGTATCTCCCCAAAAATATTAATTCAATACAGTAAGAACTTATTGGAGCCGGTAGGCGGATTCGAACCGTCGACCTGCTGATTACAAATCAGCTGCTCTGACCAACTGAGCTACACCGGCAATACATATTAAGAGAAGATAATTTTACTTCTCAAAACGGTTGGCAAATGTATGAAAATATTTTTTTAAAACACAACATTCCAACTCTTTTTTTTATTGTTTTTTTTATCAGCTATTTTGGGCATCGAAAAATATATAAATTCCATGTATTATAATATGTGTCAGTGTTCAAAATTAAATAAAAAGATGACCCTAATTTAACTAAGGTCATCTTGCTGAGTATTACTATAATCGTTCTATTTATTTTTAAGCTTTTCTTTTGTCCTTTTCAACTGCTTTCTTAAAGCTTCAGTGGCTAAATCGGTTGCCTCCTCAAAAGTTTTAGCTTGTTTTTTTGAAAATAAATCACTTCCAGGAATTAACACTTTAATATCTGCCACTTTATTTTCAGAACTTTCAGATTTATCCAAACGCAAAGTAACTTCGGCTCCAATAATATTATCATGAAACTGATCAAGTTTACTTACTTTGTTTTCAACAAAGTCTAATAACTTTCCATCTGCATCAAATCTCAATGATTGAATTTTTATATCCATAATTTACCTCCTGTTTTTTTATTAAGCCCTTGGATGAGCTTGTTTATATATGCTTTTCAATTTTTCAAACGTGGTATGCGTGTATATCTGAGTTGCTGACAAATTCGCATGACCCAAAAGTTCTTTAATTGCATTTATATCGGCTCCATTATTTAACATTTGAGTAGCAAAAGTATGACGCAATATATGCGGACTTTTCTTCTCTAAAGTTGTAATCAAGCTTAAATGTTTATTAACTATAGTGTAAACCAATCTGTCATAAATTGGGTTACCTTCATTTGTAACAATTAACCAATTGTGATCACAATTTAAAGTTTCTCGTATATTAATATATGTAATTATTTGCTCTTTTAGTTCTATTCCAAACGGAATTAATCTTTCTTTATTTCTTTTTCCTAATACTTTAAGTGAACCAGCATTTAAATCAATATCTCCTATTTTTAAATTTGTTAATTCACTTTGACGCATTCCTGTGCAATAAAATAAAAGCAAAATGCTTCTATCACGAACTCCTTCAAAGTCATTTGTAAATGAAATCTGATCGAATAATTGATCCATTGATTTCTTACTTAAAAAATAAGGTAAATTTTTGCTCATTTTTGGCAAAACTACTTTATCGGTTGGTAAACAATCAATATGCCCTTCTCTAAGGAGGAATCGGAAGAATGATTTTAAGGTGGTGATTTTTCGATTTACCGAGCGAGCCGAAGTGCCCGATTCCATTAAATGAATAATCCACTTACGTATGATGTGATGATCAATCGTAAGCGGATTAAATTGAATATCTTCGGCATATACAAACTCTACAAACTGCTCTAAATCACTTTTATAGGAGCGAATGGTATGCTTTGAGTACCTTTTCTCATTGGTTATATATCGGACAAAAGCATCTATATACATAGGCTATAATGCTATATCTCAATAGGGAAACCAATCCCAAGCAAGTACAATTACTATTGTGCTTGCTCTTCGTTTTGCAGCTGTTGAATATAAGCAGCTTTAATTCTTTGTTCGCGATTCGTTACTGAAGGTTTTCTATAAACCTGTCTGGCTCTTAACTCTTTTATAACGCCAGTTTTTTCAAACTTCCTCTTAAACTTCTTTAAAGCTCTATCAATATTTTCGCCTTCTTTTACTGGTATAACTATCATATTGTTTATTTTTTAACATCCAAATAAATGAGGCTGCAAATTTAGAACATTGACATATATTAACAAATTTTTATTGAAAAAAAATTAATTTATTTTTAGTGTGCTTACCAAGGTAGTTATTTATGCCCTCAAAACAAAGAGTTTTGCAAAAGATTTTTAAATATTTTACAATCACATTTGATGTTCAAATAACCCTATTTATTCTTTTGTCTTTTTGTTAATTTTTCCTCCAAGAGCTCCGCACCACGGTATATAAGGGTCGAAACCAATAACGCTATTATTGCTATAAAACCTAAGTAACTTTCGGCATTATTTTTCCATAATAAATTGGTATAATACAGTACAAAAACTGGTATTCCAATAAAGCCAATATGGAGGCATAAATCAATATTTTTTGATATAAAGCCATTTTTTAAAGTTTTAATAGAACAAATAATATCTTTGACACGTCAAATTTAAGCTGTTTTTCAAAAAAAAATCAATATATGTCTATCAATAGTAACATAGCAGATTTAGAATTTAAAAGTATACCAAAACTACTTTGGAAATTTTTTCTTCCTGCATTTACTGGCGTAATTATCAATTCATTATACAATATTGTCGATCGTATTTTTATCGGACAAGGTGTGGGTGCTTATGCTTTATCTGGTTTAAGTGCTGTTTTTCCAGTAATGTTAATTATGATGGCCTTTGGAATGATGATAGGTATGGGAGCTGGAGTTCGCATATCAATTAATATGGGTAGAAAAGATTTTAAGCGTGCCGAACTAGTTTTAGGAAATGCTTTTGCATTAATAATAATTGTATCGCTTTTTGTTACGGGTTTAGGGTTTTTAATTAAAGGGCCAATGCTTCGATTATTTGGTGCCAGCGATTTAACTATGGGGTATGCCAACGAATATTTAAACATTATTTTACTGGGAACTATCCTAAATATGACGGGTTTTTCGTTAAATAACTTAATACGCTCAGAGGGCAACGTAAAAATTGCCATGTACTCCATGCTTATAAGTGCAGGAACAAATATAATTCTGGATCCAATATTCATTTTTGTGTTTGATATGGGCGTTGCTGGAGCGGCTTATGCTACTATAATTTCAATGTTTATTTTATGCATATGGGTTATATGGCATTTTAGAAGTCAGCGATCGGTATTGAAACTTAAAAAAGAAAATCTAAAAATAGTTCCTGAAATTGTAATTTACATTGTCACCATAGGATTTGCACCATTTGCCATGCAATTTGCCTCCAGTTTTGTGCAAGGTACTTTTAATACCCAATTAGTGAAATTTGGGGGCGATTTAGCCATCGGCGCTATGGGAATTATAAATAGTGTGGCAATGTTCGTTGTAATGACAATGATTGCTATTAATATGGCTGCACAACCTATTATTGGGTTTAATTACGGTGCTGAACATTATAAGCGAGTGAAAGAAACCCTTTTAATTGGAATAAAAGCGGCAAGCCTAATTTCAATTTTTGCTTGGATATTGGTTGAGTTATTTCCTGCACCCATTATAAAAATATTCAATAACGATAACCAAGAATTACTGAATATTGGAAAGCAAGGATTACGCTTAATATTCGCAGCATTCCCAATTGTAGGATTTCAAATTATTGTAGGAAATTATTTTCAATCTATTGGAAAAGCTAAAATATCAGCTATTTTAACCCTTCTCAGGCAAGTTTTTCTGCTGATTCCTGCTATATTAATTTTCCCAAGATTTTGGGGACTTGATGGGGTTTGGTTATCAGCACCTATTGCAGACACTATTTCAGCAGCAATCGTATTTGTATTCCTAAGGAATGAAATAAAAACTTTAAATAAAAAAATTAACTTTAACCCAAATTGAGCTATTAGCTATCGCTATTCTGCTCAATCGACTGAGTTATTGTAAGGTTTTCAAATTTTTCATTTCACTCAAATTGTGAAAACCAACAATTTCTAGGTCGGGGTTAACTCTAAGTATAGCGCCTTTCATTTTATTCAAATCGCTCAACTTAGGTTTAAATTGCTTCCTTAATTTTAGGCTGAATTAACAGGTAGGGTTTAATTTTTTCGTATGAAGAAGAATCCATTAAGTTATTATTTAAAATATCATCCTTTCTTTTAAACTCAACCATTAAATTTAGATATTTAAATATTCCCTTTGTCTGTTTGTAATTTATATACGGATGCTTATTAAGCGTCTTAAAATCGGCATTATTGATATCAATTTGAATGATTTGTAAGGTATCAATAGTAATATTATTTTTAATTTCAATGAGCGTATTTTCAGAAATACCATATACCTCAAGCAGTTGATTTATGCTATAATAGCCGCCAAGAAATTCTCTGTAACTAACAATTCTTCGTGAAAATGTGGCTCCAATGCCAGGTAGTTTAACTAAATCTAAGGTATCGGCAGAATTTAATTCAATCACAAAATTATTATCAATGGTATCGTATCTGGAATATTGGCAAATTGAATCCTTTTTATTGTGAGAAAGATGCGCTGTTTTTTCTTTAACTGATGTTATTCTAATATATGGTGCTAATTCTTTATACATATCATTTGATACCCCGTATACTTTTTTCAAATCAGATTCATTTTCAAATTCCCCTCCTGCTTTTCTATATTTTAATAAGGTTTCAGCTTGCTTGTTAGAAAAACCTAACTTTAAAAGATTTGATTTAGAAACCGTATTCGGATCGAATAAAAACAACTGCTTCTGAGTTTTTGCTTGCTCCTTTTTAGCAATTTTATATTCAAATTCCGAAATTTCTTTCTCAAAACTGGAAACATCAAGTATCGATTCCTCTTTATAATGAGATACTATTTTGGGTAATACGGCAAATAATATGATTAGAATAATTAATACTATTATTCCACTCAATTCTTTCCTTGAAAAAGTAAAATAGTCTTTTAAAAGCTGTTTCATACTATTAGAGTATTAGCCGGCTATTATCATTTCCATTATTATTTGCCATATTCCTTGAACCAATACAATTAGTATTGCAATAGGAGCCAAATATCGAACTAAAAACATAAATACTTTCAAAAATTTAAAGCGAAGTGTTCCATAATTCCCAAGTTCATCAGTAATAATTTGTTTTTTCAACTTCCAGCCAATAAAAATAGATATAAACATACCTCCCAATGGAAGCAGTATATTGGAAGCTAGTTTATCAAAAATATCAAATATAGTAAACCCTCTTAACTGAATGTGATTTAATGGCCCAAACGATAAGGTACAAACAATACCAGTTAGAGTAATTAAAATAGCAGTTATAATTGTTGCCTTTTTTCTTGAAATATTTTTTTCCTCAGAAATATAGGCCACAATAACTTCTAATATTGATATTGAAGAGGTTAAGGCAGCCACAGAAAGTAACAAAAAGAATAAAATTGAAAAAATATAACCTCCTGGAATTAACTCAAATATTTTAGGTAAGGTCATAAATACCAGTCCTGCACCTTTTCCTGGTTCTGCTCCAAATGCGAATACAACCGGAAAAATAGCTAAGCCAGCTAAAAGTGCAATTATTGTATCTGCGCCAGCTACCGATATACTTGTGCTTGTAATATTAGTATCTTTCTTAAAATAAGATCCATAGGTTATTAACACTCCCATTCCTAAACTTAAAGTAAAAAATGCATGACCTAAAGCATCAATAATACTTTGATGTGTTAAAACTGAAAAATCAGGATAAAATAAAAAGCGAATTCCTCCCATTCCTCCCTTTAGAGTTATTGCAGTTATATCTAAATAAATAATAATTACTACCAATAGTGGCATTAATATTTTTGTGTATTTTTCAATGCCTTTTTTTATGCCTCCTATAACAATATATGCAGTTAATGCCATAAATAAAACTTGCCATACAATTGGTTTAAAGGTGCTTTGACTAAATGATTCGAACATGAATGTTAACTCATCGGATGATTTACCGGAAAATCCATCTTTAAATGCAAGAACTAAGTATTCAATAGTCCAACTTGCAACTGTTCCGTAAAATGATAATATTAAAAAAGCTGCCAAAACTCCCATAATACCAATTATTTTCCAAAAACCATGTGAAGTGAGTTGTCTGAATGCACCAAACACATTTTGTTTGGCTTTTCTACCTATAATAAATTCTGACATCATAACTGGAACTCCTATCAACACAATGAAAATAAGATATATAATTATGAATGCACTTCCTCCATTTTCACCTGCTATGTATGGAAATTTCCATATATTACCTAGCCCAATGGCCGATCCAGCTGCTGCAGCAATTATTCCAAATTTACTTGAAAAGCTATCTCTTTGTTTTTGCATATTATATTTGTTTTAGGCTACGAATGTGCAATAATGCGAAAAATTAGCATTAAATTCAAGAGCTACAGATGATAATTAACAAATTGAAAAAAATAAAAATCATATTTTAAAAAGGATAGCCAATAGCAAAATGCCATGTTAAATCATTTCTTGGAACAAAAGGATTATGAAACAATACCCATGAATCATTTCCCTGAATGGAAGGATCATTTACTTTTATTCCCCAATCTAATCGAAGAACTGCAAACTTTAAATCGTAGCGCAAACCAAAACCTGTTCCAACAGCAAATTGTTTATAAAATTCATCTCTTTTAAACAAAGCTCCCGATCGCTCATCCTCATCACTAATCGACCATATATTACCAGCATCAACAAATAATGCTCCTTTCCAACTTCGAGTAAAACTAAATCTATATTCGATATTCACTGCTAATTTAATATCTGCGGTTTGGTCATAATATCCGGCTTCACCTGTGTTTGGTAGCGTATATGTTCCTGGACCTAATGATCTTGCAGGCCAAGCTCTTAAATCCTGAGCACCACCCGCAAAATATTGCTTAACAAAGGGGATGGCTTTTGCGTTTCCGTTGGGCATGGGCGCAGCAAGACCTGCAAAAAAGCGAGTTGCTATTAAGTGATCTTTATTAAAAAAACCAAAGTATCGTACATCAATATCGGATTGGACATATTGGGCATATTGATAATTAAATATCTTATAATATCCACCTGCTACTGTATCTTTAGTAAAAACGTTTCTATGCAAAAAGTGAATCAAATTTCCTGCAATCCCTACATTCCATCTAACATATGTATAGCTATTCCCTTCTGTTTTTTTCTTATTTTGAAAAATAAT
The DNA here is from genome assembly GCA_016342715.1 of Salinivirgaceae bacterium. Classification (GTDB taxonomy): domain Bacteria; phylum Bacteroidota; class Bacteroidia; order Bacteroidales; family SZUA-534; genus JAEINW01. The sequence continues at coordinate 7,452 of JAEINW010000019.1, read as the reverse complement.
ACTATAATTTCCACCAGCAATAAAATAATCCTTAAAACTATTTTCAATATATTTTCCATCAATAATACTGTCAAACAATTGAGTTTTTAATGGAATTGTTACTGAACTAAAATCAAAGGGATTTAACACATGTTTCACATTTTTGGAACCTTTCCAATTATAGCCCATGCTAATACCATAAATATTTCGATTGTAATATTTTGGCTTTTTCTGAGTATTCAACACTAATGAAAATGCTGTTTTTGGATTATATTTTTTATAAAAGCGTTGCATTTTAAACGGTAAGATGAAAGAAGGAGTCTCTAAACTGGCAATCATCCCGTAATCAATAATATTAAATGCGTCAACTATAACTCCATCATTGGTTTCTGTTTTATTCTGCCTTTGAACAGATCCTGAAACTTTAATATTCAATATTTCCGCTCCTTTGAACAAATTCCTGTGCTGATAGTTTAAATAACCTCCTAATCCATAGTTCCCTTGAGTACTAGTGGTTTCTATATTCACAGAAATATTCTGATAAGTTGCAGGTGTTAATTGAATATTACAATCGATCAAACTGTCACTTTCTACTGTTGGTGAAAAGTTTATATTGTTTAATCGAAAAAGCCTAAGTGAATTTAAAAATTTTGTGGTTGATTCTACTTTTGAAAAATTGTATTTATCGCCAGGGCAAATGGCATTTGCCTTTAAAATTGTTTTTGGTCTTACATTTACATCACCAGTATAAATCATGTTAAATCCATTATAATCAATGGTATCAAACGATAAAAAATAATTATTCTTATTTCTTATTGCTTTTTGTGGATCAAAATCTGGGTAAACAAATACCTTATTAATCCAATATTTTTTATGATTTTCCACACTTGGATTATTCTCTGTGTCAAATACTAGCGCTTTATTTATCACAACATTAATATCGGCAATTAAATCAGTGGTATCAACTTTATAGCTTATATAATCTTCTTTGAAATAAAAATATCCACTGTCTCGTACCTGCCGTGTAATTCTATTTCGCTCATTTTGCAATGATTCTAACTTAAACAAGTCACCTTTTCGTAACATTCTTTTTGATGTATCTGAAAAAATTAATGGTGCTATTAAGGAATCATTTATGGTGTAACTAACAGAATTAATAACAATAGGATCCTTGGCTTCAATGGAATAAGTAACCCATGCTCTTTTTCTTTTAAGTTCAGTTTCTTTGGTTACAATAGCATTATAATACGCTTCATTTTTTAAATACCTAACAAACTGCTGTCTGGTTCTTTCTACTAAAAGGGAATCGTACACCGTTGGTGGTTCTCCAATTACCCTTCCAACCCATTGTTTCCATTTGCGCTCTTTACCTAGCTTTGAAAAATTATATGCTGCTAATGGAAGCTTGAAAATTATTAAAGTTCTTTTATTTGGCTTTTGACGATAATAGCCGGTTAAATCACTTTTATTAATATTTTTGGAGTCAATTTTTGTTGTATTATTTTGAAATAAATATTCATCTTCGGTTAATAAGCGTGTTGGCTTGCAACTCGATAAAGAATATAAAATAACAAGAAAATATATAAATGACCTACTTTTTAATTCCTTTAATAATTGTCGCATCTATTGATTCATTTTCAATGGCAAATATAACTATCAAATTGCAACCATAAATAATATGCCACACTTTTTTATGACTATTTTGTTAAACAATATACGTGCTAAAGTTTAGTATATTTGCCAAAAATGTTAATATGCTTTCTAATAATACTATAAAATTCATTAAATCGCTTGATAAAAAGAAGTTTAGAACCGAACACAATTGTTTTATTGTTGAAGGCGAAAAAATGGTTTTGGAGCTACTCCAATCAAATAAATTCAAAATTAAAGAAGTATTTACTACCGATTCTACCTTGCAATCAAATTATATCAATCAAAAAATATCATTAATCGCTGAAAAAGAATTAAACAGAATTAGTTCTTTAAAAACACCAAATAAACATCTGGCACTGGTTGAAATTCCAAAAAGTGAACCAACCACTGATTATTTCTTTTCTGATTTGTCCTTAGTATTAGATAATATTCAAGATCCAGGTAATTTTGGAACCATTATCAGAACAGCGAGCTGGTTTGGAATAAAAACTATTTATTGCTCAAGAGACACTGTTGAAGCATACAATACCAAAGTTATTCAATCAACTATGGGTGCTATTTTTAATATAAATATTATTTATACCGAATTAATTCCTCTTTTACAAAAAGCCAAAAATGACAAAGTTTCAATTTATGGAACGCTATTAAAGGGCGAAAATATTTACAATGCTGAATTATCTAAGAAAGCCTTAGTTATTATGGGAAATGAGTCGAAAGGAGTTTCGAAAGAACTTGAAAAATATATCGATAAAGCGATTTTAATTCCAAATTTCCCTGAAAACACAAGAAATATTGAATCGTTAAATGTGGGTGTAGCTTGTGCTATTGTGTGTTCTGAATTTAGAAGAAGAGCCCTGTCGATTAACAATTATTAATGTGCAATGAATAATTAAAAATTAATGTAAAATTATTTCAAATATTCATCAACCTTAACTGCTGTATTTTCACCATCAATTGCCGATGAAGTAATTCCTCCGGCATATCCTGAACCTTCGCCACTAGGAAACAATCCTTTTATTTGAGGATGCTGCATAGTTTCTCTGTCTCGTGGAATACGAACCGGTGAACTTGTTCTACTTTCAACTCCAATTAAAGTTGCTTCATTTGTGTAATACCCTTTCATTTTTTTGCCAAAAGCTTTAAAACCTTCTTGCAATCTGAATCGAATTTGCTCAGGAATCCATTCATGCATTGCAGAAGTTTGAATGGAAGGACGAAAAGAGCTTTCTGCTAATTTATTTGAAATTCTACCCTCAACAAAATCAACCATGTTTTGTGCAGGAGCAATTTGTCCTTCACCCCCATTTGCAAAGGCTAACTTCTCAAATTTCTGTTGATAATCTAATCCTATTAAAGCATTTATATTAACATTTTTTATATCCTCTGGTCTTATTTCAACAACAATTCCTGAATTTGCCCAGCGTGTGTTTCTGTTCGATGGTGACATTCCATTTACCACCATCTCATCAGCTGCGGTTGAAGCTGGAACAATGATACCTCCAGGGCACATACAAAAAGAATATACGCCTCTTTCTTTTACTTGTTGAACCAAGCCATACGAAGCTGCTGGCAAATAAGGTCCTCTGAAATCGCAAGAATATTGAATGGAATCAATTAACTCTTGAGGATGTTCTATTCGAACTCCCATTGCAAAAGATTTGGCCTCAAGCATTATTCCCAATTCATTCAACATGAAATAAACATCACGTGCCGAATGGCCTGTGGCAAGAATAACTGCTCGCGATTCAATTTTTTCGTTATTCTTTGTTACAATTCCCTTAATTGAATTCGATTCAATTAGTAAAGATTTCAAACAGGTATTAAAATGAATCTCACCACCATATTCAATTATGCTTTCTCGTATCGATTTAATAATACCCGGCAATTTATCCGATCCAATATGAGGATGTGCATCAATTAAAATATCCTCGGATGCTCCATGTTGCGTTAAAACATTTAATACATTTTTATTACTGCCCCTTTTTTTTGAGCGCGTATAAAGCTTTCCATCAGAAAATGTACCAGCACCACCCTCACCAAAAGCATAATTAGAATCTGGATTCAACGCCTTATTTTTATGAATATCAGCAATATCACGTTTTCGTGAAATAACATCTTTCCCACGTTCAATAATAATGGGTTTTAATCCAATTTCTAAGAGCTTTAAAGCTGCAAATAAACCAGCAGGACCAGCTCCAATAATAAGCACCGGTTCTGAATTCTTTACGTTTTTATATTTTATATTTATTTTTCCTTTTTCCTTAGGAGGTGAATCAATGCAAACTAATAGTTTCAAATTTATTTTTACATTTCGTCCTCTGGCATCAATCGACCGATTAATTACTTTAGTATAGCTAATTTGTTTTAGCGAAACTTTTAATTTGTTTGCAATTAAAGGGGTGTATAAAGCCGTACTTGAAGCTTGCTTTGGTGATAAAACAAGCGTAATTTCTTTTTCCATGGAATATTACTTATTCAAAGAATACAATTAATGAAACCATTTTTGTTCCAAGTCTTTCAAAGGTATTATTTGTATATGGAGTGTCATCGTAATTTACAATATTCATTAATCCATAAGAAAAACGCAATTCTGTTGAAAGCTTAAAAAATGGAAGGTAATAATCCACTCCAAAACCAGCTTCCAATAAAATGTCTTGTCTATACAACCTTATTTTAGGTTTTTCTTCTTCTTTTATTTTTTTTCTTGCGGCTAAGTCAATCACATAATTTACCCCAAAAACCACATACGGTCTGTAATTATTTTCCCTTACAGCTCTGTATTTAATATTTAATGGGAATTGAAGAAAGGTTGTTTCAATTTTCATTACATGCTGTTGTGGGGAATAAGTAGAGTCTGTTTTATTTAAAACATTGTGATTATAAACAAGATTCCTTTGTCCAAAATATAGGCCAGGTGTAAAACGCAAATCAAAATTCTCATTTAATCGAAGATTAGAAACCATACTTACTCCAAATAAAGGTCTGGCCTGACCTTCAATTGAATTAATTGTGGTGTCAGACATGAAGTTTTCGGAATGAGTAACACTAAAATCAAGCAAGCCGCCAGAAAAAGCAAAGCCAAAATGGTATTTATAAGCATCATACAATGGCTTATTCCAAACCTTTGACTTTTGAGCCAAAAGTATAGTTGGCAATAAAAAAAGTAGAAATATGATAGTTTTTATCTTCATTTTCAAATCCTTAAACGTTAAAAATACCAAAAAATTTTACAATACTTTAGAAACCTTTTTTGAACCTACATAAATGGCTGCAATGCCAAATGACAAACTTTTATAATAACAATCGGTAAATCCAACTTTTTCCATCTTTGCAATTAATTCATTGCGTTGTGCAAAAGCACCTACCGATTCGGGAAGATATGTATAAGCGCTATCATCTTTTGAAACTAATTTACCTAAAGTGGGCAAAATATATTTAAAATAAAACTTATAAAGCTGTTTAATAGGAAATGTAATCGGCATGGTAAATTCAAGAATTATAGTTTTCCCATTAGCTTTTAAAACCCGTAACATTTCGCCCAAACCTTTGTCTAAATTTTCGAAATTACGAACACCAAAAGCCACAGTTACAGCATCAAATGTTTGCTCTTCAAAAGGAATATTCTCGGCATCCCCACTTTTAAGAAATATTTGATGATCAAGCTTTTTCTTTTTAATTTTTTCCACGCCAACAGCAAGCATACCCTCAGAAATATCAATTCCATCAATTCTTTCAGGATTTGCATTTAGAGAGGCAATGGCTAAATCTCCAGTACCAGTTGCCACATCTAAAATTCGTTTTGCTTTATGTTCAATTAATATTTTAACTACTTTTTTACGCCAACCTTTATCAATATTCATCGATAAAAAATGATTCAAGAAATCATACTTCCCAGCAATATTATTGAACATGCTGGCAACTTGTTCCTTTTTACTGCTTTCTAAATTTAAATAAGGTTTTACTTCTTGCATTTCAGTTTAATTCAGACCACAAATAAACAAAAAAACATACAATCGATATCAAGGTTTTCTATATTTGCAAAAAAAACTTCTATGAGCTATATATTGCTAGTTATATATATGATAATTTTCTGTGTGATTATTTACAAATCACCATTTTTTAAAAATCACCACTTGCCCAAATACACACCAATAATATTATTCATTCTCAAATTTTTTGCTGGCTTATCAGTTTTCTTTGTTTATTCAAAATTCTATGATGCTAGGTATTCTTCCGACATTTTTAAATACTTCGACGATGGAATTATTATTCATAGTGCCATTTACGAAAACCCTTGGGATTATCTTCGAATGATTACTGGCATTGGTGGAAATGCACCACATTTAGACAAATATTATTACACCTGCTACTTTTGGATGAAACCCTTTAACTATGGTCTTTTTAACGACAATTTAACGGTAATTAGGTTCAATGCTCTTGTTCGTTTAATTTCCATGGGCAACATTCATATACACACATTAATTATTTCATTTCTATCATTTACCGGCTTATGGGGAATTTATAAAGTGTTTTTATCTTATTTTAAAAATCAAAAATGGCTGCTTGTTTTGGTCGTATTTTTTATTCCATCGCTTTATTTTTGGACTTCAGGCTTACTAAAAGAAGGCATTTTAATGTTTGCCTTTGGTATGTTATTATATTCTTTTAATCAGTTAATGAAAAAACATTTTACCCTAAGTAGTTTGATAGTTTTTATACTCTCAATTTTTTTATTGCTGATTTCAAAATTCTATATTCTAGTTGCGGCTTTGCCTGGATTGGCATTTATTTTTCTCTACATAAAAACAAAACCAAAATTTATTGCCCTAAAATATTTACTAATTCATGTATTTTTTCTAATTGGAGCATGGCTCACAAAACCAATTTTAGGAATCAGTTTCCCCGAAATTCTTGCACATAAACAACACGACTTTATAAATTATATAAATAGTTTGAATTATGTTGGAAGTAAAATTGAAATACAAGCTATTGAACCAAATCTCTTTAGTCTTATAAAAGCAATTCCTCAAGCTCTTTATAATTCATTATTTCGCCCAACACTATTTGAAGTTTCCAACGCTATGATGTTAATGGCAGCACTTGAAAACTTATTAATAGTTGCGGCCATACTACTTACCATATTTTACTTTACAAAGCGGAATCTAAAAAACCACTGGTTTTTATTTTGCGTTTCCTTCACATTAATATTATTTGCACTTAGTGGTTTAACAACTCCCGTTTTAGGAGCCTTGGTTAGATATAAAGCTCCGGCTTTACCATTCTTAGCAATAGCCTTACTTTTTATGATTAATTTTGAGAAACTAAATAAACTAAGAAAAAGAGATCACATTAAAAAGTTGGGAATTTAAAAAAAATCACCTAAATATTTAATGTTAAATTGTTGCGATGCATGTAGATAATTTCATAAAAACAAATTTTATGCTTGCATCGTACTATTTATCCCACCTAACCTCCCTTAAAAAGGGAGGAACTTAGCATAGCGTTCATGAACGAAGTGAGTAATTACATTCTGCCAAATTGAAAGAACACAACCAAAAAATTAACGAAACAAATTCTAATTGAAATACAAATGAAGCTCCCTGCCTATCGGCAGACAGGCCTACTTTCTAAGGAGGGCTGGGGAGGATATTATTTTACAAATACAAACTGTGAAAACTAAAGTCTTAAAGTGAAACTAAGCACCCATAACAATCAAAAAAAATAGCCTGCAAGGCTTATATAATTCAACTTAGGGCAACGCCCTAAGAATTAGTACAACCATACGAACCGTCGCAAGTAAATATGTTAAATTATTAAAAT
>JAEINW010000346.1 GCA_016342715.1 Salinivirgaceae bacterium | reverse complement strand
TACAAATAAAAACAATAGAGGTAATAAAAGGATACTGGTGGTTATTAGCTACATGCATAGTAATTGGTAGTGCAATAGGAAAGTTTTTGTTATAGTTGAGATAGATAAAAACAAATAAGACCAAATCCCCAAAAAAAACCCTTGACATTTCAAAATATAGCATTATCTGTGCAGTAACACAAACCGATACAAAATAAAATTAAAACTCTTTATATGAGAAAACCCGTTGTGTTTCCGTTTACTCGGAAAAGGTTCTGTTGAACCTGTATTATACAGCGGGTTTTTTCTTTGGGAGGAATTTGAGCAAGTAGGTTAGACAGGCCTAATATTCACGGGATAAATTTTGTTTATAATTCGCTTTTTCAGTTTAATAGTACAAATTGTCTTTCACCCTGAACAAGCTTCATTGCACCTTTAATCCTGCAAGCAACGAACTGAACGACCTGTATTCTTATGGCCTGAGGCACGCCACACTTCACCTTTGTCAAAGCCAAGGTAACGCTCCCAGGCGTAGGAACTACCGTCCTCACTCGACGTCCAAAAGTCGTTGTTAAAAGTGAGACCGCTGAAATTACCATAAACATCGCGATTACCACTCGGAAGTGCCTCAAAATTATAAAGCCCAGAACCATTACCACTTCCGTACCAACCTGTTGTGGATTTAAGATTTAATCCTGCATCATAACCCCGCCATCCAATATCATCCCATTCAGGATCGTCAACAGGATATTGGCTATCAACTGTGCCTTCCAATATTTTCCATTCATCATCGGTTGGAATATGCCAACCGACAGGGCAAATACCTTGTTCACCTTGTGTGGTTGTATATTGCATCATTTCATTCCATTGGTATAAGCCACCGTATTCATCGCAATTAATAGTATTATCTTCATAACAATATTTTTCAATTATCCCATTGTTTGTCATTTCTTCACTGCCGTTTATCAATGTTCCTACATTTAAATTTTCTTTTAGCCAACATTGGTCACCAATTAAAACTGTATTATAAACTTGCCCTTCATAAGTTACAGTTGGTATTTCGGGGCAGGGAAAGGGTGAAATAAGAATATCATCAGAAAGCATTTTAACAAGATAACCTTCGCTGGGTTGCATATCTCCTATACTATTAATCCAATTCGGCCCTATTTTTCTAAACATAGCTCCGGTAGAATTTCTTACAAAGTCAAGATTACCAAGTATATTTGAAAAAACTTCCTCGCAATCACGTGGTTCAGATGGTAAATAACTTATTATTTGGTATCCTGTACTTAGTTCAATAGGGGTATATTCATTTATTTCTTCTCCGCTAATTTCAAAACTATTTGCACTATTCATTTTAATCAAATATCCTTCAGTAGTTACCCAATTTCCAATACTATTTACCCAATTAGGCCCTATCTTTCTTAACATATAGCCTTCGGAGTTTCTAACAAAATCAAGATTATCTAATATTCCAGTCAAAATATTTTGCATATCGGGATTTTCCATTATTAAACGGGAAGAAACAAATTGATAGCCCGTAAGCAAATTATAGGTTTGTGTTTTAATAATTGGCTCCATGGCAAAATCAAGAGTTGTTGTTTCACCTGCTAGTATTTCTACACCATTAATAGTTTTTGGAAAACAACCTTCAGCACTTGCAGTAACGCTATAAGTACAAACTTCAATATCTTCAATTAAATAATTACCGTTAGCGTCTGCCATACCACTATAAGATAAGTCGCCAGATACTTCAACAATTGCTCCTGCAATGGGTTGAGAATTTATTTCATCGGTTATTGTTCCGGCAATGTTTCCGATATGTATCCATTCAAAACCAAAATGAACAATACTATATTCTCCATCATCGGCAGGAAATATGCTTTGTGTCCATGCATCGCCATAAGGATTATCAAAGTTTATTTCAAAGTCCGTAATTTCAATTTCGAGGCTTGCATCCCAACATTTAAACAAAACATTATTTCCGGCTGTGTATCCTGTGCTTCCGCTTGCAAGTGTGGAAAATGCTAATAGAACATTATCGAATTGGTTTTCGGGTGTACAAATCTGGGTTAATGTGAAAGCACCAACGATTGTTTCGCCATCGAAAATGGCAATTTCATCACCGGCTTCCAGATCAATATTATTTAATGTTGCTTCGGCAATATATAAAGTCCAAAACGCTTCGGAGGGATTTCCCCCTCCAAAGTTAAAATGCTGTGCATTTAGGTTTGTTGATAATATGCTTAATATTACTAAGCACATTGTCATTAAATAATTCTTGTAAAGTTTTTTCATAATTCCCCCCTGTATTTTTGTTTTGTTATGATCTCATTTAGATTTAAGGTTTCCAACCCCTTTGGGGATTTGAAACCTTAACAATTCTTTGCGTTTCGTCTGCGAACTTTGCGTGAAACATTTTATCTTTTTTAACAAGTGTTTTTTCTTCTCTACAAATATAAAAAATATTTCAATATCGAAAAAATTTTCAATAAAAAACAAGCTATTTTTCATAAAGCGCTTATTGTTAGAGGGAACAGACCCCATATGACAAAAAAAATGCCCATTGCCAGAGCTGGCAGACCGCTTCCGACAAAAAAAACGCCCATTGTCAGAGCTGGCAGACCCCTTCCGGCAAAAAAAATGCCTACTGTCAGAGCTGGCAGACCCCTTCCGGCAAAAAAAATGCCCATTGTCAGAGCTGGCAGACCCCTTCCGGCAAAAAAAATGCCTGTTGTCAGAGCTAACAGACCTCTTCCGACAAAAAAAACGCTTATTGTCAGAACCAACAAATTATGTTTTATAAAAAAATGTCCTCAAAATGCTAGTAGAATTTTTAAAAAATATTGTCATATTAAAATTATTATTAACTTTGAGGTGAGTTTTAAAAACTTTCTAAACTTTATTTATTAATTAAAATCAAATTACTATGGCAACAAGACGATTACCACGATCAGTTTCCGGTATTACGACTGCCTTGCGGGCAGCAAAAACCAAAGCGGATGCAATAGGCGATATTGCGAAAATTGCATTCTCGGCCTTAGTTTACGAAAGGCTGACCGGATTTCTTCCTAACTTCGAAACAGAAGTAAACGAGCGACAAGAGGCTCTTGTAAATCAAACTACGGCCACCGCCGA
>JAEINW010000018.1 GCA_016342715.1 Salinivirgaceae bacterium | reverse complement strand
AAGTGCTCTCTTGGGAGAGCTGTCCGAAGGACTGAGAGGGAATAATGAGTAAATGCCTGCAAGGCTTATATATTTCAACTTGGGGCAACGCCCCAAGCACAACCAACCGTAAAAACCGTCGCAAGCAGCTAGGTTCAATAAGTAGCAAAAATCAGCATGCGACGAAACAAACGAGTTACGTTTTATTGCTTTAAATCAGTGAGACTATATTTTTTTGAATTGAAAACGAATAAAAAACAAAAAGTCGAACTAATACCGAAAACAAATTATTCTTTAGAAGGTCAGTAGATAAGTTCATATGTACAGACGCAGCAATTATATGGGCTTATTATATGTGCAAATGCTGTCAGGAGCTACGCACGCTGACAGATTTGACCTGACAACGTCCGAAGGTCTTGTCAGCATCTCTCTCACGAAATGAAACTAAGTAGTTAACTACTGACCTTCTATTATTCTTAATCAATAAGCATTACAAAATAAAAAATCTTAGCTTTATTTTATTCCAAAGCTAATTCTGTCATTTTTGCTTTTAACTTGCCATTCTCAAAACAAAAGCCCGTAAGTGCAAAACGCATTTTATTTACCGAAACACCACGTGTTAATTTCTGATAACTTTCTACATTATATTTATCCCCTAAAAAGCTAATGTTTTCAGGTTTTTCTCTGGCTTTTTTAATGATATAAACCATCACCGATTTAAAATATTCTTTCCATAAGCCATGCGAAAAATAGCACTGTTTTACTGAATCGGATGATGGAATGCCCATATAAGCTAATGAGTAAATTGGCACTTTAATTTCTTCTTCAAAACTTTTGCTTACAACTTCCGATCGGTCTTCAAGCTCCGTTAATTCATAAAATACAGGGTCGGGTATTTCGTATGAATTTGATTTTACAACTATTTCATATACCGATTCAAAAACCCCATAAGTACTACTTTCGGTTTCATTTTTGTAGAGTTCGAATCGAATCGGATACAATTCGTTTGAGACTACCTTTGTTGGAGGATTGTATACGATTAACACCATGGTTTCATCATACTCATTTCGGTAGCTTTTTATAATATCATAGTTTCCTTTACTATTTGGTAGTTTTGTGGTAATTCTAGAATAATGTTCATAAACAATACTATTGCTCTGATCTTGTTCGTTTAAAAAAAAGTCACATAAAAGCTGAGTGGTCGATTTCCTAAATATGTTAGCCATAATTTCAGCTCTAAAAAGAGCCATTTCAAGCCCTTGGATTGTATCCATTCCCGGATCGGAAATTCCCACAGCGTACATACTTTGCCCATCAGAAGTCGGTGGGTTTATAAACCAATCGGGAACTTGTTGAGCTACTGTGTGCTGGTATCTACCAGAGTGGCTACTTCTATCAAGTGTAGTTTCATCGGCTATTTCTGAGTCAAACACTTCCTTAAAACGATCCTTATCGTTTTGCGCAAAACAAATCGAATTTATTAATAAAAAAATAGCAAAAATTAACTTGTACATAGATAGAATTTTAGTCATTATTAATGCTCGTGAATATACTTAATTTTAAATATTAGATGAAATTATGATGCACAATAATTCAAATAGGTTGGCTGTCAAATAATTATTTCTTATTAACTTTAGGCATCAAATTAGTAATAACCCGAAGCAAACGAATAAAAACGTTTAATAATTTTAATTATAGATTCTTTCATTGCTTCAAAAAAAAATAAGTTTATGAAAAAGTATTTCGCTTTTGTTGCTTCATTTTTAATGGCTGCAAGCTGTTTCGCTCAAAATGAAAATGTGTATGCTTCAAAGTCAGGAAAAATTGTATATGAATATGAGATGGAAGGGATTACTTCCTCATATTCGTTAACCTTCGATGATCATGGGGCAAAACAGATTATTGACATTGTTAATCCCGATGACAATGAACATGTTAAAACCATCATTACCCCTCAAGCCATGTTTGTAGTAAATTATACTGACAAACAAGTATTAAAAATACCCATCGAAATGCAAAATTCAGGCATGTACGATGCCGGAGCTGGTGGGCTCGATTTATCTGAATTGGTTTCAGAAGTTACAGGAGAAAAGCAAGTAAAAACTGGAACTGAAATGGTAGCGGGTAAAAATTGCGATATCTATAATTATAGCGATGCTGAGGGAAACAAAGGAAAATATTGGATTTGGAATGGATATTTATTAAAAGCCGATTTTGTAGGTGAAGATAACACACACTCCTTTATGAAAGTAAAAGAAATTAATTTAGACGCTAATATTGCTGCTTCTGAATTTGAAATACCTTCAGATTTTGAATTAAATGACATGACCAAAATGATGGATCAAATGAATCAGCTTAAGCAAATGTACGGTTCACCCGATGAAGAATAATCAATAATAGAATTGCTATTTGTTAACCTTTAACATAGTTAAAAAGCATGGAGCTAAGTGACAATTGTCACTTAGTTTTTTTATGGTAAATATAACTTTGTGCCAACTAAAAACTGAAGGAAATGAATACAATAAAAGCACAAAATTTTGTTCGAAATAGAAGGTACGAAGCCTTTGTTTTCCTGATCGTATTTTTTGGTTTATTTGGCTTTTTAGGTCATCAAATGGGCGTTGCCAATTTACTAAATACCATTATGAACACTGCATGGGATTTACTAATGAACACGGTGTTTTTTATTATGGGAATTACTGTGCTTTCGGGCGCTTTAGGTAAGCTAATGATAGAGTTCGGAGTGGTTCGTTTGTTGGAGCTTTTACTAAAACCCTTTATGCGCCCACTATTCAACTTACCTGGAGTTGCTGCTTTAGCCGCTTTATTAACTTTTTTCTCCGACAATCCTGCTATTATTAGTTTATCGAACGATAAAAACTTTAGCCAATATTTTAAAAAGCACGAACTCATTTCACTAACCAATTTCGGAACAGCTTTTGGAATGGGCTTAATCGTATTAACCTTTATGGCCGGAGTTGGCTATTTTGGTCCTGCTTTGGTTGGCCTTTTTGGAGCCTTAATTGGAGCTATTGTTTCCACCCGATTAATGCAAAAACTTATTAAAGGCAAAATACCTGAAAAAGCAGATGACGAACTTAAAGGAAACGAACAAAATATTTCGTTTAAATCGGAAGGTGGCGTTTTTCAACGCGTATTAAATGCTTCGCTAGATGGCGGAAAATCAGGTGTTGAATTGGGTTTGTCAATTATACCAGGAGTTTTAATTATTAGTACTTTGGTTATGATAGTTACTTTTGGTCCATCTGATTCATCACAGGGTTATCAAGGGTTGGCCTATGAGGGTGTTCCTATTTTGCCCTATTTAGCCGGAAAAGTTGATTGGTTTTTTAAAGCATTGTTTGGTTTTGAAAACCCGGAATTAATTGCATTCCCTATTACATCACTTGGGGCAGTTGGTGCAGCATTATCGTTGGTAAAAGCATTTATTTCCGAAGGAATTATAGACGGGAATGCTATTGCAGTGTTTACTGCTATGGGAATGTGTTGGAGCGGATATTTAAGCACACATACAGCCATGCTCGACACACTAGGTTATCGATCTTTAACTTCAAAAGCATTAATATCTCATACTGTTGGAGGAATTATGGCTGGTGTGGTTGCTCACTATGCTTATTTATTGCTTTCTATTTGGTGGGTGATTTAGCAAAAATTGCTACTTATAATTTATTGCTTATTTATAATTTGTTAAAGGATTGTTTTTAAATCTTTTGATAAAGAAATTGTTTTTAATAATTAGAGTTAAACCCATGCTATAATCAGTATCGCCCGATCGCAGATCATAAAAAACATCGCCCATAAAACCCAAATATATTCCTTTATAAATGGTTTTTGAATAAAAGATGTTTGCGCTAATAAGTTCCCTGTATTTTTGATGTTGTTCTTCACTTTTTTCTGAAAAACTTTGATAAATAGGATGCCCTAAAAGAGATAAAAACTGATTGGAATACCAATACCCAAATTGCAAGTAATTGTCATCAAAGCCCAAACGAATATTGCTAAAATAACCACTTCCTTTTTTGTACAAACTTTCTACAGTGGGTGAATTGTCAACATATTTCAAGTAACTTGATTCTAAAGTTATTCTTTTCAAGTATTTTAGAGTCAATAATTTTGTTGCCTTTAATCCAAAATTATAATTTATAACTGTTTTCATGTTGGCCTGAGAAGTATCAATTTGACCTCCTCTATGACCAGCAATTCCGCCTACAGGAGTTGAAAACTCCCATTTTTCATTTTTAACAAAATATGGATCTAAAGAGAATCCAGCCACTAGTTTTTCCTGTTCATTGTCTTTTGGGAAAATAAAATTTTGCCAATCAAGCCACACATCAGAAAACAACCGTTCCTTATCAACAATGTATTGAACACCATTTTCCAAATTATTTGTAAAGTATTTCTCTGTAAATAAAATGGGTTCTGGCAAACGGTGATTTATAGTTCCTTTTATGGTTCCCATTATTAAAGAAAAATCTCGTTTTGAAAAAGTTACCGAGTATGTGGGAGTAAATCTCGTAAAATCATCAACTCCAGTGTATTTTAACAGATGAACGCCTGCGTCAATTTTAATATTGGGCGAAAAATGATACTCAAATTGTGGAGTAATAAAGTACCCAATTAAAGTATAGCCCTCAACAACATCGTTAAAAAACTCGTTATTCCATAAAAAATTTGAATTGTAAAAATTCAGGTATAAGGCATTGCTATCTTTTACCGAAGAATTGTTTAGTAATGAATGATGCGGAGGGAATGTAAATGAGTAAACACTCTTACCAAACGCTATTAACAATAATATTACAATGAGGATCTTCATACAATTTACAAATATAACCGAATAACGGAATTGTGCAATATACTAGTGCAATATGTTTAGTACCCATATTTTTTCTTCCACCAACTTACCAACCTTGCTCTAATGCTTTCTTCTTGAGAGTTCTTCTGTGGAGTATAAAGCGTTTTGTTTTTAATTTTTTCAGGCAAAAAATCTTGATCGGCAAAGTTTCCTTTGTAGGCATGCGAGTATTTATAATCGGTACCATAACCCAATTCTTTCATAAGTTTTGTGGGTGCGTTACGCAGATGCAAAGGAACAGGCAAATCACCATAATTCTTAATTTCAGCATAAGCTAAGTTAATTGCTTCGTATGCCGAATTGCTTTTGGCGCTAGTTGCCAAATATATAGCACATTCCGAAAGGATGATTCGTCCTTCGGGCATACCAATTTTATGAATGGCATCAAAACAGGTATTGGCCATTAATAAGGCATTTGGATTGGCCAAACCCACATCTTCAGCCGCCAGAATAACCAATCGACGAGCAATGAACTTAACATCTTCGCCACCCTCGAGCATTCTTGCTAACCAATACACTGCGGCATTTGGGTCGCCTCCACGAATCGATTTTATAAAGGCCGAAATAATATCGTAATGCATTTCACCCTGCTTATCGTAAATGGCAATATTCTCCTGAAGAATGGTCTCAACCTTTTTATTGGTAATTGTAATTTGTTTGGTGCTCGATGAGTTAACTACCAGTTCAATAATATTCAACAGCTTTCGAGCATCGCCACCCGAATAACGAAACAAGGCTTCATGCTCCTGAACTTTTATTTTCTTTTCTTTAAGTTCAAAATCCTGAATCAATGCACGATTTAAAAGTTCTTGCAAATCTTCTTTTTCAAGCGATTTTAATACATACACCTGACAACGCGATAATAAAGGAGAAATAACCTCGAAGGATGGATTTTCAGTAGTCGCTCCAATTAAAGTAACAATTCCTTTTTCAACGGCACCCAACAAAGAATCTTGCTGAGCTTTACTAAAGCGATGAATTTCATCGATAAATAAAATGGGATTGGCTTGATTGAAAAAACGGATGTTCTTAGCTTTTTCAATGGTTTCGCGCACATCCTTAACTCCCGAACTTATGGCGCTTAGGCTATAAAAAGCCCGCTCTTGTTGCTGCGAAATAATGTTTGCAAGAGTTGTTTTTCCAACTCCAGGAGGCCCCCAAAGAATCATCGAAGGAATTCTTCCTGACTCAATAGATTGGCGTAAGATGGCCTTTTTGCCTACCAAATGCTTTTGCCCAATGTAATCATCGAGCGATTTTGGTCGTAATCTTTCAGCTAAAGGTTGCAATGCCATTTTTTATAAATTTGAATCCAAAGATAAAAATTATTGAGTGCCTTAAGTAAACTAAAGAGCCTAAAATAACTAAAGTTTATTCACAGCACGTGTATTAATTAAAATCATTGTTAATTACTCATTGCCAATTGCACATTAAATAAATCTGGTATGGTGAAATAAAACACAATTGGCCTGTTTGTTTTTGTGCAAAATTGAATAGTTTTGGCGTGTCGTTCACAAATGTATTTTAATGTTTTATAAGTGAACCGACTTTACGTTTTTTAATTAATTTTGCAAAAAATATAAACCGATTAGTGAAATGGAAAACAATCGTTTTGAGTTGAATGCTCAACTTGCACAAATGTTAAAGGGTGGTGTAATTATGGATGTTACTAACCCTGAACAGGCAAAAATTGCTGAAGAAGCTGGTGCCGTAGCAGTAATGGCTTTAGAGAGAGTACCTGCAGATATTAGAGCTGATGGTGGTGTGGCACGTATGTCAGATCCTGAAATGATAACTGAAATTCAAGCAGTAGTTTCAATTCCTGTAATGGCGAAAGCCCGAATTGGTCACTTTGTAGAAGCTCAAATTTTAGAAGCATTAAAAGTTGATTACATTGACGAGAGTGAAGTGTTAACTCCTGCCGATGAAGAAAACCATATTGATAAATCTAAATTTAGCACTCCTTTTGTTTGTGGAGCTCGTAATTTAGGTGAGGCTGCTCGTAGAATTGCCGAAGGTGCATCAATGATTCGCACCAAAGGTGAAGCTGGCACTGGTGATGTGGTTGAAGCCGTACGTCACATGCGTCAAATGAAAAAAGACATTAAACAACTTTGTGGCTTAGACCAAGAAGAAGTAATGCCTTTCTGTAGAGATAATGGGATTCCTTACAACGTGGCTATGCAAGTTCGCGAATTAGGACGTCTTCCGGTAGTTAATTTTGCTGCTGGTGGTATTGCAACTCCTGCCGATGCTGCATTAATGATGCAATTAGGTTGCGATGGTGTATTTGTGGGTTCTGGTATTTTCAAAGCTGGCGATCCTGCAAGCCGTGCTCGCGCTATTGTAAAAGCTACTGCTTATTACAACGATCCTGTAAAAGTGATGGAAGCATCCAAAGGATTAGGTGTACCAATGGTTGGTATTAACTGTGATTCAATGAATGAAGACGAAAAATTGGCAAAAAGAGGTTGGTAAAAACTTTCGGAAAATTATAATATTAAATAGATTCAAACCTAACAGGGCAAACACCTGTTAGGTTTTTTCAATTCAAACACAATGGCAAAAAGAGATAAAATTGGAGTGTTAGATTTGCAAGGAGGCGTGCATGAGCACGTGTACCATTTGCAAGCCTTAGGAATTGAACCCGTGCGTGTTAAAGTCGCAGAGCAATTCGACGATTTGGCCGGATTAATTTTACCTGGCGGAGAAAGCACCTGTTTAATTCGTTTATTAAATATTTTTGAAATTACTCCTAAACTAAAAGCAGCCCATGCCGATGGCATGAAAATTTGGGGTACTTGTGCCGGATCGATATTAATTGCCAACGAAATTGAAAACGACAAAGCTCATTTGCAATTAATGGATATTTCTGTGAATCGGAATGCCTTTGGCTTTCAATTAGACAGCTTTAACACTAAAGTTTTAGTTCCTAAAGTATCCAACGACGAAATAGATTTAACCTTTATTCGCGCTCCAAAAATTACCAAGGTTGGTGAAAATGTCGAGGTTTTATTAAAACTCGACGATTACATTGCTGCTGCTGAAAGTGAAAATTGTTTGGCAACCGTATTTCATCCTGAACTTACTCCATCTTTAGCATTTCATAAGTATTTTGTTGAAAAATGTGGAGTAACAGTTACTTCCGATTTAACGGAAAGACCCGACCGTACCAGTTGGATGAAATATGCCAGATATACCGAAGTTTCAAAATAAAAAACTCCTCATATAGTATTGAAAAATCCTGTGATTGAATCATGGGATTTTTTGTTTTAAATTGCATTGTACAATTATGCGCTATTGTTACTTATGAAACCAAAAGAACGCTCCCTCAGTCCTTCGGATAGCTCCCACAAGGGGAACACTGCCCTTGATTGAAATTTTGAGTATATCGATAATCAATTTATTGCGTGGTCAAACAAGTAAAGTTCTCTCCTAGGGAAGCTTAGCAAAACGTTCTCACGAAAAATATATTTGAATATTATTCCCCCTCAGTCCTTCGGACAGCTCCCACCAGGGGAGCACTTATCCAGAATTAAATATTTGAAACTATAAAGTTTCCAGTTTTTCAATAATAGCAACCAAGTAAAGTTCTCTCCTGGGAGAGATCCCGAAAGGGAGAGAGGGAATTATTTATTTTCATTTTTAATCCGTTCTACTTCTTGCTCTATAATGCTTAAGGTAGTTGTTGAATTATTAAGCACCATATCATCTTCAAAACGCAAGAAAGTAAACCCAATATCTCCCAAAACTTTTTGTCGTTTTAAATCTTTTTGTTCAGCACCTTCTAATTGATGAGTAATGCCATCACACTCAATTATCAGCATTAATTCTTTACACATAAAATCGGCTATGTAATTTAATACAGGCCGTTGTCGCAAAAATTTAACTCCCATCATATTACTTTTCAAAGCAAATTTCCACAAATAAACTTCGGCTTTTGTTGCATGCTTGCGCAGATACTTTGCTCGCTCTGTTAAATTTGCGTTGAAATACCAGTTATTTGATTCTGATGCTTTTTCCATGAATAAAAATTACGTGTTTATTGGGGCGCTTCCAAAAAAATATTGATATCCCCCTCGGTCCTTCGGACAGCTCCCCTGGGGGAGCACTTATTCCAATTTAAGTTTTTGTGTAATATTTTAATGGTTTAGCATTGCAAATTCAAAATAACAAGTTCTCTCCCGGGAGAACTAAGCGAAGCGATCTCACGAGCAAAGTGAGTAACTGGCGACAGCCAGAGAAGGAGTCCTGGAAGCATTCAATTATCCATCTATTTAGATGCCGGAGTATGATTATACCACTATATGGGAATAAATGTTACCATTTGAATTAATGCTTAGAAGATTTTTTCTTTTAAAAACAACCTGCAATTCTTATGGGAGGGTAAAAAAACACTTTGATTAATTTTAAAGTAGTAAAGAAGATTTAGTTCAAATGATTATTTGTCTATGGCTAAAAGGCTTAAATACTCTAGCTTAGGGCAACGCCCTAAGTTATTTATTGTTAACAATAAACGATGCAAGCATAAAATTGATTTTTATGAAATTATCTGCATGCATCGCCTTAATTTTATATTAAACATCAAGGTGATTTTATTTAAACCCCCAATTTATTTCTGTGATCCTGTTAAATCTTTAATCCATCAATAAATTCATCTAGTTTTAAACGAATCAGCTTATTAACTGTCAACAATGCTTTTGCTGCCTTTTCCTCTTTTTCCTTTACCTGTTTAATTTCTTTTTCGGTATAGGGTGGATAATACTCACCATCAATTTGGTGACGGCGTAACTGGTTCATTCTATTTTCAATGAGTTCTTTGTAGCTTTTTAGCTCAATAAGTGAGAGTTTTTCAAGTTCTTTCATAACAACATAAGTTCTAGTAATAATTATTTTTGTATATGATAAAAATATAATTCATTAAATTTCAGTAATTTAAAGGCTAAAAAATTCTTAAAAATTTTGACAATTAGCATATTGCATATGGTACTCATGCCATTTTGTAATGAAATGGAATACCAAGGGTGAAGACAAATATAGCTAATTAACAGCGTTGTTTAAAGATAAAACAGGATGGAAAAAAGCCCGTGTAATGTTTTTAGTTTATTAATATCCTGAATGTGTAAGCTGCAAACTGTATTTTTTGTGAAGCCATCTCAAGGGTTTAAAGGGAAAGCTTTGTAAGATCTAAGTTGAGCGATTGGAGCATAGCGAACAAGCGCTTTACTTAGAGTTAACCCCGATGTAGAGATTGTAGTGTTTCACAAACAAAGTGCAGTGAAATACTTACAAGAACTAAATCGTGAGCGAGAATCGCTCAATTTGGGTAAGAATCAAATTTATGGCTAAGCAGCACTTTTTTGCCGATTTTGTAATCGATAATAATTTGATTGCCAATATTGTGTTTTAATCTAAATGAGGCTCTGCCTAGGGGATAGTCAACTTTAAAAAATTTCTTTATTCAGCAACCCAGAGACCCTCTTGTAAGTTAAATCTTATTAGGAATCACTGGAAATTTTGAAAAACAGATACACTATATTCGATGCTTACTAAATGTCGCTAAACAAGCGGATAGTTATTGCATCAATAAAAAGAAGCTCTTTAAATGCTAAAACATACATTCGGCTGTTCGATAAATTTTATTTCATTTTTTTATCTATGTTTTAATGTTTTTCGTAAAATTAAATTACAACTTTAAAGAGAAACAGAAGGGGAGTACTTCCTTTTTAATTATTTTAGTCGGTCTTTAGTGATAAAAAAAGGAATAATTCATGTTTCCTTAAAATTAGCGTTACTATCGTACCAATAAATTCAGTGCATTTTTTTACATTTATAGTTTAGACATTACAAAATGAAGAATCCCGAAGTTTTATTCATATTTCTATATTTTGTACTTTTATCTCAGCTAGGATTTGGGCAAAATGCTCCCAAATATTCCAACGAATTTTTATCAATAGGTGTCGGGGCAAGAGCTTTTGGTATGGCTAACTCAACCGTTGCTTCAACTTCCGATTTAACTTCAACGTATTGGAATCCTGCAGCACTTACTAAACTTGAAAGTTCAATGAATTTAGGTCTAATGCACTCTGAATATTTTGCAGGTCTATCAAAATACGACTATGGTGGAATTGCATTTAAATTAGAAAACGATGGCGCTTTTGCAATAACATTTATTCGATTTGCTGTGGATAACATTCCTAATACGCTCGAATTAATTGATGCCAACGGAAATATTAATTTTGATAAAATTACCTCCTTTTCTGTGGCTGATTATGCAGTAAATTTTTCGTACGCTAAAAAACTTCAAATTGATGGATTAAGTGTGGGTGGTAGTGCTAAAATCATTAGACGAGTGGGTGGCGATTTTGCTTCAGCCTGGGGATTTGGTATCGATATTTCAGGTTTATATGAACTGGACAATTTTACCTTTGGATTTATGGCTCGTGACATAACTACCACATTTAATTCCTGGAAATTTAATACTGATGAGTTGAAAGATGTTTTTGAATTAACGGGTAATGTAGTTCCTGAAAATTCAACAGAAATAACCCTTCCTAAATTTATTTTAGGGGTAGCCTATTCTTACAACATCACCGATAAAATTGGCATTTTGGGGGAATTAAATCTTGATGCAACTACTGATGGAAAAAGAAATGTGCTGATTAAATCGAATATCATTAGTATTGATCCGCACATTGGTTTTGAAAGTAATTACAATAGAATTGTGTTTTTACGTTTTGGTGTTGGAAACATTCAAAAAGAATATGACAATTTAGGAAATGAATCAACAACCCTTATGCCTAATATGGGATTGGGTTTTAAATATAAAAGATTTGCTATTGACTATGCTTTAACTGATCTAGGTAATGTTTCTGCAGCAGGTTATTCACATATTTTTACCTTAACCCTTGGAATAGAAAAGAAGAATTAATTTACTACAAATGAAAGTTGTAAAATATATTATAGCAGTAGTTTTTGCACTCATTTCCGTGCAAAATTACACACAGGCTCAAAGCTATGGAAACGAGTGGATTAATTTAAATCAAAGCTATTACCGTTTTAGCATTCCCCATTCTGGAATATATAGAGTTACTGGAGAGGAATTGCAAAATTCTGGAATTATGTTAGGAAATTTTAATCCTCAGAATGTACAATTATTCTATAAGGGAGAAGAAATACCTTGCTACATTGAAGGCGAAAGTCAAGGATTGATAACTTTCATAGAATTTTATGCAGAAAAAAATGACGGTTGGTTTGATATTGAAATGCACGAAAACCCCGAATCGCAAACTAACCCAAACTACAGCTTTATAAACGATACCGCCTCGGTTTTTTTTACCTGGAACAGTAGCTTTAATAATTTACGTTTCTCTAATGAAAATGACGTAAATTTTAGCGCTTACTCACCAGCCTCATATTGTATGGCAACCAGTAGGGTCGATTACACCTCAACCTACAAAGCTAGCTATGAGGACAGTGAGTATATAAAAGGGGAAGGTTGGGTTGATGATGCAAAAACATCAACATTGTCGCTTGGGAAGTCAATAACAAAATTAATAACAACACCAAGTTTTGTAAATAATGGAATTAAAACAACTTATGATTTTTCATATATAACCTTTTCAAGTGGCTATCACCATATTATCACAACAGCTCCTCAAATGGTGTTTGACACCAATTTCCAGAGCTATACTACTATTAACCACCGCGAAAGTGTTTTGGTAAATTCTTTAAACGAAACAACCGCTATTACATTTTCAAGCATTATTGATGAAAATTCTTCGGAAACCGACTACTCTTTAGTTTCGTATATTGAAATTACTTATCCCCGAACATTTAATATTAGCAAAAGCCAATTTTTTGAATTTGGATTACCTGCTTCTCCAGCAGTGAAAACCTATGTTGAATTGGTTGATTTTGTTTATGATGGAGAACCTTATTTATATGATTTAACTCGTGGTTCAAAAATTAAATTGGTAGCAGATGGTACCAAACTAAAAGCTTTAGTCCCCTCTTCAAGTCAGCCGCTAAAAATGCTATTGATTGATGAAAATTATATTTTTAACACTTCTCAAATTTCAAATGTATCTCTAGTCGATTATTCTGCTGTAAACAACGAGTATATTATTATTTCTCATCCAAAACTGTGGGAGGAAGCACAAAATTATGCTGCTTACCGAAACGCATATTTAGTGAATGTTGAAAAGCTTTATAACCAATTTGGCTATGGAATTAACAAACACCCCATGGCTATTCGTAATTTCTTAAACTATATTTATAATACTTGGGAAACTCAACCAAAATATTTATTCATCATAGGAAAAGGGATTTCTGCTGAAGTTTGTCGAAATAATCCATCAATATATCAAGCATCATTAATTCCACCCATGGGATATCCGGCAAGTGATATTCTATTAAGCAATAAAATTGGAAACACAGCCTATGAAAATGCCATTCCAACAGGAAGAATTGCTGCCCAATCACTTAGTGATGTTAGTAATTATTTTAATAAAGTAATTGAATTTGAAAGCAACGAACCCCAAGAATGGATGAAACATGCCATTCATTTTGGAGGAGGAAAAAGCGAAGCTGAGCAAAGCGCATTTAAAGTCTATTTGAAGTCTTTTGAAAATTCTTTTACCGATACACTATTTGGAGGATATGTATCTACCTTTTTAAAAACCTCATCCGATCCCATTGCTACCTCTAAATCCGATAGTATTGAAAACTTAATTAATGGTGGAATTAGTTTAATGACCTTTTTCGGTCATGGTTCAACTACCGGATTTGATCAAAACATTGACGAGCCATCGGCATATAACAATACAGGGAAATATCCATTAATGATAGCCAATTCATGTTATTCGGGAAATATATTTACCCATAACGCATACAGCACAAGTGAGTTGTGGGCTTTAATTCCCAACAAAGGAGTAATTGCATACTTTGCTATGGTAGGTCAGGGAACGGCATCTTATTTATACGGATTCACAAATGAATTTTATAAAAATTTAAGCGTTTTAAAATATGGAGAATCCTTAGGAGATATTATTAACACAACTCGAAAAAATATTCAATTACAATATAGCCCTGGAAGAACCTTAAAAAGCACCATTCAGCTGTTTACTTTGCATGGCGATCCAAAAATTGTACTTAACAGTTTTGAATTGCCTGATTTGGTAATGGAAAAGAAATATATCTCTTTTACTCCTTCAATCCTTACAACTGAAATTGACTCCTTTAGTGTAAATATTATTGTAACAAATATTAGTCGATCAATCTCAGAAAATTTTTCGGTTGAGTTAATTCGTGTTTTTCAAGATGGGTCTGAAGAAATATATGCGCAACCGGTTAATGGTATTTTATTTAAAGATACCATTCAATTTAAATTACCCATAGACAGAAAACGCGGGCAGGGAGTCAATCAGTTTCTGGTTACTTTAGATAGAAACTATCAAATTAACGAATTAAACGAAAACAATAATACATCAACAACGAATTATTTTATTTCAAGTACCGATTTATTCCCTTTAATTCCATACAAATATTCAATAATTCCTGATAATAATATTACACTCAAAGCAGCTACAGGTGATCCGTTTGCAAAAAATCAGCTGAGTATATTTCAATTAGATACCAGTTATCATTTTAATAGTCCAGAACTTATTACAGAAGAAATAAGTCACGATGGGGGAATTATTGAATGGAATACCAACCAACTTTTCGAAAAAGATATTTGCTATTTTTGGAGAACTGCAAAAAAAGAACTTAATGATGAAGAATTGAAATGGTCATCAAGCTCATTTGTTTTTGAAAATGGGAAAAGCGGCTGGAAACAAAATAATTTTGGGCAAATTATTGAAAATGAACGGCGGTTTATTGAAGCAGATTTAACTGATGATAGTTTTATTTTTAGTGAAGTTCCTTTAACGCTTCGATTTAAAAATATTGGTAGAGATAGTCCAAATTATGATGGGGCAAATATTGGGTATACAATTGGCAATTTTGGTGATTATGCATACTGTCAAGAAAAGGCCGCCATTCATGTGGTAATTATTGATTCAAGTTCTATGGATCCCTGGAAAAGTGATTACTTAGATTATGGTCAAAGTAACTACCCTAATTGTATAGGCAGGTATGCCTATTACTTAATTTATCATTTAGATAACGTTGAAGTAGCATTAGATAAAATTCTTTATTTAATTGATGATATACCAGAGGGTTACTATGTTCTAATGTACACGATTATTGATGGCAAATATTCTCAATGGAAAGAAAGACATTTTGAAGCATTCCAAGACTGGGGAGCTGATCTTCCAAGATATCTTTTCAATAGACAACCATATGTCTTGTTTTTCCAAAAGGGTAATCTAGACAAAACACAGGAGTGGAGTGGAAATTCAGATGAAACCATTTCTGGAGAAATTGATATAAAAAGCAATTTTATATATGGCACCATAAAAAGTCCCCTTATTGGGCCTGCAGCTTATTGGGAAAATCTCTCGTGCAGCGTCTCAAGCGTAGAGAATAATATTAACGAAGTTAATTTTGTTAATCTAATTGGGATAGATAAAAATGCCAATGAATTCGTTTTACTCGATTCATTAAATAATTCAACTTACGATATTTCTGATATTGATGTAAATGAATATCCTTATTTAAAATTGGAATTCTATACAAAAGATGAAGAATTTAAAACCCCAGGACAATTAGATTTTTGGGAGGTAACTTTTAGTCCTGTATCTGATGTTGCTATTAATCCTCAGAGAGGTTGGAGCTTTTATAATGACACCTTGCAGGAAGGAGACAAAGGAACATTAACCATTCCTTTTGAAAATATTGGAGCTTCGAAAATAGATAGCTTACTAGTTCATTATTGGTTTCAGGACTCAAAAAACATTGAGCATACTCTTGAATATAAAAGACTAAAACCCTTGAATGCAGGAGACGTTATTTTTGACACGATTAATTTTACCACATTGGGTTATCAGGGAAATAATAGTATTTGGGTCGAGATAAATCCTGAAAATCCGAACAGTAAAAGTTTTGATCAACCAGAAATGCATCATTTTAACAACATTGCTCAAAAACCATTTTTCGTTGAAAAAGATCAATCAAATCCAATTCTCGATGTAACTTTTGACGGAGTTCATATTATGAACGACGATTTAGTTTCAGCTAAACCTGAAATTGTTATTCAACTTAGCGATGAAAACATTTACATTCCTTTGAATGACACTTCTTTACTTTCATTCTATATAAAAACCAGAAACACAGGTATTGAAGAAAAAATATTAATAACAAATAATCCTGAAGTAACTTTTATCGAAGCTCAATTGCCAAACAATAAAGCCCAATTAATATACAATCATGAATTTGTTGAAGATGGTGTTTATGAGCTTAGAGTTCGTGGCAAAGATCAATCGGGAAACGAATCGGGATCGTTTGATTACACCATTTCGTTTAAAGTAATAAATGAAAGTACTATAACAAATGTATTTAATTACCCAAATCCGTTTAGTACTTCAACACGTTTTGTTTTTGAGTTAACCGGTTACGAATTACCCGATGAAATGCGAATTGACATTTTAACAGTTAGCGGAAAATTGGTAAAAGTTATTTATTTAAACGATTTAGGAAACTTAACTATTGGTAAAAATATTACTGATTATGCATGGGATGGAACTGATATGTTTGGTGATGCTTTAGCAAATGGGGTTTATTTTTACCGGGTATTTTCAAAAATAAATGGCCAGAATATTAAAAACAGAGATACAAATACAAATCAGTATTTTAAAAATGGTTTTGGCAAGATTTATTTAATAAGGTAATCGTTAATTTAATAAGACATTAAGGCTTTTCAAAAAATTATTCTGGATAAAAAGATGCCACAAAAAAAAGCTCAAAAATGTTTATTTATAATGATGTATCGATTATTTAACTTATTTCGATCAATATTTATAAAAAGATAATTGCCTTCTATTTTATATTTCAAATTAAGCTCGTTCAATTTATTTTTATTTGGATAAAAATAATTATTGGGGAAATGTATTTGCTTATTCTGAGTATCAAAAAAAGCGGAATCTATATCCGATTCCATTTCATAACTTGACAAAATGTATAGATTCTTATAATTTTTTTCCCAACCCATAAAGTCACAAATATAAGCGGCCTTATTTCCTCTAAAAATAAGACCTCCATTTAAATTATCAGGGATAGCCAATACAAACAAATCTTCACAATTTTCAGTTTCTTTAATTTGAAAAGCAATGTCTTTGGATATATCTGAAGCTTTTTGCCATCTCTGCCAACCATTAATAAAACCATAGCAATTTAAAAGTATCAAAAACCCGAAAAATATTCTCTGAAATTTTATTGTCGTTGTTGAATTAACAAGTAAAAAAACAATAAAAAAAATAATGTAAGGAGATAATGTATAAATAAGCCTTTCTCCTTCAGCATTGTGAAACGACATACCAAATGTAGCTCCTGGAATTTCTAAAAGAATTATGCAGCCAAGTATGCTTACTATTGGTTTAAAGCCTATATTGCTTTTAACAACATATAATATTAAGAAGAATATTGATGTTAAAAAAGCTATAATAATCCACAAATATTTAGGTAGATATGGAATAATAGTTCTTAAGGGCAAATGCCAAAAGTTTAATAGTAATCGGTAAATTGAATTTTCAAAAACACCTTTTTGACCATAACTTATTAAAAACTCATCGGCATTTAATAGTCTGATAAGATAAAATATAATTGGCAAAATGAATAAAATGATAAACTCGCGTTTAAAACCATTTTTTCTTTGATTGTTAAATTGTTTATCAATTATTATAAAAACGAAGGGTAATAAAATAATGGTTTCATAAAAAAGAATTCCACAGATATAAACAACAATTGATAAAATAAAATAAACTTTACTTTTTTGTTGTAGGTACTTCACATAAAGAATTAAACTACTCATTGATAGAATTGAAGCAACAATGGTTCCTTTACAAATAGTCCAAAAAATTGTTTCTGCCGATGAACCAAGAGTCAAAAGTAAGACACTACTAATTACTAAAATCTCTGTTGAAACTTTTATTTTCCAAACTGTCAATATCCTTTTTAAAAAAACTGCAAAAACAATTGAATGTAAAATATGTAAAAAGTAGGATGCGTAATTATGAATTACATAGTTATTTCCTAATATATAGTTGAATAATTTATATAATGGCCTAGAAAATATAGCATTTGATAAATTACGATATTGATAATAAATCTGAAAATCATCACATTTAAAGAAAAAGTTTAAAGAATTGGCTAGAATGTATAATACACATAATACAATAGCAAAGAGAAAACAAAAAAAGAGTTTTGTTTTCCAACTGTAATTTTTCAAAAAATCAGTAAAATACTCAATCATTATCCGTTATATTTAAAACTGTATTTGCCATTCAATTAATAACTTCTAACCCTGTTTTTATGATGTCTAATCCTTCATTTAACGTTTGTTGAAAATATTATAAACCCTTCATAGCTTTTGAAATGTTAAACCTTGTTTTTGGTGGTCGTTTTCCATATGCTAAATCCTCAGCCGAGGTGGAAGTTTGGGGAGGATCAGAAACTTTTGGAATATCCACTCAATTAATAATAATATTTGGCTTTTAAATATCAATGATTCTATTTACTTCAAGCTGTTTGAGCAATTTTCTGTCCCAGCAAACCATTTGAATCTGTAATATTTTTTGTAATACTACCCATAGATTATTAATTCCTTGAGTTTCTCAATCTGATCGGGTTTACCTAGTGCAAAAATATGGCTAGCCTCTTCAAGCGAAAAATCAGCATCGGGATTTAAAATGTACTTATTATTATAAGTTTTTAAACCAATAATATTAGCGCCCGAAGCATTTCTAATATTTAATTCTCGAATGGTTTTGTTTACAAAACTTTTAGCAAGATATTTCACTGAAATCTCCTCCAAATTGGTTTGTTCCTTATCTTGAAGTAGTATATAGTCGATAAATTCGACAACATCGGGCTCCATTACCAATTGAGCCATTCGCTGCCCTCCAAGCATATCGGGCATTATTACCTCAGTTGCCCCAGCACTGTATAATTTTTTTCTGATGTGAGTTTCAGATGCTCTTGCAACAATTGGAATTTCAGGATTTATAATACGAGCTGATAGTACAACAAATAAATTATCTGCATCTTTAGGTAACGTGGTAATTAAAGATTTGGCTGTATCAACCCCCGCCATATTTAAAATATCATCATTTGTAGCATCACCCACCAAGTAATATACTTCAGGAAAATGTTCCAATTCCTCAATTTCATTGGCACTTAACTCAACAACTAGCACAATTTGATCATGGCTGATAAGTTCTTTAACGGTTTGTTTTCCGTTTCTTCCATAGCCACAAATAATTGTGTGTCCAACTAACCTATCAAAATTTTTTTGAACCATTTAACTTAAATTTAGTCGAATATACTCAATAGCTGGGAAATGTTTAAACAAAAATGATAAAACTTATTCAAATAGCTAACGTACACAAATTTGAATAGCCGCTTTTTTATGGTTATATTTAAAAGTAATCAAATGCAGTTTTATGCAAAAAATAAAATGTAATGTGCTCATTTATATATTTTTACTTATCGTTTTTGCATATGGATGTAAAAATATAGTTAACCCCTTAAAGAAACCATTTACCGATTTACCAGACATTCAAAAACGAGGGAAGCTAATTGCTCTTACCGATTACAATTCAACCAGTTATTTTATTTACCGAGGAGCTCCTATGGGTTACCAATATGAATTATTGCAAAATTTAGCTCAACATTTAGAACTCGATTTAGAAATTGTTGTAAACAATAACTTAGAGGAAGCATTTTCAGCTTTAGACAATCACCAATGTGATATAGTAGCCGTAAACCTTACCGTTACAAATGAACGACAAGAACTATTTAATTTTACAAACGCCATAGGACAAACCAGGCAAGTTCTCATTCAACGCAAACCAGAAAATTGGCAAATTATGGCCAGTTATAATGTTGAGAAAGCTTTGTTAAGAAATCAACTTGAGTTAGCTGGTAAAACCATTCATGTAATGAAAAACTCATCATTTGTAACTCGGTTGAAAAACCTTGAAAACGAAATGGGTGATTCCATTCATATTGTTGAAGTTGAAAATTATGAAGCCGAACAATTAATTGGTCTTGTGGCCGAAGGGAAAATTGATTATACAGTTACTGATGAAGATGTGGCCTTAGTAAATCAAACCTATTTTCCCAATATTGATGTTTATACAGCTATTTCATTTCCTCAAAAACAAGCTTGGGCAATTAACAAAAATTCGCCTAAACTTTTAGCTGAAGTTAACAACTGGCTTAAAACCATGAAAGGATCAGCTTTGCATGCCGTTATTTACAACAAATACTTTCGCAACATGAAAGCCAAAGAACGCAGTGAAAGTGATTACTTATCCTTAACAGGTGGCAAAATATCAAGCTATGATAATTACATAAAAAAATATAGTAAACAAATTGATTGGGATTGGCGATTATTGGCATCTTTAATTTATCAGGAATCAAGATTTAACACAAAAATTAGGTCGTGGGCCGGAGCTTTTGGAATTATGCAATTAATGCCTCAAACAGCTCAGCGATTTGGAGCAAACAAAAAATCATCGGTAGAAACTCAAATAAAAGCTGGAACGAAATTTATAAAGTGGATAGATAAGCAATTAAATGATGAAATTACAGATAAAGAAGAAAGGCAAAAGTTTATTCTAGCATCATATAACGTAGGGCTGGGGCATGTTTTAGATGCTCGACGACTGGCAGAGGCAAACGGAAAAGATCCAAACATATGGACAGATAATGTAGATTTCTTTTTATTAAACAAATCGAACCCAAAATATTATAATAGCGACTTGGTAAAATATGGCTATTGTCGAGGTGAAGAAACATTCAATTATGTTAAAGAAGTTGTTAGGAGGTATGAAATGTATAAAGGGGTTATCAATTAAAAAAGCCACCCAGTAATGCTGGATGGCTAAATAAAATATTTTGATTGTATTAATTTCTATCAATACAATTTAAGTCTTCGAAAGCAACTTTTAATCGCTCTTTCATTGATACTTCAGCTGCACGTAACCAAACACGAGGGTCGTAATATTTTTTATTGGGTTTCTCTTCACCATCAGGATTTCCAATTTGGCTTTGTAAATAAGCTTCATTTGCTTTATAGAAATCCATTACTCCTTTCCATGTAGCCCATTGTGTATCGGTGTCAATGTTCATTTTAATAACACCATAACTAATAGCTTCACGAATCTCAGCTTGGCTTGAACCCGATCCTCCATGGAAAACAAAATTTACAGGTTTTTCTGCTGTTTTGAATTTTTCTTGAATGTATTTTTGTGAATTATCAAGAATTTTAGGGGTAAGAACTACATTTCCAGGTTTGTAAACACCATGAACATTACCAAATGAAGCCGCAATTGTAAAATTTGGACTTATTTTGCTTAATTCTTCATATGCTAGTGAAACTTCTTCAGGTTGTGTGTATAGTTTTGAGCTATCAACATCTGAATTATCTACGCCATCTTCTTCACCTCCAGTAATACCTAGCTCAATTTCCAAAGTCATACCTATTTTATTCATTCGCTCCAGGTATGTTTTGCAAATATCAATATTTTCAACCAATGGTTCTTCCGAAAGATCTAGCATATGTGAGCTAAATAAAGGTTTTCCTGTTTCTTTAAAATGCTTTTCGCCAGCATCTAATAAGCCATCAATCCAAGGCAATAGTTTTTTTGCAGCGTGATCGGTATGTAATATTACTGGAACGCCATAAGCTTCAGCTAATAAATGCACATGTTTTGCTCCTGAAATAGCTCCCAAAATACCAGCTTCGTGCCCATCAAGTTTTAAACCCTTACCTGCATTAAAAATTGCACCACCATTTGAAAATTGAATGATAATAGGTGAGTTTACTTCTTTAGCAGCATCCATAGCAGCGTTTATTGAATCGCTACCTACAACATTTACGGCAGGTATTGCAAAATGATTTTCTTTTGCAATGCGGAATACTTCTGACATATCACTACCAGTAACTACTCCCGGCTTTACTTTGTCAAATATTTTTTCGCTCATAATGTTAATTTAATAAGTATATAAAGTTGATTTTTGCAAATTGTAAGTTTAGCACAAAGATACAAAATTGAACGAATCTATTAAATAATTATTATTCTAAACAACGTAAAACCGTCATTATAGAATACTGGTTTTTTTCCTTAATTTTTTCTTCAACAAAACCTGAATCTAGATAATACTTAAATTTTACGATGGCATTATCTTTTAGTTGAAGGTACTGATCGGAACTTAATTTATAAACCAAAAGAGTTGACACATTCATATAACTATCAATTTTTGATGAATCAACAGGCATGGTTCTTGGATATAATGTTATTTCTTGAGTATTTGACAAAGTAAAAGTAATCTCTCTCTCTTCTTGCACATCAAAATCGACATAATTATAAATACGTAATTTTAAATACTTGTTTGTTCCAATAGATTGACCTTTAACATATAAGGGTTGCCCACCCACTCTCAATAGCATCTTAGGTTGAGTTAACTTAACTAGTAAATCAGTTACAGCATCTACTTCGTTTTTTTCATAATTGCATTTTTGAGCATAAAGGTTCGCCGATACTAATATAAATATTGAAAAAGATAGTATAAGGTTTTTAATCATTTGCTAAGTCAATAGGTTAAAGTCTTGATAAAATATTCATAAACTCTAAATTTGGATAAATTCCTTTTGGATCATTCGAGTATTGAGCTTTTATGCTTTTTACTTCAAATAAATTTATTTCTTCTGCGTTTCGCACAATTAACTTTTTTACTTTTATGCAATCAAAAAATTCAGAAATCTCGTTAAATGTTGATTCCGAAATATGAATAGTTTCATTAGGAATGTTATGCTCTATGGTCGATGCCACATTCACAGCATCACCCCAAATATCATATGATAATTTATTTTTTCCAACAACACCAGCAATAACTTTTCCGGTGTGAATTCCTATGCTCGTTATAAATAATGGAAGGTTTTGTTCTGTTCGTTCTTTATTTGTTTCTGTTATTATTTGAGCAATTTGCAGAGCTGCCAAAGTAACATCAATAGGATTACTCCTATTGCGCAATGGAACTCCACCAGCTCCAAGATAAATACCACCTGTTGTTTTAATTTTCTCGACGTAATGGTTTTCCAATACAACATCAAGTTTTGTTAAACAGTTGTGTAATTGCGTAACCAGCTCTTCAATGGGAATAACTTCCGACAATTCGATAAAATTTCGAATATTAAGATGCAGAATGGATACCTTTTTATAATGCCTAGGCGAAGCATAACCTTTCTTTTTTAATTGGATAGCAACCTCGTAAGGAAGTACTTTATTTAAAACCTCTTCTGATTTTTCTTTGGCTAGCTGAAGCACTTTTTTTTGCTCCAACAATTCAGTTATCTGATCTTCAATATAATCTTTTACCGACTCAAGATGCTCGGTTAATGTTTGTGTGTTTTCCCAACGCTGCACCAACTCTTCTTCTACCTCCTTCTGCTGCGTAATGTCTGTTTCAATTACAATAAATTGAATAATCTCACCCTTTTCGTTTTTAATAGGAGTAAATGTACTTTGTACCCATTTTTTATCACCACCTTTTGTTAAAATATCTCGCGAAAAACTAAGTGACGGATTGGTTGAAAAGAAGGTTTTATCAATGTCATTAAGAATATTAATAAACTCAGAATTATCTTCGGAATAATGCTCCCAAAATTCAGATATGGTATAACCATAAAGTTGCTCAAAACCCTTATTGGCCCATTCAACAGTGCCATTTTTATTAAGTAAAAAAATGGAATTATTAGCATTTATTGCAATAGACGCTAAGAGCTCTAATTCTTTAAGTTTTTGCTTATCAATATTGGTTGTTCGTTCCATAAAGTTTTAACGAAATTCACTGTAATTCGATAAAAATACGAAATATATGTTATTCTTTTTAAGTATTTTTGCAAAAGGTTAATTTATTATTGACTTAATATATTTGAAAATACAGATTATAAAAAAAGATTTTAAATGAAAAAAGCTGAAATTCATACGGGAAAAGGTGTAATGATAGTTGATTTTTATGAAAAAGATGCACCAAAAACGGTAGAAAACTTTATTTCACTTTCAGAAAAAGGGTTTTACAATGGGCTAACTTTTCACCGCGTAATTCCAAATTTTGTTATTCAGGGTGGTTGTCCTAATGGAACTGGTGCTGGAGGTCCTGGCTATTCAATCGATTGTGAGTTGGATGGAGATAATCAATACCATGACAAAGGTGTATTATCGATGGCTCATGCAGGAAGAAACACTGGTGGGTCACAATTTTTCATTTGCCACAGCCGTGAAAATACGGCTCATTTGGATAGAAACCATACTTGCTTTGGAAAAGTTACTGATGGTATTGATCTAATTGACCAAATAAAACAAGGTGATTTAATAGAAAAAATTGTTATTATTGAAGAATAATCGCATATTTAATAAAAAAAAGCTGATGTGAACCATCAGCTTTTTTTTATATTTCAGACTTTATGCCCATTAAATAATTAGTATTTTTGTAAGCTAAATTTCATTTGCGTTTTATGAAAAAAGCAATTTTAATAATCATTGCATTTAATTTATTGAGGTTAATAATTCTACCATTCATGGGAATGATGCCTCAGGATGCCTATTACTTTTTTTATTCAGAAAATCTTTCCTTATCATATTTTGACCATCCTCCTATGGTAGCATATATGCTTCATGGTTTTAGTTTATTATTCGGGAAAAGTGTAATTGGGGTTAAGCTAAGCGATTTTATTATATCAGTAGGGATTCAATTAGTATTTTTTAAATTAAGTTCAAAAATAATTCGCTCACAAAAAAAATATATTTCCTGGATATTACTTGCTTCCACAATAATGATTTCAACAACGTCATTGGTAACAACACCAGATGTTCCATTATTGCTATTTTGGGGCTTGAGCTTACTAACTTTATACACAGCTATTTTTGAAAGAAAGAATTGGTATTGGATTTGGGCTGGAATTTTTATGGGCTTAGCTTTTGATAGTAAATACACAGCATTAGCAATCCCAGCTGGTTTATTTTTATTTTTAATTTTTTCGAAAAAATATCGTGGTTTATTAATCTCACCTTGGCCGTATATATCGTCTATATTGCTAGTATTAATGTCTGTTCCTGTTATTATATGGAATGTAAATAATGACTTTGCATCTTTTGCATTTCAATCGGCAGAACGTGCCGAAACCATATCAGAAATAACAATACAAAACTTTTTTGGCTTAATTGGCACACAGTTTTTTTTACTAACACCTGTTTTATTTGTTGCAATTTGGTGGGTAGTTATAAAATATGTTAAACGAATATTTAAAAAACCAAATCAAATAAATCCAGAAATTTGGTTTTTACTTTCATTCTTGCTGCCAATGTTTATTGGGTTTTACATATTATCATTCTTTTTATGGGTAAAAATGAATTGGCTTTTCCCAACCTACATTACCGGAATTATATTAGTTGGAAAACTTATTAAAGAGAAATGGATAAAATGGCAAATTGTTGCTAGTGTTATTTTACATATTCTCTTTTTTATACAAGTTGCATTTTATGTAATACCTATAAAATCGGATGACACTTGGTTTGGCTGGAAAGAATTAGCCAATGAAACAAAAGAATTACAAAAAACACACCCTAATACATTTGTTTTTTCCGATGACAATTATAAAACCACAGCACAATTAATGTTTCATCTTGATAAAAAGATTTACGGTAGAAACATTATTGGCAGACCTGCATTGCAATATGATTATGTAGGTGATGATTTAGATGAATTAATTGGCATGGATGCAATATTTATAGACTCCGACAAACATATAAAAAACGATGAAAAATTGGGTTCAACTAATATTTATATTAAAGATTATTTCTCAAGCATTGAGGAACTTGAACCTATATTAATTAAAAAAAGAGGAAAAACACTGCGTAAATTTTGGGTGTATTATTGTAAAGATTACAAGGGAATTAAAAACAAATATTGAAAATTTAGGCAATTACATTACTTTTGTGCAAAAATTGTAAATAGATTTTAATTTATATATTATGGCTGATACTTCAGATTTTAGAAACGGACTATGTATTGAATTTAATGGGAAATTATTTTCAATAGTATCCTTTCAGCACGTTAAGCCAGGCAAAGGGCCTGCATTTGTACGAACAAAACTTAAAAACCTTGATACAGGAAAAGTGATTGATAACACCTTTACATCGGGTGTGAAAGTCACAACAGTTAGAATTGAAAGAAGACCCTATCAGTTTTTATATAAAGATGATATGGGTTATAATTTCATGAACCTTGAAACATTTGATCAAATTTCGATAGCACAGGAAATGATTGAAGCTCATGATTTAATGAAAGAAGGTCAAGAAGTTGAAATCTTATTCCATGCTGAAAAAGAAAGCGTTTTGCAAGTTGATTTACCTCCTTTTGTTGAAATGGAAATAACATATTCAGAACCTGGCATTAAAGGCGATACTGCAACTAACACATTAAAACCAGCAACAATTGAAACGGGTGCAATTGTAATGGTTCCATTGTTTATAAATGAAGGCGACAAAATAAAAGTAGATACGCGAGACCGTTCCTACTCTGAAAGAGTTAAAAACTAAATATAAAAAGGATTTGGCCTTGAGCCAAATCTTTTCTTTTCACCCCATATTTCTTTCAATTAACTTTCCTTAAACATTACTTCTTATATTTTGACGGTTTTTTTGTATTTTGCTAAAAAATATTTAAGAATAACCTATGTCAGGAAAAGCATCACTTCAAAGATTGCAATTTTGTAATTTCAAACTCGATTTACTTTTAGAAATTACTTTATCTATTAACAATAATACTCCCGTTAACGATTTATTAAAACAATTTGAAAGAATATTGTTAGAAGAGCTTAATATTGGCAAAATACTTATTTTCCGCTTCAAAAATAAATGGGAGTGCATTCTCAGAAAAGGAATACATAGAAATGTGTCGGAAGGAATCCGTGTTGAAACAGATTTATTATACTACAAGCAGATAACTAATTTGTCGGTTGCCTTAAATGCTAACTTAGAATTGTTTGATGTGATCATACCTGTTTATCATGATGAACAACCTATTGCATATGTAATGATTGGCGATATTGATGAAGAAAGAGCAGGAATGAGCCCAACCATTAAACACCTGCATTTTATTCAAACCTTAACAAATATTATTGTAGTTGCAATTGAAAACAGAAGACTTTTTGACGAAAGCGTTCGTCAGGAATCAATGAAAAAAGAGCTTGAGCTTGCCTCTCAAATGCAAACCATGCTTATTCCAAATCCAGCAGCCCTTCCAAATAACGATAAAATTCATGCCTCAGCCTATTATTTACCACACTTTGAGGTCGGCGGTGATTATTACGACATGGTTCGATTATCGGAAGATGAATATGGTTTTTGCATGGCCGATGTTTCTGGGAAAGGTATTTCTGCCGCACTACTAATGTCTAATTTTCAGGCAAATGTAAGAGCTTTATTTTCAGCTAATTTACCCATAAGGGAAACCATTACAAAATTAAACAATCGGGTAATGGAGAATGCTAATGGGGAAAAGTTTATTACACTCTTTATAGGGAAGTATAATACAAAAACTCGTAATCTGGAATATATTAATGCAGGCCATAATCCACCAGTTTTATTTAATAAAGATTCAAATACGATTGAAACGCTTTCGCTCGGATGTACTGGTGTGGGTATGTTTGATGAAATACCTAAAATTAGCATAGGAAATGCAAAAATATCTCAGGGAAGCAAATTGATCTGTTTCACCGACGGTATTGTGGAACTTGAAAACGATAATAAAATTCAATTTGGAACGCAAGCTATGGAAGAATCAATGATGAAAGATCAGAGGATAAACGTTGTAATTGATCAAATTATAGATATGCTAAATGAGCATAAAGGAAACAATAATTTTTTCGATGACATTGCTCTTATGGGAATCGAATTTCATTAAAAAAATTCAAATTGAATAAAATATGCATCTTGCATTCATTAACAAAATTCTTTTACTATTTTTGCCCTTCAAAATTTTTATTTAAACTATGGAAAATAAAGAAAACTCATATCAGTTCAATGCGATAGGATTAGTTGTTTTTTTATGGGAAAAAAGAATTCCGATATTTACATTATCAGTAATTGCTGCAATTTTATCAATTATTGTGTCTTTTCAAATTGATGAAAAATATAAATCAGAAGTAGTGGTATTCCCAACTGCCACAGGTTCAGTGTCTCAAGATTTATTATCATCAAGTTATAGTAATAAATCGCTGTTAAAACTAGGTGAAGATGAAGAAATTGATCAATTGTTGCAAGTTTTAAATTCAGATATTATTAGAGATCTGGTTATTGAAAAATATAACCTTATGGAGCATTACGAAATAGCTGATAATGAAAAATATAAACAAACAAAATTATATAAAACATTTTCTGAAAATATAACTTTTGAACCCACAAAATTTTTATCTGTTCGTATAAGAGTTTTAGATAAGAACCCTCAAATTGCAGCAGAAATTGCAAATTCTATTAGCGAATTAATTGATACTGTAATGATTGGCATGCAAAAGGAAAAGGCTTTCGAAGCCTTATCGCTGGTTGAAACTGAATATTTTAGCATAAAAAGTCAAATTAGACTATATGAAGACTCCATTAAAATAATTAGAAATCTTGGAATTACTGATTTTTATCTGCAAACCGAAAGATATTCCGAAGCATTGGGATTGGCTTTGGTTGAAAATAACCAAAAGGCAATTAATGAATTGCAAAACAAACTTAATATTCTAAATAAATATGGCGGCACATACAATCAGTTAAAAGATATAATAAGTATGTTAAGAAGCCAAGAAAGATCCTTAATTGGAAAATATGCTGAAGCAAAAGTTGATGCAAATCAATCATTGTCAAAAATTTATGTGGTTAATAAAGCATTAGTTGCTGAAAAGAAAACATATCCAGTACGTTCATTAATAGTTATTTTATCTACGCTTTCTACATTTTTATTAACAATATTATCTTTATTGATTATAGATATAATTAAAAAATATAGAACTAACCCATCTGCATAAATTTTGAATTTGAAATTAAAAATTAAAACATCTTGGTGGGTATATGCAGGAATAATTGTATTTATTATTCTAAATTCTGTTGGAATACTAAAAGAGTTTTATCTATTTAATATTATACCTTTTTTCCTATTATTGGTAGCTATTGCATTTTTATCTCTTGATGCTCTTATTCTTATAATTGTATTTTTTGTTCCATTATCAGTACCATTAAGCGAGATTGTTCAAGGCTTACCTATTGATATGAACCTACCAACAGAGCCTTTTCTGGCAGGAGTACTGCTTATTTTTGTGCTAAAATTACTACATGAAAGATCATTCGATAAAAAAATACTTACACATCCAGTATCAGTTTCAATTTACCTATATTTAATTTGGATTTTAGTAACTACATTAAGTAGCACTATGCCTATTGTTTCGTTAAAAATATTCTTATCAAGAGTATGGTTTATCATCGCCTTTTATTTTTTAACTACTCAATTATTTAAAAATAAAAACAATACAACAAAATACATTTTATTGTATTCAATCTCTTTATCAATAGTTGTGCTTTATGCAACTTTTAGAATAGTTAAATATGGAATTTTTGAAGAAAAAATAGCCTATTGGGCATCAAACCCATTTTATAAAGATCATACTATTTATGGTGCCATGTTGGCATTTTATATTCCGCCCTTGGCTGCATTTGTTTATTATAAAAAATTCTCAAATCCTAAAAGGTTACTTTATTTAGGAATATTGTTCATATTAACCATAGGACTAATTTCTTCTTATTCAAGAGCTGCTTGGATAAGCATTATTGTAGCATTTTCGATCTGGGCTATTAT
This sequence comes from Salinivirgaceae bacterium, assembly GCA_016342715.1. GTDB lineage: Bacteria > Bacteroidota > Bacteroidia > Bacteroidales > SZUA-534 > JAEINW01. The sequence continues at coordinate 15,099 of JAEINW010000018.1, read as the reverse complement.
TCAATTAAAAATTAAATTTTGGGTAATCGCTACAAGCTTCATCACCTTTGTAATTTTCATATTCTTATTTGGAAATACAATTATGCGAACTCTTGAATCTAACGATCAGGATTCTTCAGGAAATAATATTTCAGAACAAATTCAATCAATTACAAATATTTCTACTGATGCTTCAAATGTTGAAAGGCTTAATAGATGGAAATGTGCCATTCGAATGTTTAAACAAAAACCTATTTTAGGTTGGGGACCAGGTACTTATATGTTTCAATATGCACCCTTTCAAAGATCGTATGAAAAAACGATTATTAGTACTAATAAAGGAGATGGGGGTAATGCGCATAGCGAATATTTAGGACCTTTATGTGAACAAGGAATTTTAGGGCCATTTTTCTATTTACTTATTATTATTTCTACTATTATTACTGCATCAAAGGTTATTCGAAAAACATCTGACGATTTTTCACGAATGATGAGCATCTCTGCTATTCTGGGTCTGGTCACTTATTATCTTCATGGTATTTTAAATAATTTTTTAAACACCGATAAAGCTGCAGCTCCTTTTTGGGGGTTTATTGCAATTATTGTTGCCATTGACATTTATCACAAAAAAAAGGAACAACCCACTGCTGAATAATTGATTGATTTTTTTTGACGAAATTTTACAAATGGAGTTTATTCAAACAAAAACCATTTTATCAAAACTAAAAAAAAGTCCCGAGCCTTGGTTTGGTATAACATACAATATGAACCTATACAGAGGATGCCAACATCAGTGTATCTATTGTGATTCAAGAAGTAAATGTTACCAGATTGATGACTTTTCAAAAATTCAAGTAAAAGAAAATGCCTTGTATCTACTTGAAAATGAAATCAAACGTAAAAAACAAAAAGGAACCATTGGAACAGGAAGCATGAACGATCCCTATATGCCTCTTGAAAAAACATCAAAAATGGTTCGAGGCGCTTTAGAGATAATAGCAAAAAATAAATATCCGGTACACATAATTACAAAAAGCAACTTAGTTTTAAGAGACATCGATTTAATAAAAAATATTTCAGAAACATATGCTGCTGTTTCATTAACCATAACAACTTACGATGATGAATTGTCAAAAATTATTGAGCCTGGAGCGCCAACCACAAGCGAAAGGTTTGCGGCATTAAAAGAGTTATCGGATAATGGAATTTATTGTGGTGTTTTGTTAATGCCTGTTTTGCCATTTATTAATGATACTGTAGAAAATATCACAAATATTATAGAAAAAACAGCTCTAAATGGAGGAAAATATATTATTGGTTGGATGGGTATGACACTGAGGGATAATCAGCGTGACTATTATTATAAGGCCCTTGACAAATATTTTCCTGGAATTTCAGAAAGTTATAAATCAAGATACAAAGAACAGTACAGTGTTTCTGTTCCAGATTCGCTAGTATTACAAAATACTTTTAATTCTACATGCAAAAAATTCAATCTTCCAACAAAAATGGAATTTTTTAGCGAATCGAAACCCGAACAATTGTCCTTATTTTAATTTATTCATTTTTCGTTTTAGCACAAAAAAACGTGATTTAAAACCAATCGAATTATAAGGTATTTGATCTTCAATTATTGCAAATATTTCATTTTTTAATTCCGGATACTTAGGTAATAAGTTAAAAACAATAGTCATACAATTAGCTTTTACTGCAACAGGCTCTTTAACAGCTTCAATCATTTCAATACAAAAATCAAATAGTTTTCCTTCAAATTCTTCAGGAATTGTATATTGCATTAACACTTTTGCAATGGTTCTTCTGGTTCCACTGACAGTAATTTTACTCAAAATTTCTAATATGTCTGGCAATCTATTTTTTATTACCTCATTCTTTTTTTCTGAAAGCTTTTCTAAGGCCCATGCCGCTCTCATTGAAACTGTTTCTTCGTTATAAATAACCAAATCAACCAAATAATTTATGGCTTCAGGATTTTGGCAGGCATATTGTGTTACAAGATCAATGTTTCTCCTTGAAAGTTCGGCCAACAATTGTTGCCGTAATTTTTCCTTCATTTAGCTACGAATTTATTTTTGATATAAACTCTGTAACAATAACTGCAAAATTGGTGGTGAAAAGTTTTATGGCAATAGCTAAAAGAATAATTCCAAAGAATTTTTTAAGCACATAAACACCTCCTTTACCAAGCACTCTTTCAATTAAATGGGTTGAGCGAAGAACAAAGTAAACAAAAACAATATTTAATAATAAACCTATAATAATATTGACAGTTTCATACTCTGCTCTCAAAGCAAGTAAAGTCGTAAAAGATCCAGCGCCAGCAATTAATGGAAATGCAATGGGAACAATAGATGCCCCACCTGGTCCATCATGTTTAAAAAACTCAATGCCTAATATCATTTCAAGAGCAAGAAAAAGAAGGACAAATGAACCCGCTATTGCAAATGATGAAATATCAACACCAAATAACCCAAGCATGGCTTCACCTACAAATAAAAACACGATTAATATGATAAAGGCTATAGTAGATGCTTGAAAGGCATTTATTTTTCCACTTTTCTTTTTTAGATCCAAAATTATTGGAATAGAACCAAGAATATCAATTACAGCAAAAAGCACAATAAATGTTGAAACTATTTCTACAAAGCTTATTTTCATAGTTGAAATTTTTAAGTAATTGTTTTGTATTAAATATACGAAATTTGTTTTTTATAATTCAAAAGGCATCCAAACTGGCAAAATATTCGCATGTTCTTTTATTTTAAATCGATACGCTAAAACGAATCGTACTTTGCCAACATTCAAATTCATGCCCGCATGTTTAAAAGGCAATGGTGCGCCTGTCATAAAACCAGAATAATTAAATCCAACATAAAGCCTTTCTCCATTGTAGCCAAAACCTACGGTATTTAATAATGTCAGCTTTAGTTTTAGCGATGAAAATTCATCATTTTCAACCGTTCTTATTGTTGTATTTCCATAAGCAAATCCACCCATAAGTGAGAAATCTAGAAACAAGCGCTTCATGATAACTAAAGTAAAAGCATAGCCAGCATTACCTCCAAGGGCAAAATATCTATTTTTTGTAAAGCCTTTGCCTTCAAGAAAATTGTTGTCAATTGCAAAATAAGGGATAAGTGTTGAATCTGCTTTAATTCGGTTGTAAATAATACTTCCGCCAATAACCAATGATCCGGCTGTTTTCTTTTGCCATTCATTTTGAAGAAAAGTTGCTTTTGTTGAATATCGTTTTGAATTTACAACATACAAAGTGCTTAATCCAAATGTTTTTGTTTGGATATCGGGACGATAATAATATTGACTATTTGCTAAATAATCTTTTGTGTTTTTCAAATAAAAACCATTATAAACACTTGAATAAATATTAATTCGAAGATTGCGTAAATACAAATTTGTTTGAAAATCAATTTTTCTTGCTTCCCCAAATACAGAGTCCAAGGAATTTGACACTCCTATTCCTAAATTAACACTTATCCATTTATAGCTTCCTCCAATTCCAATTGATGAACTCGGATTTGCTTTAAAAGCAAGTTCTAATTTATTTTCTCTATCGTTTATTCCAAAATTAGAGAACTTCTGTCCAGAAAAAACTCGCAGGGTAAACATATTCTTAAGCCTACTATAATAGAGGCTATCATTAGGTTCCGCAAATGTGTTTCGATCTAGGCCGAAGGTTGTAATTGAAATAAACAGGAAGAAAAATATCCAGTAATATTTTTTCAAGTTAAAACACTCTCTTTTTAGGAATGGTGGCAACAAAATCTTTTAAATAAAAGGGCTCAAAATAAGCAACATCTTTAAAAGTATTGTTTTTATAAGCCGTTTCGGCTAAAAAGGCCATAAATTTTGCAGAAGGGTAAATGTCGTTTAAAAATATTGCATTTTCTGAATTCACAAGCCCCTTACACTTTAATGCTCCATCACCGAAAAAAGCAATTTTAGTGTTTAATAAATCGCTTGCAAATGAATTTTCATCAATTACTTCAGCCATGGTTTTTCTTATTTCCTTCATATTGGAATCAAACATTGCTGAATATACTTCCATTCTGCGTGCATCAATCATGGGGCAATAAATAAGTTCTGTGGTTTTTACTTTATCCCTTGCCATCAATGCCATTGCCTGAAGCGTATTAATGGCAATTAAAGGTTTTTGTGTGGCATAGCAAATTCCTTTGGCAACCGAAACACCAATACGCAGTCCTGTATATGAACCTGGGCCTTCGCTTACTGAAATGGCATCTAATTCATTGGCTGTTAGCTTGCATTCATTTAGCAGTTCCTCTATAAAAACCGTTAATAATGTTCCGTGCGATCTATCATCAAAACTTTCTCGCTCTGCTAAAATTTTGCCATCTTTTGCTATGGCTGCAGAACAAACCGATGTTGAAGTTTCAATATTTAATATTAGTGCCATATTTTGTTTTTAAAGGTTCAAAAGTACAAAGAAACATTTTATAGCAATCATTTCCATAAAAAGAAGTTTTCCAATTTTCTTGCCATTTAAATAATGTGATTATACTTAACGCAAATAATATAGATATGTTTTTCAAATCTAAATTTAATACAATATCTTTCGAATATTATTGTTTATATAACTAAACAGATTAACTCTTTAACATTAAAATATGAAAAAAAAAGTATTAATTACCTTAGGATCAATTGTTGGTTTATTATTGATTCTAATGATTTTTGTTGGATCAAAAGATGAAAAAGAGGTATTGGTTGAAACAAAAGCCAAGTTCGGGTCTTTTAAAATTGAAGTAATTACTACTGGTGAACTTGAAGCCGAAAATTCTGAAAAAATATTGGGCCCTTCCGGTTTAAGAATGATTCGGGTTTGGAATGTTAAAATATCAAAAATAATTCCAGAAGGAACGGTTGTTGACTCAGGTGACTGGGTTGCAACTCTAGATAAAACCGAAGCAACTGATAATTTAAAGAATATTGAATCGGAATTAGAAGTGGCAGAAGCAAAATATTCAAATACGAAACTCGATACTACTCTTGAGTTAAGAGGATTAAGGGATAACCTAATTAACTTAAATTTTGGGCTAGAAGAAGCAAAAATTAAATTGGAGCAATCGAAGTTTGAACCACCAGCTACTATCCGACAAGAAGAAATTAACTTACAAAAAGCACAACGTTCGTATGAACAATCTATTGAAACTTATAAAGTTAAAGTTCAACAAGCTAATGCAAAAATGCACGAAGTTTTAATCAATCTTGATAATACAAAACGTAAACGCAAAAATATTGATAAAGTATTAAGCGATTTTGAGGTAAAAGCACCCAAAGGAGGCATGGTTATTTATAGTAGAAATTGGAGAGGAAATAAGATTAAGGAGGGCGATCAAATAAGTGCATGGGATCCAACGGTGGCTGAATTGCCAGATCTTAGTAGCATGATATCAAAAACCTACGTAAATGAGATCGATATTAGTAAAATAGCTGTTAAGCAAAAAGTAATAATTGGGGTCGATGCTTTTCCTGAATTGCAATTTGAAGGAGAGGTTTTGAGTGTTGCAAATATTGGTGAGCAAATTCCTGGGGGCGATGCAAAAGTTTTTGAAGTATCCATAAAACTTTTTGAGTCGGACAGCCTCTTAAAGCCCGCAATGACAACAAATAATTCAGTACTAATTGCCAAATACGATTCGGTGGTTTATGTTCCAATAGAAGCTATTTTTGGCAACGATTCAATAAATTGGGTGTATAAATCGTCAGGGATTTCAACAATAAAGCAACAGGTTGTTGTGGGTAAAAGTAACGATAATGAGACGATTATAAAGCAAGGTGTTTCAGCCGATGATAAGTTATATATGGCCATACCCAAAAACGATAATAAACTTGAATTGAAAGTATTATAGAGTGTAAACCATGAAAAAATACATTAATGATATTGCTATTGCTATAGAATCAATTATTGCAAATAAGGTAAAATCAATTTTAACAGCTCTTGGAATTATTTTTGGTGTGGCGGCAGTGATAAGCATGCTAGCTATTGGTAATGGTGCTCAGCAAGAAATACTTGAGCAAATGAAAATGGTAGGGGTTAATAATATTATTATTCAACCCATTGTTGAAACTCAAGAAACTAATGCTGAAGAATCGGTGGAAACAAAAGATAAATATTCTCCAGGATTAACTTTAAAAGATCTTAACGCTATAGTATCCGAAATACCTGTTATTAATAAGGTATCGCCTCAAATTACCAAAGACACTTATGTGGTTCAGAGTGGAATTCGAAGATCGGCCAAATTGCATGGTGTTGAACCCGAGTTTTTTGAATTGTTTAATATTCAACTTCTTGAGGGCAAAATGTTTACCCAAAATCACTTGAAAAAAGGACTGCCCTGTTGCATAGTAAGTGAAGATATTGCTATCCGTTTTTTTTCATCGATTAAAGTTGTTGGTAAAAAAATTAAATGTGGAAGAGAATGGCTCACCATTCAGGGTGTTGCTGAAAAACGTTCGGTTGGCGAAAGTACCGGAAAACTCGGTTTAAGTTCTGGGCAAGATGTAATTTATATTCCGGTACAAACGATGCTTATAAGGTTTGAAAACCGAGCAGCTATTACCGCAGCCGACCTTATAAAAAAAGACGAGGATGATGAGGAAAATACGCAAAAAACCATTCAAAGAAGTTACCATCAGTTAGATAAAATAATTGTGCAAGTGCAAGAGACCGAGCAATTAACTGGAGTTGCTGATATTATTAAAAGAATATTAATCAGGAAACATTTAAATGTTGAAGATTTCGATGTAATTGTACCCGAGCTTTTGCTAAAACAACAACAACGTACCAAGGATATTTTCAAATGGGTTTTGGGAGCCATTGCTGGAATTGCTCTCCTTGTTGGTGGTATTGGAATTATGAATATTATGCTGGCTTCGGTGTTAGAACGAATAAAGGAAATTGGAACTCGAAAAGCTTTGGGAGCTACCCGAAAGAACATTGAAGTTCAATTTATGGCCGAATCAACAATAATAAGTATTACAGGCGGATTAATTGGTATTTTATTGGGCTTTGTTTTATCTATTTTAGTTTCAAGATTTGCCGATATTTTAACCATTGTTTCTGCAGGATCAGTTTTTATTTCATTTACTATATCGGTAGGCATAGGTATTATTTTTGGATATATGCCAGCTAAAAAAGCTGCACAGCAAGACCCGGTAGTAAGTTTACGATCAGAATAATAATATAACAATGAAAAAAATTATAATAAATCTACTTTCTATTTTCTTTGCAATATCAGTTGTAGATGGTCAAGAAGCAAATAAAGTGCTAACCCTAAACGATGTAGTTCAATTGGCTCTTGAGCAATCGCCTCATGCGATATTGGCTAAACATAAATATAGGAGTAGCTATTGGGAGTATCGTTCGTACAAATCGAGTATGTTACCTGCCTTAACATTAGATGCGAATGTGCTGAATTTTAACAACACGTACCGATCAATTCCTCAAGAAGATGGAAGTGAAGTTTATAGAAATATTCCCACCAATAGCTCAGGAGCTAATCTCTCTTTACAACAAAATGTTGGTTTAACTGGGGGTCGAATTTTCATATCTTCAGACTTGGAACGTAGAGACGATTTTAATGCAGATAGCAATGGCATTTCGTATAAATCAACTCCCATAAGAATTGGTTATTTACAACCTGCTTTTCAATTTAATGCGTATAAATGGGAGAAAAAAATTGAGCCTATAAAATTTGAAGAAGCCAAAAAACAATATGTACTTGAATTAGAGCAAATTGCAGAACGAGCTATAAATAGTTTTTATAATTTAGCCACGTCGCAACTTAATGTCGATATTTCAAGTACAAATTTTCACAATAATGACACCCTATACAAAATTGCTCAGGGACGATATAATATGGGAACCATTGCCGAAAACGAATTACTTCAACTGGAGCTTTCCTACTTGCAATCGAAATCGGCTTTGGCACAATCAAAAATAGATCTTGAAATAAGCATGTTTCAATTGCGTTCTTTTTTAGGGTTTAACGAGTTGGTAAAGATTAAATTAGAAATAGATTCCGACATTCCAGAACTTGAGATAAATTTAGATCAGGCTTTTGAAAAAGCAACTGAAAATAGTGGTGAATTACTCGCCTATCAACGACAATTGTTTGAAGTTGAAAGAGATGTTGCCAAAGCAAAAGCTGAAAACAGGTTTAATGCAAATTTATATGCTACTTATGGTTTAAATCAAACCGCCTACAATTTTAATAATTCATATGAGGAACCAGATAATCAGCAAGAATTTCGAGTGGGCATTCAAATACCCATATTAGATTGGGGCGAAGGAAAAGGCAGATATAAAATGGCTCAAAGTAATCAGGAAGTGATTCGAACACAAGTACAACAATCACGCATTGATTTTCAGCAACGTGTTATGTTAAAAGTGATGCAATTTAACGAACAGTCGAATCAGGTATATATTGCAGCTAAAGCCGATACGGTTGCTCAAAAAAGATTTAAAGTTGCCAAGCAACGATTTTTAATCGGAAAAATTAATGTGCTTGATTTGAACATGGCCTCAGCGGACAAAGATATGGCAAGAAGAAGTAACCTAATGGCTCAAAAAACCTATTGGACTTATTACTACAATATTCGACAATTAACTCTTTTCGATTTTCTAAATAACAAAGCCCTTGAAACTGAATTCGATTCTTTAATTGAATAATAGACAGAATAATGAATAAACAACCCATAATAGAACTAATTAATATTAGCAAAATATATAAAGTTGGAACTCAGTTTGTGCATGCCTTAGCTGGAGTTAGTCTGGATATTTATAAAAATGATTATCTGGCTATCATGGGCTCATCGGGCTCCGGAAAATCAACCATGATGAATATTGTTGGCTGTTTAGATTCTCCATCGAGTGGATCTTATCTTTTAAATACCTATGATGTAAGTGGTTTAGATGACGACAAGCTTTCGTCGATACGAAACAAAGAGATTGGGTTTATTTTTCAAACCTTTAATTTGCTCCCAAGATACAATGCCTTGGAGAATGTAGCCGTTCCATTAATTTATGCAGGAAAAAATAAAATAGAAATTAATCTCTTAGCAACAGAAGCTTTAATGCAGGTTGGTTTAGGCGACAGAATGGATCACAAACCCAATGAACTATCAGGTGGACAACGACAAAGGGTGGCCATTGCAAGAGCTTTAGTGAACAGTCCCTCACTTATTTTGGCTGATGAACCCACCGGAAATTTAGATTCAAAAACCTCTGAAGAAATTATGCGATTGCTCGACGATTTGCACAAAGCTGGAAATACCATTGTAGTTGTTACTCATGAAAATGACATAGCAAAACATGCACATAGGATTGTAAAATTAAAGGATGGATTAATAGAATCGGATAGAAATAATAATTAAAATGAAGATATTTTTTCAATTTCGTTAATTAACAATTCTGCAGTTAACCCAATTCCATTTACAATAATTTGGGCTTGCTTATAAAAGGGCTTTCTGATTTCCAAATTAGCATCGATCAAACTTATCAATTCGCAGTCGGTTTTCCCTTGAATTAATGGCCGTTCTTGTTTGGCTGATTTTAATCGCTTGGCTAAGGCTTTGGTATTTAATTCTACGTAAATGGATATGCCCTGTTGATTTATTAAATCCATATTGTTGAAAAAGCAGGGAGCACCACCACCAGTAGAAATAATAGTATTTGTTAAAGAAAAAGTGGCTTTTAAGGCCTCGTGTTCAATTTCTCTAAATTTTGCTTCGCCGTTTTTACTGAATATTTCTGAGATTGATTTTTGCTGTTTATGTTCAATAAACTCGTCCAAATCAAGAAAAGAATAGCCCAATTTATTGGCTAACTTTTTACCTGCAGTGGTTTTACCACTTCCCATATATCCAATTAGGTATATTCGCATAATTAAAATGAAAGTTTCATGCAAAGAATTACACAAAAGTCGCAAAGCAATATGTTTGGTTTATATCACTTTGCGATCTTTGCGTAGAATTATTGTATTATTCTTAATTGTTTTTCGTTTTAATCAAATCCCAACGACATTTGTTCGCCGCTATCTTCAGGTGGAACCACATCAATCTCGTTTCCTTCTGAATCAAAACCTTTAACTTCAGCCTCAACAGAATTTTCATCTAGTTCGTTTTCATCAACATCTGGTTCAGGTTCTTCTTTAAGCAAAGGTTCAGTTTCAATTATTTTCTTAATCTCATAAGTTGATAATCTTTTCCCTCTTGCCTTATAGCTTTTTACAGCAATAAATTCTTCGGCATCAATCACTTCATCCTCTCTATCGGCGTGCTTTCCTCCAAAGAGAATTTTTACTTGTGGCCATTTTTCATCGCTTAATAGAACCAATATAGAGTTTGTATTTTCACCGATAATGCTTGTTTGTTTTGTGTTTTCTTCAAACTCGAATCGTTTCAGATAATAATATTTTTGATCGGCATCCCAAAAAACAGCCGTAAATACTTTTCCTGATTTATATTTTTCAATTCGTAAAATATTATCGGGGTAGTGATTGCTTAAATCAAAATTAGTCAAGTGATAATCGCCATCTTTTGCAACCACAAGAATTTTGTCATCGCCTTTAAAGTCACCCAAATAAGTTCCTCTTTCTTCGGTACTTAAACGGTAAACTACCTCATCAAACCAGATTTTCAATCCACCAAGTGTTGAAACACCCGCTTCTTTCATAACAATTTTATGAACCGGGTTTCGAGTTAGAATATTTCCTTGACTTTGGCGTCCTTTTATGGTTAGTTCGCTAAAGTCTAATTCAAAAACAAGCTTTTTTAATTTTGGCTTAGGTTTTAAATAAATTTTAATGGTTTCGGCCTCACCGTTTGGATTTGCGCTAAAATACAGAACTCTTGAGCCTTCAGTACCCTTTGTAACATCGTATTCTTTATCACGAGTTACGCCTTTAACAGCAAAACGCTTCATCATTATATGACCATATTTTCCATCGCGATAAATACAGTTATAAATGGTACGATCGTCGTTCTTTTTAAAAACGGCAATATGATGGATATCCTTACCAACAAATGTTTTATCCGCCACCTTTGTAACCATGTATTGTCCATCGCGTCGGAATACTATAACCTCGTCGATATCTGAACAATCGGCTACAAACTCCTCTTTTCTCATTGCAGCTCCCATTCCGATAAAACCTTCTTTATAATTGCAATAAAGTTTTTCGTTTGCCACCACAACTTTGCTTGCTACAATATTTTCGAAGCTTCTAATTTCTGTTTTCCGCTCACGACCTTTACCATACTTCTTCTTAATTTGCTTGAAGTAATTAATGGAAAAGTCAATCATATGTTCTAAATGATTCTTAACCTCGGCAATTTCTTCTTCAATTTTTAATAGATTCTCTTCAGCCTCTTTGCTAGAGAATTTAAGAATCCTACGCATTTTAATTTCAAAAAGCTTCTTAATATCTTCGTCAGTTACCTCACGAACAAACTGCTTTTTAAATGGATCTAAGCGCTTATGAATATGTTTGATTACAGAGCTATAATCCGTTCCTTCTTCATATTCTTTATCCTTATAAATGCGTTCTTCAATAAATAATTTTTCAAGACAAGACATATGCCATGCCTCTTGCAATTCGCTCAAACGAACCAATAATTCTTTCTTAAGAAGTTCTAAAGTATAATCAGCGGAATGTTTTAACATTTCGGTGACCCCTAAAAACTTAGGTTTTTCGTCTTCAATTACACAGCTGTTGGGCGATATTGAAAGTTCACAATCGGTAAATGCATATAAGGCATCAATGGTTTTATCAGGCGAAGTTCCCGGTGTCAAATGAACCAGAATTTCAACATTTGCTGCTGTATTATCGTCAATTTTCCTGATTTTAATTTTCCCCTTTTCATTGGCTTTCAAAATAGACTCAATTAAAGTGGAGCTATTTTTACCAAAAGGAATGTCTTTTATTATAAGTGTTTTTTTATCAAACTTTTCAATTTTTGACCGAACTTTAATGGCGCCTCCTCGTATTCCATCATTGTATCTCGAAAAATCAGCCATTCCACCTGTAGGAAAATCGGGTAATATTTCAAAAGGTTTTCCTTGTAAATGAAGGATTGAGGCATCAATTAATTCATTAAAATTGTGAGGTAATATTTTTGAAGCCAAACCCACAGCAATCCCTTCGACGCCTTGAGCTAACAACAATGGAAATTTTACCGGAAGTGTAACTGGTTCTTGATTTCTACCATCATATGAAAGTTTCCATTCTGTAATTTTAGGACTAAAAACCACATCCAAAGCAAATTTTGATAAACGTGCTTCAATGTAACGAGGAGCTGCAGCGCTATCTCCAGTGTGCACATTTCCCCAGTTCCCCTGGCAGTCAACTAATAGGTCTTTCTGACCCAATTGAACCAATGCATCACCAATAGAAGCATCACCATGAGGGTGAAACTGCATGGTATTACCAATAATGTTGGCTACTTTGTTGTAACGTCCATCATCTAGTCGTTTCATTGAGTGCATAATACGACGATGGACTGGTTTTAACCCATCATTAAGATGTGGAACCGCACGTTCTAAAATTACATAGGATGCATAGTCGAGAAACCAACTTTTGTACATTCCTGAAATATGCGAAATGTGATGTAAGTTGTCGGTTTTAACATCTTCAGGATTTGCAGAATGACCGTTACCTGGTTTTAATTCATTGTGTTCGTGCTCTTCAGACATATTTTTGAATGTTCTTTCTTTTCTTAATCTTTTATATCTTCTTCTATACGAAGATTCTCAATAATAAATTGTTGTCTATCGGGAGTATTTTTTCCCATATAGAATTCCAATAAATCAGTAATAGAGTCACCCTTTTTAATATGAACCGGATCGAGGCGAATATCTTTTCCTATAAAATGGACAAATTCGTCTGGTGAAATTTCACCAAGCCCCTTAAACCTTGTTATTTCATGAGTTGCACCCACTTCTTTAACTGCCTTTTGACGTTCTTCTTCGGTATAACAATAAAAGGTTTTCTTTTTGTTTCGAACTCTAAAAAGCGGAGTTTGAAGAATGTACAAATGGCGGTTTTTAATCAAATCAGGGAAAAACTGCAAGAAAAACGTAATAATAAGTAAACGAATGTGCATTCCATCAACGTCGGCATCTGTTGCAATTATTACATTGTTGTAGCGAAGATTATCCATATCTTCTTCAATATTCAATGCCGCTTGAAGCAGGTTAAATTCTTCGTTTTCGTAAACAATTTTTTTTGAAAGACCATAACAATTTAGAGGCTTTCCTTTTAAGCTAAAAACAGCCTGTGTGTCTACATCGCGCGACTTTGTTATAGAGCCGCTGGCAGAATCACCCTCGGTAATAAAAATAGAAGCATCAAGTCGGCGTTCATGTTTTGAATCGTAATGTACCCTGCAATCGCGCAGCTTTTTGTTGTGCAAATTGGCTTTTTTTGCACGTTCTTTTGCTAATTTTTTTATGCCTGAAATGGCTTTTCGTTCGCGCTCAGAATCATGAATTCGCTGTAAGAGTATTTCTGCGATTTCAGAATTTTTATGTAAAAAATCGTCGAGATGTTTTTTAAGAAAATCGGTAATAAAGTTGCGGACAGAAGGTCCTTCAGGACCCATATCTTTAGAACCCAATTTTGTTTTTGTTTGTGATTCAAAAATAGGCTCTTCTACTTTAATGCTAATAGCTGCACAAATAGATGAACGAATATCCGCAGCGTCAAAGTTTTTGTTGTAAAATTCACGAATGGTTTTTACTATGGCCTCTCTAAAGGCAATCAAATGTGTACCACCTTGAGTTGTATGCTGTCCGTTAACGAATGAATAATATTCCTCGCCATACTGAAGCCCATGAGTCATTGCAAGCTCAATATCCTCATCTTTTATGTGAATTATTGGATACAAACCTGGAGCATTCATATATTCATTAAGCAAATCGCGAAGTCCGTTCTTTGAGACAAAGCGCTGACCATTCAATGTTATTGTTAATCCAGAATTAAGAAATGTGTAATTTCTTAAAAGAATTTCAACATACTCTTGCAAATAACGAAAATTGCCGAACAATTCTTCATCGGGACGAAATTCAGTAAGTACCCCATTTGACTCTGTGGTTTTTTCAATAGCATAATCGTTTACTATATTACCGCATGAATAATCAACGGCCTTTACTTCACCTTCGCGAAACGATTTTATATTAAAGCGGGTGCTTAAAGCATTTACAGCTTTAATACCTACACCATTTAATCCTACTGATTTTTTAAATACCTGAGAATCGTACTTGGCTCCGGTATTCATTTTTGATGAAACATCAATTAATTTTCCCAGAGGAATTCCTCGCCCGTGGTCACGAACACTAACTTCGTTATCAGAAATGGTAATATCAATCTGTCTGCCATTTCCCATCATAAATTCATCAATGGAATTATCTAAAACTTCTTTTAAAAGTACATAAATACCATCATCGCGTGACGAACCATCACCTAATTTCCCAATATACATTCCCGGCCTACGGCGAATGTGCTCTTTCCAATCTAGCGTTCGAATTGCATCTTCTGAATAAACTGCTGACATACCCAATATTTTGCACAAATATAGTTATTTGAACAGGGTATTTAAAGGTATTTTTTTCAACAGGCTGTTAATAATTAAATTATTCGAATAAACGTACAGATAAATTATGTGATAAAAAACCGCCATGTTTATAACGCAATTCCTAAGCGAATGCCCCCTGCAAACAAAGTACAAGTATAACCATCATCAATGTAGCTGCGGTTAAATTTTGTTTTAATAATATCAACATAATTGTGAATATTATACTTAATAGCAAACCCAGCTTAGACATCCACATAAAGTTAAGGCATTAAATAAAATATGGTTATCCTTATAAATACCTAAATAGGTTTTTTTAAAAAAACTAAGGCTGAAAGCCTTGCATAGTTTAGCTTGGGGCATCGCCCCAAGAAATAGAATCTACAAAGAAAAGGGTGCAAGCTGAAGTCTCAATTTGAAAAAATACCAATCATGCACCCAAATCTATTCTTTTTAATTATTTATCAATTGATGTTTGATAGTGTTGTGGCTTAT
>JAEINW010000017.1 GCA_016342715.1 Salinivirgaceae bacterium | reverse complement strand
ATTGGCGATTTACTTTTGCCAAAATTTGACGATTTACTTTTGCGAAAAATTGATGATTGCAAGTTACTGACTACACTCGCACGATATCATGGAAATAAATCATAGCACTGGCCTTAAATTTGGGGTTTACAACAGTCTTCATTGTCAACTCCGACATAAAAGCCAGGGTTCCTTCTGAACCCACCATTAAATTCACAATAATTTGAAAGGGATCAGTATAGTCGATAAAAGGATTTATGCTTAGACCTGTGGTATTCTTAATGCTGTACTTGTAACGAATGCGATCTGCCAAAGACTCATTGGCACGAACCCTATCGCGCATCGCTTCAATCGTCCGGATAAAAGAGGCATGCGACTTCAAAAAATTATTTTTGCTTTCATCACTCCCTGTATCGAGAACTGTTCCGTCAGCAAAAATCAAACGTGCAGAAAGAATTGTTTTATACGAATTCTCATGTGTTCCACAATTCATGCCCGAAGCATTGTTCATCACAATCCCCCCGATCATGGCAGAATTGATAGAGGCTGGATCGGGTCCCAGTTTTCGTCCATAAGGAACAAGAATCTGATTCACACGTGCCCCAACTATACCCGGTTGCATTCGAATGACATCACCATTCTCAAGCACATCATACTCTTCCCAGTTTTTCCCCGCAACTATGAGTATCGAATCGGTAATAGCCTGTCCTGCCAGACTCGTTCCTGCCGCCCTAAAAGTAACAGGCAGATTATATTTATTAGCCAAAATAAGAGCCTTTTGCACCTCTTTTTCATTCTTTGCACGGATAATGATTTGAGGAATAAGACGGTAAAAACCAGCATCAGTTCCATAAGCCAGATTTCTAAGCTTATCTGTATATAATCTCGATTTTTCAATCGTAGATTGTATCTCATCGTAAAATTTCTTATAATTTTCTTTCAACATAGTCTTATTTTTTATTTTGATTCCAAATATTCATTCAAGTTCTTGTTAATTTTGAGGTAAAACCTATTTCCAAACTGGTAAAAGAGATGATAAATTAATCCTTTTGATTAAAACAAAAGATCTCATATTGTAATTCACGATTTCTTGTTTGCTTATAAAGGCATTGGGTTAACACCTAAAACAATTAAAACTGTAATAATCAGCATAATGAGCAGATAATAGATGAAAGCCGGGATGGCATTTCTACGTATAATTATACCTTCGGCTCCTACACAGCCTACTGTAGCACAAACAGCCACAACATTGTTAACACAAATCATATTTCCAAGAGCGGCTCCACTGGTTTGCGCTGCCACAACCAATATTTCAGGAAGCTGCAGGATGGAAGCTGTTTCGAATTGCAGGGAAGCAAACAACAAATTGGATACCGTTGCTGAACCTGACATAAAAGAACCCAATACGCCAACAATAGGTGATATCACAGGATAAGCAGCACCAGAAAGATCAGCAATTGAATTAGCCATCACCGTTAGCATACTATCCAGTCCTGCACCATTTGTTCCCGACTTTAACATCAGTTGAACCATTGCAACACCAGCTAACAGGGCTATAGCAGCACCAGTTAATTGTTTAAACGTTGTTTTCCACGACGCTACGATTTCCTTAGCCTTCATTCGATAAATCACATTCGTCATTAAAGCAACCATGATAAAAGGAATCGTACCTGGCAAATAAGCCCATTTCAATACGTAATCCAGCCCTTCAATACCCAATACATTAGATAAACTTAAGGTTTGAGAAGACAGGAAACCTTTCAGTCCCAATGAAGGAATACGTGTTACGACTAAAATGATTGCAATCATTGCATACGGTAACCAGGCTTTAAAAAGACTCATATTTGTTTGAGTTGGCTCCACAACAGTCTCTTTGGACATCCATGAGGACTCCCATTCTGATTTAACAGGGAAATCCCATTTCTTCTTAGGTACAAGAAAACCTTTTTTTGCTGCAAAAACAACGATCCCCAAACCTATAAACCCTCCCAACAGAGAGGGCAAATCGGGCCCTAAAGTCACGGCAATTAAAACATAAGGAATAACAAAGGCCAATCCTGCAAATATTGCAAAAGGAGCAGCTGCCAAAGCCGGTTTTATTGATTTTTCTTTTCCAAAAAATCGAGTCAGAATGATCAGCCCCAATAAAGGAATAAAAATCCCCACCATGGCATTAGGTATGGCAATCCACTTGGTAAGCATCAATTTAAACCCTTCAACGTTTGCTCCTACATTCAATAGATTTTGTTCCAAAGTGACCATAGCTCCTCCACTGATAGGTGTTCCCACGGCCCCAAAAGGAACAGGTACCGAATTATAAATTAAAGCGACCATCGCTGCCGCTAAAGGTGGAAAACCAAGGCCAACCAAAAGAGGTCCTGCTAAAGCTGCAGGCGTTCCAAAACCTGCCGCACCTTCAATAAAGGCTCCAAACATAAAACCAATAATAATCGCCTGTATGCGTCTATCTGTTGTAATACCATTAAAGCCATTATTAATGGCTGCCATTGCTCCTGAAATTTTCATGGTATTCAGAATCAGAATGGCCCCAAATATGATGATTAGAATATCAAATGCCTTTAAAAACCCGAAAAAAGAATAGCCCAAAACATGATGCAGGTCAATTTTCCATACAACCAGAGCTATAGCTATAGCAAGTAATAATGATAAAGGCAGGGCCTTTTTTGCTCCCCAGTTAAAGCCAACCATCAGGATAATGGTTAACAGAATGGGTGAAAATGCTAATATTGCGTTCATAATTTATATTTTTTGTTATGATTTGTATGCGTTTTTATCATATTTACTTGTTGTTTTACTAAAGCCGTAATTGCAAAACAACTATTCAACAACAATCAGGTGATTTTCGATAAATTCGGTGAGATGTAAAACCTTTACCGCTTTATTTTGATGCATTAAGCCTCCATTTATCTGCATAACACAACCCGGACAGTCCGTTACAAGAATTTCAGCTTCCGTAGCCTCAATATTTTCAATTTTCTTATTTAGTATTCCATTTGAAATACTTGAAAAATCGAGAGAATAAGTACCCCCAAACCCACAACAAACATTGCTATCAGTAAGAGGAACAAATTGCGATCCCAGAATAGATGAAAGGAAAACTTCTGCAGAATACCCAAGAGATCGGGTATCATGACAAGGCGTATGATAAGTCACTTTCTTTTGATCTATCACCTGAAACTTAATATTATTATCTTCAAGAAATTTTCCCACAGGAGTAACCATCTGTCCCAATTGAGCAGCTTTTTTATAGCGATCGGGATCTTCTTTTGTAAAATCTAAAAACTCATGTTTTATAGCTCCCCCACATGTTGGACAAAGAACCAATAAGGCTTCATAATCTTCTGTATTATTTAAACTATCGAGCGTATTAAAGATCATTGTCTTGGCATTATCAGGATCTCCCGAAGCAATAGCAGGAATTCCACAACAGGCTGCTTTTTTGGGAATATCAACCTGGATACCACTCTTCTGAAGCAACTTAACCATAGCCAATCCCATTTCAGGATAGAAATACTCGATGGCACAACCCGGATAAAAGAATACTTTACGATGCGATGAAAACTGATCATACCCTTCCCTAAAGAATCGTTTACTAAATGTTTTAGCAGCCAAAGCCGGAAATTTTCTAAAATCCATCTCTTTGGGCAACATGGGAACCATCTTTATTATTTTTTCCTGATTTAACTTATGAGTTGTGGTTAATGGGAATTGGAAACTTGCTCCCATGCTTAAAAGGGATTTCATTCTTTTGGGTTTGGCAACCACCGTTTTAAACACCTTTGCCTTAATGGGATTGATGCCATATTTTTTACCTACAACAAGTTTTAAATCCGAAATTAAACTTTGCAGATCTATCCCTGAAGGGCAATTAAAGGAACAGGCCCGACATCCAATACACATCTTAAGAATATCTTTTGCAGCTTCATCCCCTTGATAAAGGGCTGTAAGTATCAGTCCAATGGAGCCAATGTATCGATCTCCATAAACATGACCACCAACCATTTCATAGGCAGGACAGATATTGGCACAACTTCCGCAACGAATACATTTAAGAGCCTCTTTGAATTTGGGGTGTTCGAAAAAAGCCAATCGCCCATTGTCAAGAAAAACATAATGTGTCTCTTTAATACCCTCTTCATTTTTATAAGAAATATTTCTTCCCTTTATCCAGGACACATAGGATGTTATAATTTGACCGGTGGCACTTTTGGGTAAAACGCGAACAATATCCAGGGCCTGATTAAAATTGTCGCAAAGTTTTTCATATCCAACCAGAACAATATGCACGGGAGGAACAGTAGATGTCAATCGTGCATTTCCTTCATTGGTTATCAAGCCGATAGTTCCCGTACTGGCAACAGCAACATTTGCACCTGTCATTCCAATTCCGGCTTTAAAATACGATTCTCTAAGAAACCTGCGGGCAATCTCAACCATGGCTTTAATATCCTCAGGGTCGACCTCTTCGCCTGTATAATCGGAGAATATTTTAGCCACCTGCTGACGGGTTTTATGAATGGCAGGCATCACCATATGTGATGGATGCTCATTGGCAATCTGCAGAATCCACTCGCCCAAATCTGTTTCAATAGGACTCAAGCCTTCTTTCTCTAAATACTGATTCAATTGAATTTCTTCAGAGGTCATAGACTTACTCTTCACCATATATTTCACGCCATGATTTTTCATGACATCAGCAATATATCTGCAGGCATCGTCACCCGTTTTAGCTTGAAATACTTTACAACCATGTATCTCAACATTCTCTTTAAATTGGTTGAATTGTTGCATGACTTTATTTAAATCACGATCCTTTAAATCATGAACTATGGTTCGTAACACTTCGAAGTCCAATCCTTTGTAGGCATTCTCCTTTGATGCCTTATATGCTGTGGCAAAACCCTTAAGGTTTTGATACAATATCTTATCATTTAATTTCTCGTCTATTTTGGTCTGTATTTTCATGGCTTCTGCTTATAAATCATTTATAATAATTACTGTCATTTCCTTAGGCCCATGTACTCCAACCGTTAGTACCCGCTCAATATCGGCTGTACGGCTGGCTCCTGTAATAAAAGCAACATAGCCCCCCATACCTGAAGTTCTTTCTTCCAGAAATTCAGCGACATCATGCAAACTATCAACCAGTTTGCTTAAAGGGAAAACCACGACTAGTTTTTCGGCCAAGCAGGTCGCTAATCGCAAATTTTCGTTAGAGCTATCAATAACTACCGACCCTGTTTCTGCAATAGCAAAATCTGCTTCAACCAATGCACTCCTTATTCCCTTTTCTCCTGCCCTAATATCAAAGAAAAGTTGAAAACCCGGAGCATTTATATATTCAAAATCTCCTTTTTTAAATTCATTCTTAAAATCAGCCATTTTCATTATGCGGTTTTCATTTCCCACAAGGGCTGATTTTTCTAAAAACTGATCTAATAGTATCATGATTTTAATATTTTGAGTGACTGTTCTTTAGGTTTGTTGTGAACACGCTATCCAATAGGAATGCCATAATATTAAAAGCATCGTTATATAGAATCCTTCTAAATAATACGCTTCTCTATATCAATACATTAGGTAGAGAAAAGGTTTGCATAACGATCAATTTAAATCGTTTGCAAAACTGTTCATTTCTGAACACGTGTAAGGCACGCACTATGCAGTACTGAACAGTTGGCGGTTTCTGAACAGTAAAAAACAGTCATATAATTAACAGGATTTATAATACTCGCAATGACATCCAGACGAACAAAATTTACACATTTCAAAAAGTTGAAACGCAATATTTTTTAATTCTGAATTTGTTGAAATCTGGCAATAGTAATCCTTACGCCACGTTTCTCTTTTCTAATGATCGATTTGGGATAAACACATATACAAAATCATACAAAAAAAATAGTCAATCCTACATGTGAGCTATACACAAGTAAGATTGACTATAATATTATTGTTTATTTATGTTTTTAAAGAAGATGTCTAAGGAATACCTAAAGTTTATTCATTCTACTTCGAAGCGCACTTCGTGTAATACCCAAGTAGTCGGCAGTTTTAGATTTGTTATTTTCGAATTTTTTCAAGGCTTTTTGAACAATCTCCAACTCCAACTGCTCAATGGGTAATTCATCTTCAGGCAATACAATTCTTCCGGGAACAATGGGTCGTTCTGAGGCCTGGAATTCATTATCCTCAGCTTGTAAAAACCGTAAATGCTCAGGTCGTAACTCAATATCATCAAATAGCAATGTGGCTCTTTCAATGGAGTTTTTAAGTTCTCTGATATTTCCCGGCCAATCGTATTCCTGCATCATTTTTTTTGCCTCCTTACTAATAAAGCGGAATTTACGTCCCCGTTTTTTAGAATACTGATCCAAAAAAACTTGTGAAAAGGATAAAATAGCCTCTTTGCGTTCGCGTAATGGAGGAATAAACAGCCTACCCGTATTCAACCGATAATACAGATCACTTCGGAAGGTTTTTTCTGCCACCATTTGTTTCAGATTTCGATTTGTGGCAAAAATGACTCTGACATCCAAAACTATGGGTTTGTTTCCACCAACCCGATACATCTCCTTTTGCTCTAAAACCCGCAACAATTTGGGTTGCATATCAAGAGGCAATTCACCAATTTCATCCAAAAACAGCGTTCCCCCTTGTGCCAGTTCCAGTTTTCCTAATTTCCCCTCTTTCCGGGCTCCGGTAAATGCGCCTTCATCGTATCCAAAAAGTTCACTTTCGAACAAAGTTGGTGATATGGCGGAACAGTTGATGGATATGAAAGGTTGAAGAATATCAATTTGTTGCCCAAAATGAACCAAACGAGCCATCACCTCTTTTCCTGTACCCGTCTCCCCTTCAATCAAAACAGGTACGGTTCTGTCTTCATGAAATTGTTCTGCCATCTTAACTACTTCACGCATTGCATCAGAAAAAACACCAACTTTACCAACACTGGTGATTTCTCGAATGGTTGTTTGATAGTATTTAATTCTTTCAGCCTCTTCCTTTTTTACATTGGAAATTTCCTGTTTAAAATTCTCTTTTAAATGGCTGTTTTCATATTTTAATCGAATATTCTCAGCAATACGTTCAATCAGAATGGCTAACTCCTCAATATTAACAGGTTTAAGTAAATAATCGTAAGCCCCACCACGCAAGGCTTCAATAGATGTTTCCATATCTCCGAAACCAGTCATTATAACAACTTCAATGGTTGCTCCATTGGGTAATTGCTTTATTCTTTTCAAAAGATCTAAACCCGAAATACCTGGCATTCTTATGTCAGATATAACCATTTGATAATCGTCATCCTTTAAAAAAGACAAGGCATCTTCACCATTATGACAAAGTTTAATTTTATGACCCAGCTGCTCCTCAATGAATTCTGCCACTGCAGAACCACTTGATTTATCATCATCAACAATAAGAATATTCATCTTTTATAATTTATTTTTAATGGTCAGATCAAACGCACCAAATCCTTTCGAAAAAGTTCGGTGCACGGCTCTGCTCCCGTCAGTATACATCTCTTATTCAGCAACATCATGGCTCGTTTTATTCGTTAACTATTTCCTATATTATGGTACATTATATCTGATCGTGTAATTTAAAACGCAATATAAAACTAGCTCCCCCTTCATCATTATTATAATCTGATATTTCACCCTGAAATCTATCAATAAACAATTTTA
This sequence comes from Salinivirgaceae bacterium, assembly GCA_016342715.1. Classification (GTDB taxonomy): domain Bacteria; phylum Bacteroidota; class Bacteroidia; order Bacteroidales; family SZUA-534; genus JAEINW01. The sequence goes on along the minus strand of JAEINW010000017.1, from coordinate 37,802 downwards.
CTATGGCCATACCCAAGCCGCTTCCACTTTCTGATCCTTTTGTTGTGAAAAGAGGATCATATATTTTCTCACGAATAGAATTATCAATCCCTTCACCATTATCATGAATTTCCAAAATACCATGAGTGGAATCCTGATAAACATGGAGTCTTATTTTTTTAGTATCCTTTTGAACCTGATCCAGAGAATGGATTGCATTTACAACCAAATTTATAACAATCTGTTCAAACTGCACATAATTTGCACACACAAGCAAAGGTGTTTTAGGAAGTTCTTCAACCAATTCAATGCTATGATCACTCACTTGACGTTTAACCAAAGACAAAGATCGTTTCACCCCTTCAACCATATCTATGGTCTCATTCAAAGCCACAGGTTGTTTGTCATAAAATGTTCGCATGTGTTTGATGATTGAATCAATGCGTGAGGTTTCTTCCGAAATCGTATTAATTTTCCGAACAAACATTTCGGGCAATAGGCCAGGATTTCTCTTCTGCCAATACAAAACACTATCAGCCGTAATTTTAATAGCATTTAAAGGCTGATTAATTTCATGAGTTATCCCCGCAGACAAAACCCCAATTGATGCCAGGAGAGACGATTCCTCCAACATTCTCACGGCCTCTATATTTTTTTGCTCCGCTTCTAATCTATCGTTCATTAAAGAATTACGCTCCCATGCATTCGCTATCATGTTGACGGTAGAATAAAAGATACTGATTTCATCTCTGGTCCAATGATGAACCGTATTTTGTGAAAACCCCATCAAGCCCCGCACTTCATTCTCAACCATCACTGGCAATACAACAACAGCTTTTATATTTCTTTTCCTATAATAATCTTGTTCCTTTTTATTTAGGTCTGATAAATCGTGAGAAACGATACTTAGATTCATTTTTACTCTGGTAATAATATCCTTAATTTCAGAAAAATAAAACTGATCAACATCCTTTATACGTTCACCTTTAGTTGAAACACGACTCTTAATTTTTACACCTGAATTTAATGAATCATTAAAAGAATAGAGACTTATCCTTGCAACATTTAACTGATCGGTCATCAATTTTAAGACATCATCCAAAACATTTTTAAAGTCTTCCGAAGCATTTAACAAACGTCCTATCTTACCAATCAAGCGCTCATGCATTATGGATATCTTTAATAGATTCCGTTCTCTCATTAAGGCTTTTTCTGCCTTAACTCTAAGTAAAACAGCCCTGGAAAGAACAATTATTATAACAATTGCAAGAAATAGGATCCCAAAAATAATATGAACCCATTCCTTGTTTTCACTATAAAAGGTCTGGGGTTCGTTTACAATATAAGTTTCAAGGGGAAGGGTCGTCTTATCTATATTAAAACGCTTAAGCTCGTTGTAATTAACCACATACCTGTCAAGCGGTTTAAGGTAAATTGGAATTGAATCTGCGGGTGTTCCGGAAATTACTTTAACAAGCATTTGAGCTGCCATTCTCCCATGAAGTTTCCCACTCACCACCTTTCCACCAAGTACCCCATCGGATATGAAAAATGCCCATGCAATATAAACGGGCACGCTGCATTGGGGCACTATAATATCTAAATTATCCTGAAAACTAATGAACTTTCCATTTTTATCTTTATTGAAAGTCAGTAATAAAATTGAAGTGTCCCCTTTAACTTTTTGGATATTTCCAACCAATTCCTCAAGACTTTGATCCTCGTAATAAATAAAATTCAGCCTCTTCGTATATTTATTTTCAAGATCAAGTAGCAGTTGTTTGTTCAACCTGGCTGTAGTCGTTTTGTTATCGTTGATAATAAGAAGATGTTTGGTGTTTGGTCTGGTGCTCAGCACCAAATCAATAGTCCCTTCCAAATCTACTACTTCGGCAACTCCGGTAATATTGTTTAAGCCCTCAATGAATTCATTTTTGAAATGATTAATTCCACAAAAAATGATCGGTGTATTATTAAAAAACTTATTTCGGTGATCTTTTACAAAAGATAAGGCATTATTATCGGAAACGATAATGGCATCGTATTCTTCCTTTTCCAATTTCAGGTCGTATAGCTCAACTAGTTTATTAAGATATTCCAAGGAAGGATTCTGTTTTGTATCAAGATATTCGTAATCCAATTCGTATTCATTTCCCAATGAATCCATAACTTCCTTGATACCTAGATTTACATTATCAGTCCACCGCAATCCCTGATGATAAGAATGCAGTACAAGAATTTTTTTTCGTTCTGAAGAAAAACTCTGAGCAGAAATAAGTAAAAAAAAGCTTAAAACAACATAAGATATCAGCCTCATAAATGAGATTTTAAATTGGATAATTCAAAAGTCTAAAATAAGAACTCCGTTATGGTAATCTTGTTCAAATTCATTAATATTTTTTTTTAAACTTTACTATCTATCATTTGATCGCTTTTCTTGTAAAATATTTGCACTCAATAGTCTATTAATACAATCCTTGATATAGTTTTGTTATGCGAACCAATCAAAACACAAATGATAACAAAACCTACAAAAAATACTAATACGGTGCTATTGCAAAACTATTCTGTACTTGACAGCCCGCAAACAATTTCTCGTATAGAAATAATTTGCTTAAATTGGCACTCGAAAATTGATTTGCTATGAAGGGACTAAAAACGCCACAAGCCACTAATACCGTACTTTTCATAGCATTATCGTTGGCAACAATAGCTAGAAGAATACACTACAATATTATTTCACATAAATGCAAATACTATGGGAGTTTTAATGCAAGCATTCTATTGGGATTGTCCAAGAGTTGCAAATCAAGAGTTCAAATGGTGGAAACATGTTAAAGAAAAAATACCTCAATTAAAAAATTCAGGTATAACAGCTTTATGGTTACCTCCTGCTTGTAAAGCACAAGATGTTATTAGTATGGGGTATGACCCTAGTGATTTTTATGATTTAGGAGAGTTTCAGCAAAAGCATCATGACGGAAAAGAAACGTGGTATGGTTCGAAAGATGACTTACTTTCCCTAATCAGAACAGCCCATAACGAGGATATGCAAGTTTTAGCAGATTTAGTTTTTAACCATTGTAGTGGTGGTGAATTAGAAGAAAATCCTCATACAGGAGATAAATGGTACACAAAATTTAGTCCAAAAAGTGGAAAATTTGAAAGAGATTATGATTCTTTTCACCCATCTGTTTATGAATCTTATGATGGAAGTACATTTGGCGGATATTCTAAAACAGACTTATGCCATAGAAATCCTTTGATATATAAAGAAATATTAGATTACTGTAAATGGCTAATTGAAGAAATCGGTTTTGATGGTTTTAGGTACGATTGTGTTAAAGGATATGGAGGCTGGATGACTAAATCTATTCAGGAAATGAGATACAAAGTATCTAATGATTTTTCTGAATATTATAAGCCTTTTGGAGTTGGAGAGCTTTGGGATGATAATGACCAAACTATAGAATATTGGTTAAATGAAATCAATAATTTCTCAGATAATCCTGTTTCTGCTTTTGATTTCCCATTGAGAAGTAAATTAAGAAAACTTTGTCTTGATAAAGAGTATGATTTAAGAGACTTAGCTTATTGGAATAATACTTTGTTGGATAGGCCATATAATGCTGTTACTTTTGTAGAAAACCATGATACGTGCTGGCCTCATCCTGATGTTTCTGATAAAGAGATTTTTGCTGATAAAATGCTTGCATATTCGTTTATACTTACTCACCCTGGTTATCCATGTGTTTTTTGGCAAGATTATTTCAATTTTGATTTAGCACAGTCAGAAAACAATAGCGGAATTGATGCACTTATTTCTGCTCATGAAAAATATGCGGGAGGAGACGCCGATGTTTTGTATGCAGATTCAGGCTTATACATTATGCAAAGAAGAGGGTTTAACGATAAAAAAGGCTTAGTATATGTCCTTAATAAAAATGAAGGTCGCTGGGCTGGTAAATGTGTGAAAACCCAATGGGAGAATTGTAGTTTTAAACCTGTAGCATGGAGAGGTAACAATGATTCAAATTCGCCTCAAGATGCGAAGACTTATAATTTCTGGGGGGAATTTTGGGCTCCTTCACGCGGATATGCTGTTTATGCTGTAGAATAAAAATACAGTTACCAACAATTAGATCATAAATAATTGCCGTCTAGTAGGTTATTCAACAGTTTTAGCCCGCGCTATATTCATCGTATATGGAAAGGGAAGTAACCCACATTCGGCAACTATTCAGAACCATCCGTTGTTTACAACAAGGCAAAAAAGACAACTACAGTATACAACATGATGCAAAAACATATAATGACATACAAAACAAACCAATCGGAAAGATTGCTGACCACACCAGCTTATCCGAAAAAATTGCATTTATAATTTAAATTCAACAATAAATTGAAACCTTATTGAAAATGAAAAATATAATTATATTACTTAGCTTACTAATTTTTACCTCCTTTTTGAATGCTGCTATCGTCAACGTTCCAGCCGACCAACCATCTATTCAGCAGGGAATGAATACAGCTTTGGAGCATGATACGGTTCTTGTTGCCCCGGGCACTTACTATGAGAACGTAAATTTCAATGGTAAAAATATTGTGGTAGCTTCCTGGTTCCTGACAACACACGACGAAAATTATATTACGCAAACAGTAATTGACGGAGGAAGTCTTGTTAATTCAGATTTTGGTAGTGTGGTTACGTTTAATAACGACGAAAATTCTACTGCTGTCTTATGCGGTTTTTCTATAACAAACGGAAGCGGCAATTATATTCAACCTTATGATGATACTCCCGAGTTTTGGGTATATGCAGGTGGCGGAATTTGTTGTATTTCCGCAAATCCCCAATTTAAAAACTTAATAATAAATCAGAATTCGGTTGCTGATTGGGGTGGCGGTATTTTTTTAAAAGAAACAAATTCTTGTTTTGAAAACTTAACAATATCAAATAATTCCTCGCATGTAGGTGGCGGGATAATGAATTGGGTCAATGCAAATACAACTTTTACAAATATTGACATTAATAACAATTCTGCAAATAACGGAAGTGGTATAGTAATAATTGAATCAAATCCAATATTGACGAACTTAATTGTTTCCGAAAATCACGCTACATCAGTTTGTGGAGGATGCTATATTGCAGATGCAAATCCGTTAATTGAAAATTCTATAATATCAAAAAATTCTTCTAATTTTCTGGCAGGAGGAATATTATTTTGGAATTTTGGTGGTGAAAATAATTGTCCTACATTAAAAAATGTTCTCATTACTGATAATAATTCAGAATATGGTGCAGGCATTTATTACGAAGGAATTGTAAATACAAAATTAATCAATGTAACAATAGCAAATAATTCAGCTTCAGTTGAAAGCGGAGGAATTTATTGTTATTCAACATTATTAATAAATTCTATAATATGGGGTAATACACCTGACCAAATCGATTATTTCGGGCCTCAAGATTCTGTGATAATAACTTATTCAAATATTTCAGAAGATTGGGCAGGCGAAGGAAATATAAATGAAAATCCGTTTTTTGTTGATGAAAATAATTATGATTATCATTTAACAAAAAATTCTCCGTGCAATAACGCAGGTAGTCCTGATACAAGTGGCTTACATCTTCCGTTATACGATATTGACGGGAATGCCAGAATTATAGGGGGCAGAATTGATATGGGTGCTTATGAATATTCGAGACCAACAGGTATACTTGAAAACAATCAAACACCGAGCGAATTTTCACTCTCACAAAATTATCCAAATCCGTTCAATTCATATACAACAATACATTTTACTATTCCAAAAGAAAATAAGGTATCACTTAAAATTTTTAATATTTTGGGGCAAGAAGTAGAAACGATTGTAAACGAAAGACTTAATGCCGGTGAACATGAGGTAATATGGAATGCAAATAAATATTCAAGTGGAATATTTTTCTATTCTCTTAATGTTGACAATAAATTTGTTGAAACAAAACGTCTTAATCACTTAAAATAAAACTTAAACAAAACATGCTAAATTCCTTAATTTTAAGCATCTAGGATATCTATTGTGCAATCAAGAATAATTAGTACTTAAAATGATAAACAATTGAATACTGAAAAGAAAGCCAGTTGTTAACACGCAATATAGCAAAAAGCGGTGAAGTGAAGTGAATAATTGGGACGACTTTAGCCTGTTTCAGCTTCATTTCAGTTTACTTAGGCGAGGTGTGTCACCTTATCGAACTCAATATGCCTCATATACACCTTGTATGATTTACTATAGTTCTACAATATCCGTTCGTCAGTACAGATCATGCCTACAGCTTTTTAGTTATTCCCTTTGGTCGGTTCATACCTGTGGTTGCCCACTGCGCCCTTTCCTTCAACTTTAATGCCCCACTGCTAAGCATTTCGAGACTTGATTATTGTTAATGTCTTTATCAACTTTAATCACACTCTTTGGAAAATATCAACTATACCTTACAAGTGTGGGCTATGGAAGCCATTATGAGCACACACAATGCATAAAAAATACGGACAATGTTCAGCTTGAAACTTCATTCGAACTTGGATTTACAGCAAATTATTTTTTATAAAAATATAATTTGCTTAAATTAGTACTCGAACCTTTAGCTCACGAGCGCATTAAAATATTATTATATTTATGAGTGAAATTGATTTACTATGAAGGTTGCTAAAACGATACAAGCCACTAATACAGCTCTTTTCATAACTTGTAAATTGGCTGCTAGTTACTAAAAGCACACTACAAAATTAAAATTATGGAAAAAAATACTGTAATTGAAATTTTAGAAGCACTTGCTTCTGGGTATTCCCCTACTACAGGAGAAGAACTTGAAAAAGATAACGTACTGAATGAAAGAAATGTTATTCGAGCTCTTCAAATTGCAATTAATGAGTTAAAATTAAACTCTTATACCAATCGAAAAGAAATTCAAATTAGTGAAGAGGATATTAGAAATTCAATCGAAGTTTTCAAACAATCTAAAATTAATCTTACACCTAATAGATTGACAAACTTTCTTCTAGGTGTAAAGAAATTTAAACAAGAAGAAATAAATAAAAACGAACTTTATGGTAAATATAAATTTATTAAAACAAAAGGTTTTCTCACAGATCATTTAACTGAATTTCTTAATGAATTTTATCCATCAACAAAAAAAGAAAGGAATGAAGATCCGTGGTCAAATATTGATTTTTTTCAACAGCAAACCTTTAATAAACTATCAGAGAATGCAATTAATCAATTAAAACAAAAAGTTTCAGAATTAGAAATTACTAAAGTTGAAAATCTTTCTGAATATATACAAAAAGCAAGAATACAATACCCTAGAGCCTATGAACCGTGGTCTGATAAAGAAAAAGAATTACTGAATAAAGCTTTAGATTTCACTAATGACATAGATTTACTTACAAGCTGTTTCCTAAGAGGAAAAGGTGCTATTGAATCATACGGAAAAAGACTATTATATGAAAGACAAATTTGTTAAAGTTAAACCGCCAGCCAACACACTTTATACACAAGGCAAAAAAAAGTACTAACCTAACATAGTAATAATGGAGAAATAGGAATAGTTTATAAACCCCTCATGTAAATATGAAATAGTCAAATATTAAACATTATTTTAAAATGGAGAAATTATGAAAACAATTTTTACACTATTATTAATGACCCTGTATGTGACTGTATTCAGTTTCAACTGGACAACATACGGTCCCACTGGAATTCATGCCAACAACATCTTGTTTGGTGCGGGTAGTGACGGTTATGATGTAATTTGCACTGATAGCGGAGTTTGTGTAAATAACGGCGTAGGTGCTTCATGGAATACAATTAATTATGGTCTTCCGGTAATGGAAGCGATTCCCTTTGACACAAGTAACATTCTTCTTGTCATGGGAAACGGAAGTTATTCCGACGGTATTTATAAACTCAACTTATCAACCAACACTTTTTATTTGGTAGAATATTGCTTCAATCCAACATTCATCAAGTACAATACTATCAATAATACATATTATGCTGGAACAAGATACAACGGGATGCTGAGCTCTTCCGATGGGCTAACATGGGAAGCAGTTCCCTACTTTCAGGACAAAGGATGTACTACTATGGATTTCTACGAACAGCATATTGTAGTAACTCAAGAAAACAACATATTTGCCACCTATTATTCAGACGACAGCGGTAACACATGGAATCAATCATCATCAGTCGTTATCATTCATGACATTGCGTTTAATCAAAACGGAATATTATACGGTGTGTTTACCGGAATGTCAAATTCATCGGGCTTGTATATTTCATACAATTTCGGCCATACATGGAATATAGAATATTATATTGACAATATGAACACCGTTGGATTTGATGTTTTAGGCAAAATATTCACTGGCTTTAATGGAGCTTCTGCACCTTTCGAAGGAGTTGCCATTTACGATACAACTGCTAATAATTTTACTTTTTTAAATACAGGGCTACCCAATAAAAATATTCACAAGTTTAAAGTAAATCCTGTACTTAGCAGTATCACTATTTTTGCATGTATTGACACTGGCGTTTATTATTGCAATGACTATGTTACCTCTATTCAAAATAATAATTTTACAGAAAACAATATCCGTATTTACCCAAATCCTGCAAATGATAAAATTGAAATCACTGGATTAAATAATGGAACAATTCAAATAATTAATGAGCAAGGACAAATCGTAAAAACCTTGAATACATCAAGTACAAAAACAACAATTGATCTAATAAATTTTTCAAGCGGAATTTATATTATAAAAGCAAAAACGGACAAAGGAATTGCAACGAAAAAATTCATAATACAATAAACGCCCTTTGTATATGCCTATAAAAAATACGAGTTAAGTGCGTTTGCAAACCTAATATATATTTGAAAGCCTGCAAATTAATTCTTCGCTGAAAAATAAAATTTCCTGCCTTGCCTACCTGCCAGGCAGGAATTGGCACTCGAATCTTTAGCTCACAAGCGCAAATAAATATTTTTATATTTGCGAGTAAAATTGATTTGCTATGACAATGCATAAAACCTTACAAGCCGCTAACACCATACTTTAAATGCTATTAGTGACTTGTAAGGCATTTTGGAGAACCTGAGACTAAGAGTTTTTATAAAATTGATGAACAGAATAACTATTAAGCCTAAAAAAAATGAAATTTATTTGCCCTTTAATAACAGTTGCCGATATTAAAAAATCACGTGAATTTTATGAGAAAGTTTTAGAGCAAAAAGTGAAATTTGATTTTGGCGAGAATGTAACTTTTGAAGGAGATTTTGCCATTCATAAGAAATCGCACTTTCAAAAGCTAATTGATAATAAAGAGATAAAGACAAACTGCAATAATTTTGAATTATATTTTGAATATGACAATCTCCAACAATTAGAAAATAAATTGAGTGAAATCAAAGTTGATTTTGTTCACGAATTAAGAGAACAACCATGGAGACAAAAAGTAATAAGATTTTACGACCTCGATAAAAATATTATAGAAGTTGGAGAATCAATGGAATTTCTTGCATATAGACTAACTAAAGAAGGAAATACATTAAAAGAAATTTCAGAAATAATTTCAATGCCTCTTGAATTGGTTAAAGCCTCCATTCAAAAATTAGAACTTAAAAACTATCAAGGGAGAGTGCCAGCTTGTGGCTGTTTTTGTGGTGGATGTCCAACTTATACCAGAGAAAAAAAACCATGCCCAGGTGCCGAAATAAATTATGCCAGATGTGAAAACTGTAAGACATTTCATTTGTGCTGTAAAGATAAAGGTGTATCGTATTGTTATCAATGTGATGAGTTCCCATGTAAAAAATTCAAAAGTTGGACTAAACGCTGGGAAAAATATGGACAGAATTTTATAGAGAATCAAAATATCCTAAAATTGAAAGGGCAAAATGGATTCTTAGAATACTATAATTCAAAAATAAATATTACAGAATAAAACGCCACACAACAAGTCGATAAAAAACGTTTATTGCTTACAATCCCAAAAAAACCAACGCTATTTCAGGCACATTACAAAGTCACACATCCGACCCTAATTTAGACCGCACTTTGCCAAAGAGCCTTTGAGGATAAAAAGACAAAGAACTACCGTAGATTTCATAAGTTGTATGAATGGGCATACCATAGAGGTCAGATACAAAAAAAAGCCCCAATAATGGAGCTTTCTCTAATATAATAATTCTATCTTATTTATCTTTTACTTCCCAAGTATTTCCGCTAAACAATACATCATTCATACTTTTAAATTTAGCAGTTTGTTTTACTTTTGAAATCTGATTTACCACACTTTCTTCATATGTAACCGCACTAACTTGTCGGATAACCCCTAATGCAACCGGATAATCAGGGTATCTCATATTTGCTAACATAGTATGAATTCCAGGATTATTTTCATGTGCATCGTGAACTAACAAATCATCTATAGTAAAACCACCAGAAGCTAAAGTAACAATCTTTAATTTCATTCCATCAAGAATCAATCCTTTATCTTTTTCTTTGCCAAAGATCATAGGTTCTCCATGTTTTAATACAATGGTTCTATTTTCCTTTTCTTCTTTATCGGTTAATGCTGCATGACATGCATCATTATAAATAACACAATTTTGCAAAATTTCAACCACCGATGTTCCTTTATGCTTCGCTGCTTTAACACAAACATCCGTTGTAAGTTTTACATTATAGTCAATAGAACGCGCAAAGAATTTTCCTTGTGCACCAATAACTAATTCGCCTGGGTGAAATGGCTGTTCAACCGTTCCAAAAGGAGATGATTTAGTTACTGCACCAAAGGGAGAAGTTGGAGAATATTGTCCTTTAGTTAAACCATATATTTCATTATTAAAAATGATCATATTCATGTTAATATTCCTGCGAATAGCATGAATAAAATGATTTCCTCCAATAGCCATTGCATCACCATCACCAGAAATTTGCCAAACGGCCAAATCCGGATTAGCAACTTTTACTCCAGAAGCTATTGCAGCAGCTCTACCATGTATACTATGAAAACCGTAAGTATTCATATAATATGGAAAGCGAGACGAACATCCGACACCTGAAATAACAGCAATTTTCTCTCGTGCTATATCTAATTCGGCCATGGCTTTCTGTATAGAATTCAAAATGGCATGATCGCCACAACCAGGACACCATCGGTTCTCCTGATCACTTTTAAAATCCTTGGCTGTTAATTTATATTCAACTTGTTCCATAATTATAATTCCTCCAATAATTGGTTAAACTTTTCGCTAAGTTCAACTATTGTAAATGGTTGTCCTTGTATCTTATTAAATTTTTCGCACTCTAATTTGGGCACATTCACTCTTAAGTGATCGGCTAATTGACCTAAATTCAATTCACAAACAACCACTTTTTTAAATTTACCAATTAGCTCAACTGTATTCTTTGGCAATGGCCATAAATAATGAAAGTGTACAAAGGCAATTTTTTTACCTTCTTTTCTTATATCTTTAATTGCAGAATATAGGTGTCCATAAGTGCCACCCCATCCTATTACAAGCAAGTCGGCATCTTCGTCACCTATTATTTTAAGTTCCGGAATTGTTTGCGCCACTTGTTTTATTTTATCGTCGCGAAGGTATGTCATTACCTCGTGGTTTTCAGGAACGTAAGAAACCGCACCTGTTTTATCCATCTTTTCTAATCCACCTATTCTATGTTCCAAACCTTTCATACCAGGTATAGCCCATTTTCTAACTAATGTTTCAGGATCTCTATTGTAAGGTAAATAATTTTCATCTTCAGGAGTTGCAAAAGGGACATTTATTGTTGGTAAAGATTCCATTTTTGGTATTCTCCATGGTTCTGATCCATTGGCAAGAAAACCATCGGTAAGTAAGATAACTGGAGTCATGTGCTCTAAAGCTATTCTTGATGCTTCAAAGGCATAATCAAAACAGTTTGAAGGAGTACTTGCTGCGATTACAACAAGTGGGGCTTCTCCACTTCTTCCGTGTAGTGCTTGCAGTAAATCAGATTGTTCTGTTTTTGTAGGTAACCCCGTTGAAGGTCCGCCTCGTTGCACATTTACAATTACTAGCGGAAGCTCAGTAATAACCGCTAAACCTGAAGCTTCTGTTTTTAAAGCCAAACCTGGCCCTGAAGTTGTAGTACAAGCTAAATTTCCGGCAAATGCGGCACCAATAGCAGTACATATACCCGCAATTTCATCTTCCGCTTGAAAAGTTTTTACTCCCAAATCTTTTCGCATGGCAAGTTCATGAAGAATTTCAGTTGCTGGAGTAATTGGATAAGAGCCGCAAAATAATGGCAAATTTGCTTTCTCTGCGCCTGCTATTAAGCCCCATGCCGTTGCCGTATTCCCACTAATGTTTCGGTAGGTTCCAGACTTAATTTTTGCTGGAGCTACTTTATAGTGCATTGGTAAGGCCTCAATAGTTTCAGCAAAATTAAAACCCGCTCTAAGAACTAATTTATTTGCTTCAACCACTTGTGGTTTTTTTCTAAATTTTTCTTCAAAAAACTTTTCCGTATAGCATAAAGGACGATCGAACAACCAATATACCATACCTAAGGCAAACATATTCTTTGTACGAAGAATACTTTTTTGATCCATTTCAAAATCCTTTAAAGCCTCTTTTGTTAAGTTGGATATTGGTGCACAAATAAAATTATAATCTCTTTTATATTTTTCTATGGGATCAAAATCGTATCCTGCACGCACTAAATTTTTTTCAGTAAAAGCATCTTCATTAATAATAATCGTGCCACCCTTTTTTGCCCAAATAATATTCGATTTTAGTGCAGCTGGATTCATAGCAACTAAAACATCAGCATAATCGCCAGGTGTATTTACTTCACTATGTCCGAAATGCAATTGAAAACCTGAAACACCACCTACAGTTCCCTGAGGAGCTCTAATTTCTGCAGGGTAATCCGGAAAAGTTGAGACATCATTTCCAAACAATGCTGAGGTATTCGAAAACTGAGTTCCAGTTAACTGCATACCATCACCTGAGTCACCCGAAAAACGGATTACCACATCTTCTTTTTCAACAATATTAGCGTTCTTGCTCATGGTATATTGTAATTGATTTTTAAAGCAATTTAATTCAACAAAGTAAGCCAAAAAAAAGTAAAATGACATGCCTTTATATTGTAGAACATAACAATATTTAGCTTTTCAAAAACACTATTATTTCAATCATTTTCGAGCTATTTATTACTAAGTTTGCAATTGCTTTAAGTTTGTACTCATATTTTGTTTTTTTTATTAAATATTTTATAAAACGATGGCCTTAATAAAAACCGTTCGTGGCTTTTCACCTACTTATGGAAAAAATTGTTTCTTTGCTGAAAATGCTACAATTGTTGGCGATGTAATTCTTGGCGATGATTGTAGTATATGGTTTAATGCCGTTTTGCGTGGCGATGTAAATTCCATTCGTATTGGAAATAGGGTAAACATTCAAGATGGATCGGTTTTGCACACACTGTATCAAAAATCGATCATTGAAATCGGAAACAATGTATCTATTGGTCACAATGTAACCATTCATGGAGCAAAAATAATGGATAATGTATTGGTAGGAATTGGTGCAACGATTCTCGATCATGCGGTGATTCATGAGAATTCGATTATTGCAGCAAATGCATTGGTTTTAAGTAACACCATAATAGAAGCCAATAGTGTTTATGCAGGCGTTCCAGCAAAAAAAGTAAAGAATATTGAACCAGAACAGACGAAAGAAATGATAAATAAAATAGCAAACAATTATTTAATGTATGCTAGTTGGTATCAAGAGTGATTTTTTGAATTGATTCTACCTTTTGAAAATATTCTTTCACTAAAATTTGCAAGGTGTTTATCTCTCCGCTTGAATAAAATATTAATTTTCCTTGGGGTTTCACCGATAAAATACCTGCTTTTTTCAAAACACTTTTAAGTCTGACTGCAATTGCAAGTGATGGATCAATTAATTTTATATGTTCTGGTAATATATCTAAAATCAATGATTTGAAAAAAGGGTAATGTGTACAACCGAGAACAATTTGATCGACGTTATTATTAATCATTGGAGAAATATATTTAAAAATTAGTTGTCTTGCTTCTTCTGAATTATGCATATTATTTTCAACCAACTCAACCAATCCATCACCAATTTGAACTACTTTATCTATATTATTTGCGTATTTTTCCGAAGTATCTTTATACAATTTCCCATTAAAGGTACCTTTTGTTGCTAGTATTCCTATTTTTCCCGTATTTGTATTTAATGCTGCTGGTTTAATGGCTGGTTCCATTCCAATGATTGGAATGTTAAATTTTGACCTTAACACCTCAATAGCCGCAGCTGTAGCGGTATTGCAAGCAACAACAATAGCTTTACACGAATTTGCAATAAGAAATTCACAATTACGAATGGAAAGTTTGATTATTTGCTCATCAGATTTTGGACCATATGGACAATTCTTGCTATCTGCCAAATAAATAACATCTTCGTTCGGCAGGAATGCGTTTATCTCAAGTAGTACGCTTAACCCACCAACTCCTGAATCAAAAATCCCAATTGGCTGCTTTTTCATTAATCAAAAAAAATAAAAGGCCATCAACTAATTGATGACCTTCAAATTTAAAAATATTTTCAATTTATAGAATTCCTAATTTTGTTTTTACCAAAGGAAGAATATCAATACTGTCATCAGAAAAATATAAAACTACGCCAGTTCCAATATCAAAAACATAAGTAAAACCCTGTTCATCGGCAACCAAAGAAATTGCATCTTTTGCTTTTTCAATTATTGGCTGAAGCAATTCACTTTCTTTATTAGACAATTCTTTTTGAGCATTCTGTTGAAAGGCCTGAACTCGTTGTTGCATTTCACCCAATTCGGCTTCTTTAGTTTGACGAATCAATGGTGATAATGAATCGGCCTTAGCAACATATTCAGTGTACTTTTTTTCAAATTCTGCTTGCATTGAAGTCAAATTATCTTCCAATTGCTTAGCTAAATTTTCTAATTGTTTTTTAGCTGCTACTCTTTCAGGCATAATTGACAACAATTGATTTGAGTCGATATGACCGAACTTATATTTATTTTGAGCATTTGTACTATTACTAAATACAAGTGCAAAAACTATAAGGGCTAGTGTTAAAATTCTTTTCATCGTTTATTTTTTTTAAGTTTTTACTTTTCTTAGTTCTTTACTTGTAGCAAATATAAAAATTAATTCTTAAATCCAAGCTTTTCAAGTATAAGGTCGCTCTTATCATATTTGGGGTCAGAATACAACATATTTGCTCCTCCTGATGCATCAAAGATTACTGCATAATTTCCTTCACTTGCAATTTCTTTAATGGCATTAAAAATATCGTTTTGAATGGGCTCAATAAGTTCTTTTCTCTTTTTAAACAAACTCCCTTCAGACCCAAAATATTTTTTTTGCAAGTCTTTCACTTCTTTTTCTTGCTGAATAATTTCCTCTTCTCTTTTTACTTTCATTTCTTCAGTAAGTAAAACTTTTTCAGCCTGAAATTCTTTGTATAATTTCTCAACTTCAGCATATTTCGATTCTATTTCTGATTGCCAATCAGATGACATAATATCTAATTGATCTTGAGCCGATTCATATGTTGGAATACTTTTTAATATGTAATCTGTATCAACATATGCAAATTTTTGGGCCATTGAAAAAGTTACAATGGACATAAATGATAACACAAACAATATTTTTTTCATAGTTGTATATTTTTCAAATTAAAATTGCTGACCAATTGTAAATCCAAACTGTCCTTTATTCGCCTTAGGTTTGCCAGGAACATCGTCAAAGCCGTAGCCCCAGTCAATACCTAACATACCAAACATTGGCAACCAAAATCTTAAACCAACACCAGCTGCGCGATACACTCCAAAAGGATTGAAGTCTTTCATTTCGTACCATGAATTCCCAGCCTCTAAAAATGCCAAAGCATAAATAGTAGCCGAAGGATTTAAAGTTAGCGGGTAACGTAATTCCATTACAAATTTATCGTAAATATTACCTTGGGGACTTGCTGTAATAGAACCAGTTCCATTGCCCGAAGAATAACCTCTTAATGGAACTATGTCGGTACCATAATAATACGATCCACCACCCATTCCAGACATTCCGTCGCCACCTAATTGAAAGGTTTCAAATGGCGAATATCCAAGGTTTTTGCTATAAGTTCCTAAATATCCAAATTCAATATTTGTTCGTAAAACCAGTTTGTCAACTATTTGAGTGTACCAATCTGATTTAAATTTCCATTTATGATACTCAATAAATTTAATTCTATTGGCAGTTTCGCGTTGGTTTATTTCTCTTGAAGGATCATCGTATATGCTTTCTATCTCCGCTATCTCAGAATCCCCTAATTTCCAAAAATCATTCTTTTTAAACAATGAGTATGGTGGCGTTACTGATAACGAAAGCGACATGTTTGCTCCTCTTCTTGGATAGAGCGGCTGATCGACCGAATTTCTTCCAAAAACAGTGGTGAAATTAAAGTTATTTGCAGTTCCATTGGTAAACTGGAAATATGACCTTGTATAATTATTAAGTTTATATCGCTGATAACTAGCCTCATGATATAAAGTAAAATAAGAATCTGGCCAAGCAAGTCTTCGCCCTAATCCCAGTGAAACGCCTGTGATTTTCATATTATTACCCTTCTCATCATCAGCTCTATTATACCAATTACCACTCGATTGTAAAGAATGATACATTGAAAACGATAATGAATTTGGTTTTTTACCCCCTAACCAAGGTTCTGTAAAACTCATACTGTATGATTGATAGTAGGTACCATTCGTTTGCGCTCTAATAGAAAGTTTTTGACCATCACCTGTTGGTAGCGGATGATAAGATTCTAGGTTCGCAATATTACGAAGAGAAAAGTTACTAAAAGTCAAGCCAAGAGTACCAATAAACATGTTACCACCCCAGCCACCTGAAAGTTCAATTTGATCAGAAGCTCGTTCCTCAACAATATATTCTATATCAACGGTTCCTTCGGCTTGATTTGGAACAGGTTTAACATCTAATTTCTCTGGGTCAAAATAACCTAAGGTAGCCAACTCCCTGTTTGTTCTTATAATATCAGATCTACTAAACAGTTCTCCAGGTTTGGTCCAAATTTCACGTCTAATAACGTGTTCATTTGTTCTGGTATTTCCAGTTATTATAATCTTATTAATCCTAGCTTGTTTTCCTTCGTAAATTCTAATTTCTAAATCAATGGAATCATTATCAATATTTACTTCAACAGGTACTGCTGAGAAAAATAAATATCCTCTATCGAGATATAAGGCAGAAACTGCATTTTCTTCTCCAAATAATCTTTTGTCTAATACCGATTGGTCAAAAACATCTCCTTTGTTAATTCCAAGTTCACGGTCTAACAATTCCGAAGGATATTTTGTGTTTCCTACCCATGAAATATCTCTAAAAAAATATTGTTTCCCTTCATTAATTTTTAAATAAATATTTACTGTTTTTTCATCATATACATAAACCGAATCAATTTCTATATTGGCATCTCTATACCCTTGTTCATTATACTTTGCAATTACTTTCTTCTTATCTTCATTAAATACCGATTCTATATATTTTGACGATTTAAAAATATTATACCATATTTTTCTTTTGGTGTCTTTCATTGACCTTCTTAATTTTGCGACAGAAAAAACGGTATTACCTTCAAAATAAATTTCGTTAATTTTAATTCGTTGATTTTTGTCAACATTAATGGTTAATATAACCGTATTTGGCATTAACGAATCATCTTGTTGAACAATATTTACCTCGGTATTATAAAAACCTTTTGCTACATAAAATTTTCGAACTCTGTTCTCTGTCAAATTAAGAATATCATCAGTAACCTGACTACCTCTAATTAACTTAATCTCATCCCTAAGATCCTCTGCTTCTGCTTTTTTAACCCCGGTAAATGAAAATTTTGAGAGTCGAGGTCTTTCTTTTAAGTAGATATCTAAAAATATCTTATCCCCAATAACTTTAGTTGCACTAATTTCAACATCACCAAAAAGGCCATGTTTCCATAGATTATTTATTGCTTTGGTTATATCATCACCAGGCACAGTGATAGTTTCACCAACCTTAAGACCCGACAAATGAACAAGCACATTTTTATCAAGATATTTAATTCCTGATATTGTTACTCCTCCAATTTCATAGTCTTTTGGTTTTAAATAATCAATTTTATCAAGCTTTGAATTTGTAGTTGATTGTGAAAATAATGTAAGACTGGTAATTGAAAATATTGCTATCGCAAAGAACTTATTTCTCATTATTTATGTTTTGTAATCTTTATTTACTTATTTATATTTTATAATTGTTCGCTAATTTTTCCATATCTTCTTTCTCTATTTTGATAGTCAAATAAAGCTTTGTATAATTCTTCTCTATTAAAATCGGGCCAAAGTACTTCAGTAAAGTATAATTCTGAATAAGCCAACTGCCACAATAAAAAATTACTTATCCGTTGCTCACCACTTGTTCTTATCATTAAGTCGGGGTTGGGAATTCCAGCGGTGTATAAATAATTTTCAAAAACTTTTTCATTAATATCATTAATATCCATCTCACCATTTTTAACATTTTCGGAAATTAATTTTACAGCGTTAATAATTTCTGTTTTAGCGCTGTAGCTAAGTGCTAATATTAAGGTTAAACCTGAATTATTTTTTGTTTTTTCTATTGCATTCATTAATTTCTCATATGCCTTTTTTGGGAGATCTGATAAATTTCCTATAGCATTCAAACGGATATTATTTTTCATTAGTGTATCAACTTCAGAATTTATTGTAGAAATTAATAACTCCATCAATGCCATAACTTCTAACTTAGGTCGACTCCAATTCTCAGTTGAAAAAGCATATAATGTTAAAAAATCTATACCAAGTTCCGCACAAGCTTCTGAAGACTCCTTAACTCCATTCACCCCATTTTTATGCCCAAATATTCGAGAATTGCCTTTCATTTTTGCCCAACGACCATTCCCATCCATAATTATGGCAATATGATTAGGCAGCTTTTCTGCTATTAATTTATCTTTTAGCGACATTTATGAAAATTTGTGACAAATTTAGTCAAATGCGGGACATTTCATTCGATATTTTATTTTATATGCTAAATAAATTCCAAATATGGAATACCAATCTGAGTTGGCCGCATAATTTTGTTGTTTTGAACCAGGAATATAAGGTTCTTCAGGAAAGTCTAATTTATCAGTAAAAGTTTTTCTCATGGAATACTCAGCTCCTATTATAAAATCTTCAGTTAAATTATATTTATAGCCTATTCCAAATGGAATACTAAACAAATAATTTGTGTATGCATTAGTGGTATATGAAAAAGCCAAGCCCGCAAATGTATAGGGTGTATATTTAGTTTTTTTATCTCCAGCTATAAATGGGATAAAATTAAATTCAAGCTTTGATGAAAGTTCATAAATTGAATGACTAAAACTTTTATTTCTTGAAATATAGTAAGCATTTTTACTTTCAGCATCAGACCCTGAAATTTTTGCATAAACAAAACTACCAGTGAGATTAAATCTTGTGTCTATCGAGTGACGAAAGAAGGCACCAAAAGAAGGTTTTGTTTTTATAAAAGGGATTTTATTAACATCGCCTAAATAATATGCACCTCCACCAAATATACCAATCTCTCCTCTATTTGGTTTTTGAGCAAATAAAGTGATTGTAAAAAACATGAAGAAAAAGAGTAAAAATCTATTTTTTGAAAACATTCAATTTCCTTTATTTAAATCTATTTACGAAACCTTGGCCATCCATTTTGATTTGAGCGGAGCTTGTGAGACAGATTAAACGTAACAAATTGGTATTGATCAAACCATCCATTAGATACGTTATCAATTTTATCGGAAAAAGCAATTCTCGTACCTGCTTCTATTCCCAAATAAGTAAGTTTGTTAATTCTAATCTTTGCACCAATTCCAATCGGAATAACTGGAGTAAAAGCAACATATGTTTCGTTTACAATTGCACTAGTAACTTTATTAATTTGAGTAAAACCACCCAAATTAATCATTCCTCCCAAACCAATAAATACATAACTCGGTACCGATAAATTTTTAAAAGGTGACTCACCCAAAACTCGATATACCGTTTTCTTATTTTTTTCTTTAAAAAATTGAAATTCGTATCTGCCACTTATTTCAGTAAAAAAAGTATTCATTTTTCTACCTGCATCCCAATAGTTTATGTCTCCAATTGGGTCTTCAGCATACATTTGTCCAAAAAAAACAGCTCCAGTAACAAAATGCCGATTCTGTAAA
Source organism: Salinivirgaceae bacterium (assembly GCA_016342715.1). GTDB lineage: Bacteria > Bacteroidota > Bacteroidia > Bacteroidales > SZUA-534 > JAEINW01. The sequence goes on along the minus strand of JAEINW010000017.1, from coordinate 17,446 downwards.
TTGTATTTTAAACTCACATTAGCAACAGGTCCTACCGAATTAAATAATTTAACCCACACTAATTGATTTGTATTTATTGGTGCCGAAATATCACCCATAAAGTTCGAAGCTCCTATGCCATATGAAAATTCATATTTATGTCTGTTCCAGTATTGGGCATTTACAATAAATGGCAACACGAGTAAACATAAAATGACTATTGTTTTGCTCTTCATAAGCTTCATCTTGTAAATAAAGATAAAAAAATAATTAATAAATACTAAAATTTCGGCAGACCATTTCTACCCGTTCTTAATTTATATGATACAGTAACTAACGAAAACATATAAAAATCATTGTATTGAGAACTACCTCTTTGACCACCTGGTTCGTAAGGGATTAGTTCCTTACTGGGTAAGGGGTTCTCGGTATATGTGCTCTTATCTGTCATACGTGCTGCTAATGGATTTTCAGAGGCTAACCAAGTATTGTCAACATATGTTGTACTTACATCATCAATATAATCAGTAAAAGTATAGCGTGCACCAAATTCAACGCCAACGCTTATCACTCGATTCAAACTATATTTAAAACCTATACCAAATGGCAATGCCAAAGCCAATCTGGAATATTTTTCGCGCCCCTCCATTAGCCCCTGCCCCTCGGTACCCAAAGGCTGCAAAGAAACCCATTTATTTGTCCCTCCGGGACCGTCATCTAAGCCACGAGGATTAAACCAGAATCCAGCGATTCCTGCAAATAAATAGGTATTAACAGTTATGGTTTTCAATGAAAATCTTTTGCCTCTTCGCAAACTATATCTATGACTCGCTGGTTCTTTTATAATAGAATATTCCAATTGCGATGCAAATTCAACAATTGGTGAACGAAAAGAAAGATTTCTATCTAATCTATAAATATTATCCGATTTTTTATCATCTCCACTCACCCAACCATAGGAAATTGCCGTTTTAACAGCTAATGGCTCGAGTATTTTATATCTAAAGCCTGCATGTAACAATGGCCTTTGAGCAGAAAAATTAAAGTCGCTTATGAAATGCGAGGCGTTATCGCCACCCCCTAAATCACCCATAAATGATGTTGCTCCAATCCCACCAACTAGTTCATACCTAGTTCTTTTCCACCTGTTTGACTGTGAAAATGCATTAAATTGAACAACAAATAATCCTATCAATAGTGTCACGATGAATTTCTTCATATATGTTTTTTTTCTTATAGAGGTCAGAATGAATTCATTAATATATGTATAAGGTCAAAAATAACAATATTTTTTTAATGACCCTGTGTTAACTTTTATTTTATTTACAAAATGCCCAATAAGCCGCATAATTGCATCAATTTCTTTTATCAACACCCCACATTAATTTATTTCTTAAGGTATTATAATAGCTCATGTCTTTAAATTTAACAAGGTTCATCGGCTCAATAGTTTTGTAAATTTCAATTTCAAGCGATTCCTCAATCACGTATGATCTTGAATCTAGCGACAATAAAAACTTACTCTGCCTTCCTTCAATTTTTAATAAAATATTATTAGTGTCAGGAAGCACTAGTGGACGAACGGTTAAATTATGATTTGCAATGGGCGTAATAATTAAACTCTGGCTGTCGGGTGTTACAATTGGACCTCCAGCACTCATTGAATATGCTGTTGAACCCGAAGGAGTTGAAATTACAAGACCATCAGCCCAATAGGTAGTTAAATATTCATTGTTTAAATAAGCATGAATGGTTATCATACTACTACTGTCTCTTTTATGCACAGTTACATCATTAATTGCATACGGAAAACTTATTCCCTGATCTTTTGATAACTCTGTTTTTATTACACTCCTTTTTTCAATTAAATAGTCTTTATTTAATAAGCGTTCCATGGTTTTTTCCACTTCATCGTGCGAAATGTCAGCTAAAAATCCCAATCGACCAGTGTTAATTCCTAATAATGGAATGTTTTTCATTTTTAAACTTGCAAATGCTTCAAGAAAAGTGCCATCTCCACCAATTGAAATCATAAAATCAAGATCGACAGGCATTAACTCAGAATTATTAATAATCAATCTTTCAAAAATATTAGGAAACGATTCCTTTAAAACTTTTGCATAACTTCTGTGAATCCATAAGGATATTTGAAATTCCACAAAAACTTCAAATATTTTATAAATAGACTCTTTATACTTCTCGTTTACATATTTTCCGTAAATACCTATTTTCATCTGTTTATTTTTATTTTCATTAAATCGTTCAGATGGAACCCCGAAGGGTTCAGCGAAGCTAATATACCATAAATAACTTAGCAAAGCGTTCTCACTGGCTTTGCCAGTAATCATTGCCGTTTGAATGCAATTTATTGCTTATGGCTATTTCATAATCAATGTATTTGCTAACAAATTTAATTAAAGATTAGAAAGCCATTCCTATATGTAGAAAAAAACCATGTTCAAACTCGCGATTAATTGAATATTCAAATCTTAAAATTTGATCATAATATGCAACTAAATCTATTCCAATACCTGTACTCATTAAAAATTGGTTTGAAAATCTACTATTCACCGATTCATCAATTGATGTTATATATCCACTATCAAAAAATATATTTGCATATAGTGCATAATGGATTTTATTGAATTTCTCCCAACTAAAAAAACCTATTTCTTTTATTTGGGTTGGTATAATTTCATATTTAATAAAACTACGTGCAGTGAAATAATTTTGCCCATTAATTACATAATATTCATAAGCCCTCAAATAATCATTATAACCTAAACCACTCTCAATAAAATATGCTTGTTTTTTGTTTGATGAAAGTCTAATAACACCACCCAATCCAGAATACCAGCGATTTGACAAATCAAAGAATTGAGTATGTTCAGCCCTAAATTCCCAAACACTTTCCATCTCGTTTTTTAACAATCCTAAGCCATTTTGTTTAGCTTGAATTTCAAATTTATAACCATTCAATGGATAATGTCGATAATTTCTTTTATCAATATCAAAATCATATATTAGGGTCATGAATTGTGTAGTATTGACTTTATTACCAAAGTAATTATTATTCAAACTTATTATGCTATCATTTACGCTAGCAAAAGTGTAATTTAATGATAAGCCATGTTTGTAAAAATACTCATGTCTGTATTTATAAGAAAGCCCTGTGGTATAATATTTAAGCACATAACTTCCTTCTTCTTTATAATAAATCTGCTTATCCTCATTGTTAATTACTGAAGTTTCGTTTTGCCGATACCAACTAAATTCATATGACATTCCATGTCTTTTTAAATTAAACAGCATTGGATTTTCATATTGTATCTGAAATTGCTCCTTATAACCCAATCTAAATTTCATCTTTAATTTTTCCCTTCGTCCGCGAAAATTAAACTTAGTTACGCTAAACCCATAATTAACTTTCGACCAATCTTTTTCGTGCAAAAAAGCACTCAAATTTCTATCGGCATGCTCAAAAATTAAATTCGGCCATAAGTACCAACGTTCTTCAACAAGAATAAAAATACTTTTGTAAATATCGTTTTCATCAATAATATTTATTGTTACATAATTAAATAAGGAGGTATTTAATAAATTTTGTCTTGAAATCTTAATTAATTCAATTAGATTTTCTTGATAAACCGTATCGCCTTTTTCAAACATTAATTCACGCAGAATTACTTTCTTAATGGTTTTTTTATTTCCACCAATTAAAATATCATTTATTATCACAATTGTGGAATCAGCAAGCATTTTATCCCTTGGCTTTGCTGTATTTCCAAAAGAAGTAAAACTAACTAATAAAAGAAAAATAATGGATGGATAATGCGTTCTCACTTATATATTTAGGTATTTAAAAAAGGAATCTAATCTATCTTTAAGCATCGAATCGATTTCCTCACTGTCTGCAAAAATAGCTTTAATTTTATAACTATAACGTTCAAAGGTTTGGATAACAGCTGAAATATCAGTTCTGTTCAGCTTTATAGTTATATTTACATTATCACTGGTTTTATCTGATCTAACATACAGGCTTAATATTTTTGTATCGTTACCTTCAATTATTTGAGCAATTTCACTTAGCGAATAATCATTTGTTTTGAGTTCTAAAATTAAAATTCCTCCAGGATTTTCTGCCGACATTAAATGGGATAACTCATGCGCCAAATCAATCACTGTAATTACACCGGCATATTTATCTTTTTCATCAAGCACCGGAACCACAGTTAATTTAAACTTTGAAATCAAATCAACAATCTCAAAAATATGCTGATCAATCTTCACATAAGGTCTTTGTAAAGACAACTGATGACTACAAACAGGAGTTTCAGGAGAATTTTTATCAATAATATCAGCATCTGATATTATTCCCAAGTACTCATCTCCCTCAACAATAGGCAAATGTGAAACTTTAAAAACATCCATCCAATTAAGAGCCTCGTTTGCTATATCATCTTTGTGAATGGCCGGGATAATTTCTGATAATAATTCTGCTGCAATCATATAATTATTTTGAATTACCGTAAAAATATATAAAATTGAACATTATTGCATATTTGTTTGATAAATATGACATTTAACACCATTAATTTATTTAATAACGAAAATGGCAAAATTAAATTATAAATTTTTAGGCGAAGGCCCATCTTTAATTATTCTTCATGGCTTATACGGATCGTCAGATAATTGGGTAAGTATTGGTCGTGAATTAATGCAGCATTTTTCAGTTTACATTCTTGATTTACGAAATCATGGGGATTCTCCACATCTCCCAGACCATAATTACCAGGTAATGACCGATGATTTGTTGGAATTTATGAACAATCAGAATATCTATTCAGCTATTTTATTGGGGCATTCCATGGGTGGAAAAGTTGCCATGTCCTTTACCGCTTTGCATCCCGAAAGAGTTAAAAAATTAATTGTGGTTGATATTAGTCCACGATCATACGCTTATAATTTGGGCGATTTACAAAAAACCGATCATGAAATAATTTTAACAGCTCTTGCAAATGTTGATTTAATTAATTTAAAAAGCAGAAAAGAAGCTGATGCCATGATTGCACAAAAAATCAAATCAACCAAGGTTCGTCAATTTCTTTTAAAGAACTTGCACCGCAATAAGGATAAATCGTTTGAATGGAAAATTAATTTAGATGTACTTCAAGCAAATTTAGCAAGTGTATTGGTTGGGCTCGAAGATGAACGAGAAGATTTAAATGAATATAAAAACCCTGCATTATTTATTAAAGGAGAACTTTCTGATTACATTCTGAAAATTGATGAAAGCTTAATTGATGAACTTTTTATAAATTCAACTATTAAAACAATTAAGGGAGCTAGTCATTGGGTACATGCCGAAAAACCAGAGGAATTTTTATCGCTAATTAAAGAGTTTTTAATGTAGCTAGCTTGTTGGCTCTACAATTTCAATTTCCAAATCAGTCAAATCGACTTTTCCACAAAACTTTAAGAATACCTTACATAATGCCACAACATCATTCTGGCAATAGGCTACAATTTTATGCAACTTTTTGTCTTCCCAATAAGCCTTACTTACCATACTCCCATCCATTTCGCTTTTAGGAGAATCAACATTAAAAAGTTCGGTTAAAAGATCAAGGCTCGTATAATGTTTATGGTCGCCAAATTTCCAGAGTTCCATGGTGTCAATATGCTTAACTTCCCATGGTTTTTTACCCGCAATATTTAATAATTTTGGCAACTGAACTCCATTAACCAGCATTCGCCTAGCTATATACGGAAAGTCAAATTCTTTTCCGTTGTGAGCACACAAAAAATGCTTGTCTTTGTAAAAATGTTCATTTAATAAAGCTCCAAAATTCTCCAATAAGTCCTTTTCTAATGCATCAGAAAAGGATTTAATGCGAAGAATTTTTTTGCCATTTTTATTAATCAGATAACCCACCGAAATGCAAACTATTTTACCAAATTCTGCCCAAATAGCAGCTTTAGTATATAATTCTTCGGCCAACTTTCCATCACGCTCCATAAAAAAACTCATTTTTTTGGCCCATAAATTCTTAAATCGTTCATTTAAGTTTTCGAATTTATAAGTTGCCGAAACAGTTTCAATGTCAAGAAAAAGAATATTTTCTTCTTTAACTTTATCGAACATAATTAAATTTCTTTTTGCAAATTAATTTTGATAATGGAAGTTAAAATATCAATGGCCACCGTATTGTGTCCACCTTGAGGCATTATTAAATCGGCATATCGTTTGGTCGGTTCAATAAATTGCAAATGCATGGGTTTAACCGATTTATGATAACGATCTAACACTACATCTATCGTTCTACCCCGCTCAACAATATCTCTATTAATTACACGAATCAACCGATCATCGGCATCGGCCGAAACAAAAACCTTAATATCAAACAAATCGCGCAATTCAGGATTTCCTAAAATCAAAATCCCCTCAACAATAACAACTTTTGTTGGATGAATAGTATTTGACTCTGCTGACCTAGTGCAATTTAGGTAACTATAAATAGGTTCTTGAACCGCATGACCATTTTTTAACTCACCCACATGTTTGGTTAACAATTCAAACTCAATGGCATCGGGGTGATCGAAATTAATTTTTTGACGTTCCTCTAAAGGCAAATGGCCATTATCTTTATAATACGAATCCTGAGAAACTAACGAAACTTCATTTTTTGGAAGACTTTCCATAATTTTTCTCACTACGGTTGTCTTACCTGAACCGGTTCCTCCGGCAATTCCAATTACAAGCATGTTATAATAATGTGTGAAAATTACGGATTGCAAGATACAATTTTTACAATAATTTGATTAAAAATATTGCTCCAAGTAAACATTTAATGTTTAAAAATATTTATTTGTAAACTTTACTAATTTTGTACAAAAATAAAAACACACGTATTTATGAGCACACTTTATCCAATAAAATTCAATCCCATTTTTAAAGAAAAAATTTGGGGTGGCCAAAAATTAAAGAATTTGTTAAATAAATCTGTCGATGAAAATATAAAAATGGGAGAAAGCTGGGAGATCTCAGGAGTATCTGGAGATTTATCGGTGGTTGAAAACGGATTTTTACAAGACAATACTATTGAGGAACTTATTGAAATATATATGGGCGATTTAGTTGGGGATAAAGTTTACGAGCAATTTGGATTGGAATTTCCCTTACTAATTAAATATATTGATGCCAACGATTATTTATCTATTCAGGTGCACCCCGATGATGACTTGGCCAGAGAAAGACACAACTCATATGGCAAAACTGAAATGTGGTATGTAATTGACGCTGAAAAAGAGGCCGAATTAATTGCTGGTTTTAATCAGGAAATGGATAAAACAAAATACTTACAGCATTTTGGCTCAGGAACTTTGCGCGAAGTATTGAATTTTGAAAAAGTAAAAACGGGGGATGTATTTTTTATGCCTGCTGGTAGAGTTCATGCGACCGGACCTGGTATTTTATTTGCTGAAATTCAACAAACATCAGACATTACTTACCGTATTTACGATTGGGATCGTTTTGGAGATGATGGAAAACCGCGTGAAATGCACACTGAACTAGCCATTGATGCTATTGATTATAACTATCATAAAGAAGTTAAGACACCATACAAAGAGGAAATTAATAAAAGCTCTGAAATTATTAAGTGTCCATATTTTACAACCAACATTATTAATCTAAACTCTAAAGTTGTTAAAGACTATTTTAGCTTAGACTCTTTTGTAATTTATATGGGCATTGATGGGGATACCAAAATTACCTATTCAGAAACTGAGGAAATAATTTTAAAAAAAGGAGAGACTTTATTAATTCCCGCTATTTTGCCTGAAATTGGTTTAGAACCTCTTTCAAAAGAATCGAAAATATTGGAGGTTTATATTGATTGATTTTAACCCAAATTGAGCGATTAGCTATCGCTATTCTGCTCAATCGACTGAGTTATTGTAAGGTTTTCAAATTTTTCATTTCACTCAAATTGTGAAAACCAACAATTTCTAGGTCGGGGTTAACTCTAAGTATAGCGCCTTTCATTTTATTCAAATCGCTCAACTTAGGTTTAATTTTTTAACCCTGATAGAACTATTTTATCCTGTGAAATAGTTCTGTCAGCGTTATATTAGCATATTACCCAATCTGCACCACTGTAATTCCAGCTCCGCCAAATTCTATTTTTTCATCTTTAAAACGAGCAACCACATCAACGGTTGATAAATACTCGCGAATCAATTGGCGTAAAATACCGCTTCCGGTGCCATGTAAAATTTTAACTTCTGAAACATTAAGCATTATGGCTTCATCAATAAATTCAGTAACCATTTGTATGGCTTCCTCGGCACGTTTGCCGCGAACATCAAGTCCTGGTTTAAATCTTATTCGGCGCTGATTTAAATCGTACGATTGTGTATAAGCTCCTGTCCTCGAAGAAGCTCTTAATACTTGCTTTTTCTCATTATTATCAAGATGTTCCAATTTCTTAATATCAATGGTAGTTAATAAATTACCAAAAGCAACTACTGCATTTTTATGGCTAAGTTCCATAATTTCGCCAATAGACTTTTGCCCAATTATTTTCACTGGCATTCCAATGGTAAATTCCTTTTCGCGAACCAACTTTTTGGGTTTTTCCACCAGAGCTGAATCATCCTTCTTATCGTCCTTTTTAATTACTCTGTTTTCGCGTTCGCGAATCTTTTGCATTTTGCGATTAATTCTTTCTTCTTCAGCACTATCTACTTTTGATATTTTATCCTTAAATACATCAACTTCTTTTCGAACTTCTTTAGTTTTTTCTTTATCTGCTTGCGATTCCTTAATTTTACGAACCGTATTTTCAATTAATTTATTGGAATCAGCCAATAATTTATGAGCTTCGATTTGTGCTTTTTCTTTAATTTCTTTTCTAATTTCTTTGGCTTGCTCCAGTTCCACCTTCTCCTTCTCCATCATCTCTTCCAGACGGCGTTCCACCTTTCTAATGTTTTGTCGTTTTCGTTCCCAGTAAGCTTTATCACGCAAAATTTCTTTCAAATGTTTGTCAAAATTCACATGATCCTCTCCTACTTTCGATTTTGCATCATCAATAATATCTTGTGGTAAGCCAATTTTATAAGCAATTTCGAAAGCAAAACTGCTACCTGGCTTTCCTATTTCGAGTTTAAATAAAGGCTCCAGTTTTTGCGAATCGTACAACATAGCTCCATTTACAATTCCCTCTTGCGACGATGCAAAATGTTTTAGATTTGTATAATGTGTGGTAATCACGCCAAAAGCTTTATCATTATTTAATTTATTCAAAACCGACTCGGCAATGGCTCCACCCAACATAGGTTCCGTACCTGTTCCAAATTCATCGATTAATACTAATGTTTTTTCATTGGCGTTTTTTGTAAAATGCTTCATATTTAACAGATGTGAGCTATAGGTACTCAAATCGTTTTCAATACTTTGTTCATCGCCAATATCAATAAATAGATTGGAAAAAATTCCAGCTTCGCTTTTCTTTTCAACCGGAATTAACATGCCGCATTGCAACATGTATTGAAGTAAACCAACCGTTTTCAAACAAACCGATTTACCACCAGCATTGGGTCCTGAAATTAGTAATATTCGTTTTTCAACATCAAGTTTCAAAGTTAAGGGTACTACTTGGCGTTCCTCTTCTTGAAATGTTAAAAATAATAAAGGATGAATGGCATTTTGCCAATTTACTTCCGGTTCATTTTTTAGCATCGGAAGTGATGCATTAATACGTAAAGCGAATTTTGCTTTTGCACGAATAAAATCCATAATTCCTAAGAACACAATGCCATCTTCCAAATCATCGGCATAGGGGCGAATGGTATCGGTAAATTCCTTTAGAATTTTCACAATCTCGCGGCGCTCTTCGGCTTCCAATTCATTTAGCTCGTTGTTAATTTCAACAACTGGTGTGGGTTCCACATAACAGGTTTTTCCAGTAGCCGATTCATCATGAACGATGCCAGGAATTTTTCGTTTAAACGATGCAGGAACTGGAATAACCGAGCGTCCATCGCGAATTACCAGTGAAACGTCAGCATCTACCCATCCATCTTTTTGTGCCTGATGGATTATTCTATGAATAAGCTTTGAAACTGACGATTGTTTTGCTGCTAAATCACTTCTAATTTTTGCCAATTCTGGCGATGCTTTGTCTTTTATTTTTCCATGAGAATTTAAAATTCTGTCAATGCCATCGGTAACATAAGGGTGAACTACCACATTTTTTGAAATTCCTTTTAATGTTGGATATTTCGCCTCAGCATCTTCCTTTTTAAAAAAAAGAATAATTAATTTAACCGTTTGCATGGACTTACGCAACTGAAACAATTCTTTTACTTCCAGAAAAGATCCTGTAAGTCGAATCTTATGAATAGCAGGTCGCAAATCAAAATAATGTTCTACCGGAAATTCCTGCTGACTTTTCAGAATTGATTTAAATTCATTGGTTTCATTAAGTCGCGCCTTAATGGAATCAAAGCGATTCATAAACTTCATATCGCCAACCAAACTTTGCCCAATTTCACTCAAACAATGCTCTTTCAAAAGCTCTCTAACTTTTACAAAATCAATCTTATGTTCAAAATTCTCTGGAAATATCACGTTATCTTCTTTTTTATGCAAATGTATGTTTCTGAAATTAGAATTCAGAATTTTAGGAATTAGAAATTAAGATAGCTAATAAAAAACTATTTTTGTGTCAATATATTTTGAAAAAATCAAATCAATGAAGCATTTGAGCTTAATATTAATTTCATTTTTCGCTTTAATTTTGTTCTCAAATTGCATTCATTCATATAAAACAGATAAAAACTCAACAAATATGCAATACAAAACCTTTGTTTTTAGTCCTTTTCAGGAAAACACTTATGTTCTTTTCGATGAAAGCAATGAATGCATTGTTATTGATGCAGGTAACTTTTTCCCGAAAGAAAACGAACAGCTCGATACCTTTTTTAAAGACCACAATTTAAAATTCACTCACATTTTAAATACACACAATCACCTCGACCATATTTTTGGTTCACGCTATTTGGTCGATAAATACGGTGTAAAAGTAGCTTGTCACGAAAAAGAATTGCCATGGATTGATAATTTTAAATCAACTTGCCAAGGTTATGGTTTAAACATTGAAGCAGATGCTCCAAAACCTGAAATTTTATTAAGCGATGGTGAAATTTTTAAATTTGGAACTACCGAATTAAAAGTAATTTTAGTACCCGGTCATTCTGCGGGTGGATTGGCTTTTTATAATGAAAAAGAGGGCTTGCTATTTTGTGGCGATATTCTTTTTCAAGGAAGCATCGGCCGAACCGATTTACCCGGAGGCAACCATGAATTATTAATTTCTGGAATAAAAGAAAAACTACTTATTTTGCCTGACGAAACAAAAGTATTTTCAGGACACGGAGCAGAAACAACTATTGGCGAAGAAAAAAGAAACAATCCGTTTTTAAAATAAGAGTCGACTGCAATGAACTACCTAACTGCAAGCAGACAAGGTATCAAAATAGTAGAACTTTTGTTTTCTCGCAGCAAGCTGCGGGGAACCGACTGCAAGGAGCTCAACGAAGTTAATATGAACCCACATTGTGGAATTTAATAAATAAGTTATTGCAGTTTATTTTAATTTATTACCGCATAGGTTAATACTCCCATTGTAAAACCAAGTATTCCACCTATTAAGCTTTTTTTAATTCGTTTTTTCTGCACTCCACTTTCAACGCCCATCAAATAGTATTCGTTTTGAACAGATTCGGGAAATGAATTATTCAATGCATTCGCATCGGCATTACCAGCGCCTACAGCACCTATATAAGCAACAGGTATTAATATTCCTAAGGGTAGACCCATTTCAGAACCCTCAAGCTCTAAGGTTGGCTGAGGAAGAACTCCTCCTAAATAACCGGATGCAAAGCCACCTGCAACCACCCAATCGGGTACTTTATAATTCTCAAGTGCATCGCTCAAACCTTTAACATACATTTTCATTTGCTCGGGAGTTAAAATGTCACCCATTTCAATGTTTTGCTTGTAAATTATATTTTCTGTACCATTCTCAACAATAGAAAATACATTGTCTAAATATTGCTTCTTTTGCTTTCCCTTTGCATTATTATAAAACAAAACTCCCTCTTCATCAGCTGGATTATCAATCTTATAATCATTAACTAAAACTTTTTTACCATCAAGCAAGCAAATAGTTGTTTCTTGAGAAATTAGTAAATTATTAACAATAAGCATATTAACAACTGCAAGAATGTATATTTTAAGAATTTTCATTATTATTTACTTATAAAATTATCTTTCAAAACTAATAAATAAACCATCGATAATGAAAAAAGGTTGACCAATTTATTCCTCATTTTATTTAATATGTTTTTTAGTCTTGCTTTTTAACATGTAATAATTGTAAGTTTTGGTCATCTATTCATTAGAGAATCATTTATTTTTGCAACAAATTAATACTGACACAAATAAATAAAATTATTAACTATGTCATCAAATAATTTCTTGTCGCGCCACATAGGGCCTCGCAACACAGACATCGATAGTATGCTTTCAAAGTTAGAAGTTTCTTCTATCGATGAGTTGATTGATCAAACCATTCCATCAAACATCCGATTAAAAGCTTCATTAAAAATTTCAAATGCAATGACTGAATATGAATATTTAAATCATATTAAAAAAATTGCATCAAAAAATAAAATGTACAAATCGTATATTGGGATGGGATATTACAATACCATAACTCCCTCGGTTATTTTAAGAAATATTTTTGAAAACCCAAGCTGGTATACTTCATACACCCCATATCAAGCAGAAATTTCGCAGGGCAGACTCGAAGCACTGTTAAATTACCAAACAATGGTTACTAGTTTAACCGGAATGGGAATTGCAAATAGTTCGTTATTAGATGAATCAACGGCAGCTGCCGAGGCAATTATTATGATGTATAGCAAACGTGACAAATCGTTTGTTAAAAATGAAGGCAACATATTATTTGTTGATGAAAAAATATTCCCACAAACGCTAGATGTTCTAAATACTCGTGCCGAACCATTGGGCATCAAAATTGAAATTGGCGATTATAAAACATTTGAATTTACCGATAAAGTTTTTGGTGCAATAATTCAGTATCCAAATTCCGATGGTTCGATAGAAGATTACAAAGGATTCACTGAAAAAGTGCACGCAAATAACTCAATGGTAACTGTTATTGCCGATTTAATGAGTTTAACCATAATAGTGCCTCCTGGAGAATGGGGAGCCGATATTGTTTGTGGTACTACCCAACGTTTTGGAGTACCCATGGGATATGGTGGCCCACATGCTGGATATTTTGCCACCACTGAAAAATTAAAAAGAAGCATGCCTGGCAGAATCATTGGTATTTCCGTTGACCGAAATGGAAATCAAGCACTAAGAATGGCTTTACAAACTCGCGAACAACATATTAAACGTGAAAAAGCAACCTCAAATATTTGCACAGCACAAGCTCTTTTAGCAAATATGGCTGGAATGTTTGCAGTTTATCATGGTCCTGAAGGTTTAAAAGCAATAGCTCATAAAATTCATGCCTTAACTGGCTTATTAAACAAAGGTTTAGAAAGCCTCTCGAACGAACAAGAAAATGAGAATTTCTTTGATACTTTGCGTGTAAAATTAACCTGCACAAACGCAAACAACCTAATAGCTTTGGGCTATGACGAAGAAATTAATTTCCGCTACATTGATGAAAAAACCATAGGAATTAGTTTAGATGAAACTACTACAATAAAAGATATAAATAAAATTATAAGAATTATTGCTCAATCAGGTGGTAAAAAACCTATTCAAATTTCAGAATACACAGAAAATGTATATTTTGATGAAGTGTATTTGCGCAACACTCCTATTTTAGAAGAGCGAATTTTTAATTTATATCGCTCCGAAACCGATATGATGCGTTACATAAAAAAGTTGGAACGTAAAGACATTTCACTTACACACTCAATGATTCCGCTAGGTTCATGTACCATGAAATTAAACTCTGCCACTTCAATGCTTCCCTTAAGCTGGTCAGAGTTTGGTAATATTCATCCTTTTGTTCCAAAAGAACAAGCCGAAGGATACCAAATATTAATTGAAGAACTTGAAAACGATTTAGCTGAAATTACGGGCTTTGCAGGAATGTCTCTTCAACCAAATTCAGGCGCTGCAGGTGAATATGCTGGTTTAATGGTAATTAGCGAATACCACAGATCAAGAGGAGAAGATTACAGAAATATCATTTTAATTCCAGCATCAGCTCATGGAACAAATCCAGCAAGTGCTGCTATGGCAGGGAAAAATATTATTATAGTTGCTTGCGATGAAAAAGGGAATACTGACATAAATGATTTAAAAGCAAAAGCGGAAGAACATAAAGATAATCTCCACTCACTTATGATCACCTATCCTTCAACCCACGGTATTTTTGAGGTTGAAATTATGGAGATGATGAACATTATTCATGAAAATGGTGGACAAGTTTATATGGACGGAGCAAATATGAATGGACAGGTTGGATTAACTAGCCCTGGTTTTATTGGTGCCGATGTTTGCCATTTAAACTTACATAAAACATTTGCCATTCCTCATGGTGGCGGTGGTCCTGGTGTTGGCTCAATTGGAGTTGCCAAACACTTAGTTACATTCTTACCAACACACCCAATAGTTAAAACAGGTGGTGATAAAGGAATCAAAGCCGTTGCAGGTGCACCATACGGAAGTGCTTTTGTGCTATCTATTACACATGCTTACATTAAAATGCTAGGAGCCGATGGATTGGCATGGTCGACTAAGATGGCTATTTTAAATGCCAACTACATAGCCCATGAATTAAAAGAAAATTTTAATATACTTTATACTGGAGCCAATGGCAGAGTTGGTCATGAAATGATTATTGACTGCCGCCACTTCCGCCACGAATATGGAATTGAAACGGTTGATATTGCTAAACGTTTAATGGATTATGGATTCCATGCTCCTACTTTATCATTTCCTGTTCATGAAACATTAATGGTTGAACCAACTGAAAGTGAAAGCAAAGAAGAAATTGATCGCTTTGTGGAAGCTATGGCATCCATTATGGAAGAAATTCAAGAAATTAAGAATGGAAATTTAGATGCAAAAGATAACCTTCTAAAAAATGCTCCACATACAGCTCTTGAAGCAGTAGATGACAATTGGGATCACTCATATAGCAGGCTAAGAGCTGTCTATCCACTTGATTGGATTACCTATAATAAATTCTGGCCAACAGTTGCCAGAATTGACGATGGCTATGGCGACAGAAATTTAGTTTGTACTTGTGCTCCAATTTCAGAATATCAAGATTAAGAATGCCTTAACAATAAAATATAAAGCCTGAATTCATTTCAGGCTTTTTTTATATCATTGCAATCATTTTAAATATTAATCGTTTTGTAACTAAAACACAATCTTGCAGTCTTATCAACCGAAAATCAAATTAGATATAAACTTATTATGAAAAAAACACTATTATTATTTACGTTATTTTTATCTGCATTTTTATTCTCCAACGCACAAGGAATAAAGCATTTAGAACAATACAAACTAGATAATGGATTAACCATTATTTTAAATCAAGACCCAACTCGTGCCGAAGTATTTGGATACATGGTATGTAAAGCTGGAGGAAAAGACGATCCTTCAGATGCAACTGGTATGGCCCATTACATGGAACATATGCTTTTCAAAGGAACCTCTCAATTAGGAACTACCGATTGGGAAAAAGAAAAAGTTCATATCGATGCCATTTTTAAATTGTATGATGAATTGGGTAAAACCACTGATGAAGAAGCCCGCAAAGCAATTCAAACGAAAATTAACGAACAATCTATTGAAGCAAACAAGTATGCTATTCCCAATGAATTCTCAAATGTTGTAAAAAAAATGGGAGGTACTGGGCTAAATGCAAATACATCACCCGATCGTACTGTTTTTTTTAATACATTTCCTTCAAACCAAATTGAGCCTTGGCTAGAATTATATGCCCATAGAATTCAAGATGCCGTTTTTAGAGGATTTCAATCGGAACTTGAAGTCGTTTACGAAGAAAAAAACATGTATTCTGACAATTTTTTCATGAACATGTTGGAAGCTTTCCAAAACAACTTTTTCAAAGTTCACCCTTATGGACAACAAACCATTATTGGAACAAGCGATGACTTGAAAAACCCTTCGCTCACAAAAATGCATGAATTTTATAAAACCTGGTATGTTCCAAACAACATGGCTTTGGTTTTATCTGGTGATTTTAATAGCGAGCAAATAAAACCTCTGATAGAAAAAGCTTTTGGATCTTGGGAACAAAAAGAAACTCCCGAAAGAAAAATCTGGAAAGAGACTCCTCCCGTTGGAAGAGAATTGGTTGAAGTTAAAATGTCTCCTGTAAAAATAGGAATGTTAGGTTTTGCTACCGTACCCGAAGGGCACGAAGATGCTTTGGCTCTTGAAGTTTTAGGGGGCATTTTATCAAATGAAAATGGTTCGGGCTTAATGGATCAACTAGCCTTAAATAATGAATTATTAGCCGCTCAATTATTTTCGTATCCTTATTTTGATTACGGCTTAAGTATAGCCTTTTTTGTGCCTAAAATTGTAGGTCAAAGCCTTGAAGATGCTGAAAAGTTGTTGCTTGATAAAATTAATCTTGTTAAAACAGGTGAATTTGATGACTGGAGAGTAGATGCGGTAAAAAAGGAAATATATCGTCAGCACCAAGAATCGATGGAAACCAATAAATACAGAGGAGTGCTTTTGGGAGAAACCTTTGCTATGAATCATGATATATTTCAATTAAGAAGCTACCCGGAGCGTATCAATAAAATTACCAAAGAAGATATTATTCGTGTGGCAAATAAATATTATGGAAATGATTATCTAGCCTTTTTCTCAGGTATGGGTAAAGCTAAAAAAGACAAAATTGAAAAACCTGGATTTAAACCGGTTGTTTCAAATACAGCTGCAACTTCATCATTTGCTAAAAAACTAGAGCAAATTGAACCCATGAAGTTTACCCCAAAATATATTGATTTTAATAGCGATGTAAAATCAGCTAAAATTAAAGAGGGTGTTACTTTATACTGTACAAATAATCCACAAAATGATATTTTTTCAATAAATAATATTTCGTATGAAATTATTGGTAAACAAATTATTTTAAAAAGACAAACAAATAGTTTACGGGATACACTAGCCAGAGAAGTCTATGGAGCTGTTATCGAAGATATCTCAGGCCTACCCCTCTCAAATGTCAATGTATATTTTAAAGAATCGCTGCATGGAACCACAACCAACATTGAAGGTAAATTTAGTATAGAAAATACAGGCAAAGATAAAACCTTGGTATTTTCATCTGTTGGATACAAAACAATTGAAGTTAGC
>JAEINW010000016.1 GCA_016342715.1 Salinivirgaceae bacterium | reverse complement strand
CCTGACAACGTCCGAAGGTCTTGTCAGCGTCTCTCTCACGAAATGAAACTAAGTAGTTAACTACAGCCTCTAAATATTTATTTAAAAATAAAAACCGGCATTAAAAATAAGTGCTGGTTTTTTATTTTACTTTGTAATACAAAAATAAATTATCAATGAAAAAAACTATTATTATAATTTTGGCTGTTCTTGCTCTAATAGTGTTATTGCAAGATTTCTTTTTAAAAAAGAAAAAAAACACTCCGCTTTCACCAAGACCATATGTAGTCATGCTTTCGCTTGATGGATTCCGGTGGGATTATCAAGACAAAACTGAAACACCGAACTTAGATTTTCTTACAAAAAATGGAGTAAAAGCAGATGGCCTGCAACCTGCATTTCCATCTAAAACATTTCCGAATCATTATACAATTGCCACCGGATTATACCCTGGCAATCATGAATTAATTTCAAATAGTTTTTATGCTCCCGACATAAATAATCATTATACAATGGGAGACCGGAGCAAAGTTGAAAATGGCAAATTTTATAAAGGAGAACCTATATGGGTAACAGCTGAAGCTCAACGTGTAAAAACAGCTTCCTATTTTTGGGTGGGTTCCGAAGCAAAAATTAAAGGCTACCAACCTACCTATTGGAAAAAATACGATCACAACTTTCCGTACGAACAACGCATTGATTCGGTTATTAATTGGCTTGAAAAACCTTATGGAGAAAGACCACATTTGGTTACCTGGTATCTGGATCAAACGGATGGCGTTGGTCACAAATTTGGGCCTGATAGTCCTGAAATAAAAACTTCTGTTCACTATTTAGATAGTATCGTTGGCATTTTTATTAACAAATTGAACTCAACTAAAATTAAAGATTCTGTAAATTTTATTATTGTTTCTGATCATGGAATGGGTGCATTAACCGAAGGAAAAACTATTTATCTTGAAGAGCATATGAATTTAAATTGGATGGATACCTCCTTTGGTAAAAATCCTTTTGCATTAATTGATGCAAAAGAAGATTGTGCCGATTCCATAATAAACTCATTAAAAAAGATAGAGGGATTATCAGTTTGGAAAAAGGAAGATATCCCCGAAAGATTTCATTACAAACAAAGCAAAAGGGTTTCTGATATTGTAGTTGTGGCTGACAGTGGATGGACTGTTACTTATAAAAATAAAGGTAGATCATATACCGGAGGCACCCATGGATACGACAACACAAATAAGGATATGTATGGAATTTTTTATGGAATAGGTCCTAACTTTAAAACTAATTATAACGCTGGCACTCTTTATAATGTTGACATTTATAATTTAATTGCTAATATTCTTGAAATAAAACCCGCTCCAAATGATGGAACCCCGGAAAATATTTTTCATGTTTTAAAAGAATAACAAACAAATTACACATAAAAAAAGCTCTGTCAAAATTTTCTGACAGAGCTTTTTTAATTTACTTTTTTATATTACAAAGTTCGTCCTGGATATGCCAATAAAGCTTTTTCAAGAACCACCATTGCTTTTTCTAAATCTTCAATCTTTAAAACGTAAGCAATTCTTACTTCATCGAGACCCAGCCCAGGAGTTGAATAAAATCCATTAGCAGGAGCCATCATTACTGTTTGATTGTTATATTCAAAGTCACTTAATATCCATTTGCAGAATTTCTCGCTATTATCAACAGGAAGTCGAACAATGGTATAAAAAGCACCTTTTGGCATAGGACAAACAACACCTTCTATCTTGTTCAAAGCATTTACAGTAAAGTTTCTACGTTCAATGTATTCAGCATAAACTTCTTCAAAATATTCTTTGGGAGTATCTAAGGATGCTTCGCCGGCAATTTGACCCAAACTTGGAGGGCTTAAACGTGCTTGAGCAAATTTTAGTGCCGTAGTCAATACTTCACAGTTTTTCGTAACAATAGCACCAATTCTTGTTCCGCAAGAACTATAGCGTTTCGATACAGAATCTATCAAAATTACATTTTGCTCGATGCCAAGATTCATTGCTGAAAAATGAGTATGTCCGTCGTAGCAAAATTCGCGATAAACCTCATCGGAATAAATATATAAATCGTGTTTTTTTGCAATTTCAGCCAATTGAACCAGTTCTTCTTTGCTATATAAATAACCTGTAGGATTGCTAGGATTACAAACAATTATTCCTTTAGTTTTCTCATTAATTAATTCATTAAATTTTTCAATGGGAGGTAAGGCAAATCCGTCTTCAATTTTAGCAGTAACAGGTACTAATTTAATTCCAGCCATGGTAGCAAAAGCATTGTAATTTGCATAAAAAGGCTCAGGAATAATTACCTCGTCACCTGGATTAAGGGTACTCTGAAAAACAAAAAGTAAAGCTTCAGAACCTCCAGTTGTAATTAGAATCTCGGTATAATCAACATCTATACCAATGTTTTTATAATAGTCGGCTAACTTTCTTCTGTACGATTCATTACCGGCTGAATGACTATATTCGATTACTTCTTCCTTCAAGTTACGAATTGCATCCAATGCAACTTTAGGCGTTTTAATATCAGGTTGTCCAATGTTCAAATGATAAACTTTTCTACCTTTACTTTTAGCACCTTCTGCGAAGGGAACCAACTTACGAATTGGTGAAGCTGGCATTTGGTTTCCTTTATTTGATATTTGTGGCATGTTGTTATAATTTTATTGTTTTACTGGTAATTCACCATTTATTTTAAATGACTTTTTTGACACATTATTTTTTTCTGAGGGCAAGGGTACAACCATTCCTTTAATAGTCACATGTATAGGTTTTTCATCAAAATTTGTATACACATAAACCGATTTATTAAAGCTTCCAATTTTATTACTATCATAAATTACTTTAACATTCCCCTTCTTTCCATTTTTAATGGGTTTTTTTGACCATTCTGGTGTGGTGCATCCACAAGAGGTAGTCACATGTTTTATGAATAGCATATCGTTACTTGAATTGGTGATTTCAAATTTAAAATTAGCTTTTGCACCCTTTTCAATAATCCCAAAATCGTGCTGATATTCATTTACCTGCACTTTATTATCTTGCAATATAAAGCTAGTATCAGGTTTAATTTGAGCTAAACTTGAAAAAGCCAGCAAAATAAGAAATAGTCCAATGTTTAAAACTTTAATCATTCAATGTTTTCTGAAAAATGAAACATCAAAAATACAATTTAAACCATAAACCAATTAGTATATTCATCTATTGTTCAACATGAATAGCTAATGTTGATATAATTGTATAAGCAAGTACATGCATTTGCTAATTTTCCCTTAAAAAAAATGCGCTCCCTTATTGAGAACGCATTTTAATTTCAATAAAAAGTATTTTAGTTTGTTTTGTAATCATATTGTATCTCTTCCAAATCCATGTTGGCTTTAATAATTTTTTGTTTTAAGCTTTCTTTGTATTCAACAGTAGCTTTAAAAACTTCCTCACTAGCAACACCTAAAATTTGAGCTGCTAAAATACCAGCATTTTGCGCAGCATTTAGCCCAACAGTTGCCACAGGAATTCCAGGAGGCATTTGTAAAATTGAAAAAATAGAATCAAAGCCATCAAGCGTTGCATTAATGGGAACTCCAATAATTGGTAGCGGAGTCATTGATGCAATTACACCTGGTAAATGAGCTGCCATTCCAGCACCAGCAATAATAACTTTAATACCACGACCGGCAGCTTCTTTTGCAAATTTTTCAACTTGTTCAGGAGTTCTATGTGCCGATAAGGCATTCATTTCAAATGGAATTCTAAATTCGTTCAATATTTTTGCGGCTTTTTCCATTACCGGCAAATCAGAAGTACTTCCCATTATGATGCTAACTTTTGGTTCCATTTTCTTCCTTTTTTTAAATTATTACACCTGTCCAATTAAAATTTATTATTTTCGCAGCAAATAAAGTAATTTTTTGTTATTCATTCTCATTATTTTACATCAATTTTATTATTTAATAACATGCTAATAGATGTAAAGTTCTCAATAAATGAATGTTATACAAATACTCAATTTTTTTATATGTTCAAAAAAACATATGTTTCGTATAGATTGTTGAAAGCTAATAAGATATATTAGCACAAAATTACTGCTACATATTTTTGTAAACTCAAAAAAACAATATAATGAAAGAAGTTCAGGTACTTGATAAGCGATTTAGAGTTTCGATTCCAGAAGAGAAAATTTTGAAATCCATTGAGCAAATGGCTCAAAAAATGAATGAAGATTTCAAAGGTAAAGACGTGATTTTTTTAGGCATATTGAATGGGTGCTTTTTATTTGCAAGTGATTTATTTAAATGTATTGATTTAGAATGTCAGATTACATTTTTAAAACTTGCATCCTATCAAGGCACTTCCTCAACAGGAAATGTTAAAAGATTGATTGGAATTAATGAAGATATTGAAAATAAAACCGTAGTAATTCTTGAGGATATTATTGATACTGGAAACACTCTTGAAAGTATTCTTAAACAATTGAAGGGTTATGAACCTGCTGAAATTAAAGTAGCAACATTACTCTACAAACCAGATGCTTACGTTAAAGATATAAAAATTGATTATATAGGCATTGAAATTCCAGACGAATTTATTTTAGGCTATGGTTTAGATTACGATGGCTATGGAAGAAATTTAAGAGATATTTATACAATTATTGAATAATAGCATATATGTTAAACCTTATTATTTTTGGTCCTCCAGGATCTGGCAAAGGAACACAGTCTAACAACATCATAAAAAAATATGGTGTTCAGCATATTTCCACAGGTGATTTATTAAGAGATGAAATACGCTCTGGATCAGAATTAGGAAAACAAATTAGCCTCTTAATTGATGGCGGAAATTTAGTGCCTGACGAAATGGTAAAAACCATGGTGGAAGATTTTATTACTAAAAATCAGGCAGGTAATGGATTCATTTTTGATGGTTTCCCTAGAACTGTCAATCAAGCTCAATGGTTGAGAAATTTGCTTGCAACTCTGGGAAGTGAAATTAAGGTAATGATATCGCTTGAAGTGGACGATCAGGAATTAAAAAAGCGATTAGCAGGAAGAGGAAAGGAGCTAGGAAGACCAGATGATCAGGATGATGAAATAATACGAAACAGACTTGAAATTTATCATACCAGAACGAAAGTGGTAAAAGATTTTTACAGAAAACTAGATAAGCATATCCCTATACAAGGCATAGGAACCATGGAAGAAGTTTTTGAAAGAATTTGCACTGCCATAGACAAGTAAAAATTAAGGGAAGCTTAAACCCTTCCTTTTTTTATATATTAAAGTAATTTACCGCTTCCTTTAAGCTTTGTGCTAAATTTGACAGTTCATCAGTACTAGTAGCTAAGTCATCAGATATTAGAATTATATTCAATCGATTTGATTTAACAATAACATCCCCATCGTCAATAACCATCGATTCAATTTGTGCTGTAATCATGAAATCCATATAAGAATCAAAAATAACCAACGATTCCATAAGCATTTTGTGCAAAACTTTTAAACTATTTATTTCTGATAATCCAAGTTTTATTGTATCAACATAAAGCAAATCATTCCAATTTTTTTGAAAGCTGATTGATTTTTTCAATTGACCTAGGCATTGAATTATCCCATAAATTTTTTAGTCTTCTTTTATCAGATGTGTTAGCTTGTTTATCAATAAAAACCACCCCCGAATTAAGTTTTTCGACTCTGAGACCAAGCCCATAAGCGACTGTAGTTCACTAATTGTTGGTGCATAAACCTCAATTATTTAATTTTTGACTTGTAGTTAATGTGTTGAATGAAATGATACTATTAATAAGTATTACTAGCAATATTTACCAAAGCCAAATGTTAGCTTGTTTTAAATAGTAGCCTTAAAAGTCATATCTTTTGCTGTTAGTTAATTTACTAGAATGGAATTTGATAAAGCAGTAAGAGAATTACTTAACTTAATACCAAAGGCATTGGCGTTTTGTTGACTCAATTCAAATTTTAACTTACCATCTCGTACAACAAAATTTATTATCGACCCATCACTAATAGCACCTTCAGTTTCGCTAATTATTAATGAATTTTTACCTCCAAGTTTTTGCTTTACAACAGCAGCATTTTTAGCAAAACTATAACTATTAGCAAAATATAAAATTTGACAATCAGTTATTTCTTCAATTTTTCTAAACTCTTTAATTACAATGTTCTGATAACCATACTTTTTACCCGCTGATTGGCTTTGCAAATATTCTGCTATCATAGCATCTCTAACCACACCAATTACAAAATCTCCTTGCTTTGCGTCTTCGGGCCAACCAATATATCGAATAAAATTAAGTGTAAACATTGCTTTATATTTAGCAATAACATCCTCCTGACCATTCATTGTGAAAGACCCGGTAAGCAATAACAAAATAAAAATAATTCTCATAATTGCTGCTTTTCATTGATATTAAAAAAACATGCACTTTATTCAATTATGTGTATCCCATAACATTAAAGTTAACACATTTATTCCAAAATTCATTCAGAATTCTAAATAGAGATTATCTTTGTAACAAAATTAATTAGTAAAAAGTTTATGGCACAGTCGAACTTTGTAGATTATGTGAAGGTGTTTGTGAGAAGTGGAAACGGAGGACCGGGTTCTTCGCACATGCGCAGAGAAAAATTCATAGCCAAAGGGGGACCTGATGGCGGAGATGGCGGAAGAGGAGGACACGTAATTTTAAGAGGAAATGAACAACTCTGGACTTTACTGCATTTAAAATTTAGAAAACATGTTTTCGCAGGGCATGGTTTGTCTGGTGGAGGGTCATTAAGTACTGGTGCTTATGGCGACGATATTGTTTTGGAAGTACCCCTTGGAACAATAGCAAAAGATCCCGACACCTTTGAAGAACTTTTTGAAATTACCGAACATGGACAAGAAGTGTTTCTAATGAAAGGTGGTAAAGGTGGATTAGGTAACGATCATTTTAAAACAGCCACCAATCAAGCGCCAAGATATGCTCAGCCAGGGGAGGATGGATTAGAAGGATGGAGAATTTTAGAACTTAAATTACTTGCTGATGTGGGTTTGGTTGGATTTCCAAATGCAGGAAAATCGACATTATTAAGTGTTGTTTCTGCGGCAAAACCGAAAATTGCTGATTATGCTTTTACTACATTGGTTCCGAATTTAGGTATTGTTTCCTATCGCGATAACAAATCATTTGTAATGGCCGATATTCCAGGTATTATTGAAGGAGCTCATGAAGGGAAAGGCCTAGGATTGCGTTTTCTTCGACATATTGAAAGAAACTCCATGTTGTTGTTTTTGGTGCCTGCCGATAGTGATGATATTCATAAGGAATATAATGTTTTAGTAAATGAGCTAAAATTATATAATCCAGAATTACTCGATAAAGAGCGAATTTTGGCAATTTCAAAATCAGACATGCTAGATGATGAATTAAAGGATGAAATTAAAAAAGACTTACCTACCATTCCGTACGTATTTATTTCATCGGTTGCACAGCAAGGTTTGAATGAACTGAAAGATGAAATTTGGAAAGCACTAAATCAATAAATGATTGATCTTATAGAATACTACGATACTGTTTTGTTTCAATTGATAAATGGGTTTCACAACCCATTTTTTGATTGGCTTATGACCTTTATTAGTGGCACTCTGTCGTGGATTCCTTTATATGCCGTTTTATTATTTTTTGCGATAAAAAAAGAAAAGAAATATTGGTGGCTTCTTATAATAGCAATTAGTTTATTAATTATTATAGCTGATCAAACTTCAGTCAGACTTTTTAAAGAGCTTTTTAAAAGATACCGCCCTTGTCATAATCTGGAACTAAAAATGATAGTTCATTTAGTAAACGGGAAATGTGGGGGATTATATGGTTTTGTTAGTTCGCACGCCTCCAATGTTTTTGCATTGGCAATTTTTCTTTCTTGGTACTTTTCAAAAAAATGGCTGTCTATTTCATTATTATTTTGGGCATCAATAATAGCTTATAGTCGCATTTATTTGGGCGTTCATTATCCTGCCGACGTTGTTGGTGGAGCCATACTCGGAATTACAATTGGTACTTTACTCTTTTATGCGTACAACTATACGCTTAAAAGATTAGCTAAGTAGAATAATTTAGTTCTTATTCCGGATTAAGGATAAAACTTTAACTCCAATTCCATAATTGTCGCATACCAATACAATCTCTTGCACCAATTCGGTTGAATCATTCCATTTGGAGCTAAGCGTTTGAGGAATTCCGTTTAAAATACTATCCCAAATGGCTTCTGTATTTCCATCAATATTTTTAAGAAATAAGCTTTTATAGTTTTGATTATCAAGATCACCAGGGCTTGTTCCTAAAAGCAAAGAAGCTTTTGTATTTACATTAATAATACTACCCGATAAATCAGTTTCTACCATTCCGGTCATTTTACCAAGTGAATCCCAAAGCATATTGCGCTCTTCCTCTCTTCTGGCAGCCTCTTCCTGAGTAGCTTGCAGCTCCTCCATATTTTGACGCATTTCTTCTTCTTGAGCTGTCAATTCTTCAGATTTATGCTGAGAATCAGTCAATAGAATGGCTGTTTTTTCATTAATTTTTATAGTGGAAATATAGGATGCAATATTCTCGCCTATTTTTTCTACAAATTCAATTTGGTAATCCTCAAATTCTTTAAATGAAATAAGCTCAATAACTCCATTAACCTGATGTTCTAATTTAACCGGCACCAACAATATGGTTTGTGGATTTGAATTTCCTAAACCAGAAGTAATCTTCACATAATTTTCAGGAATTTCTTTCAAATAAATGGTTTTTTCTTCGTAGGCTACCCTCCCTACAAGGCCTTCTCCAACTCTGATTTCTTTCCGCATAAACTTATCTCTACCAAAAGCAATGGCCGATATTAATTCATAAAATTTATCATCTTCATTTTCTTCATTAATTACAAAAAGAGCACCCTGTACAGCATCTAAATAATCAACAAGATTTGAAATTAAGTTAAAACCAAGTTTTTCAAGACTATTACCCGATTGACGCATAATATCTCCAAATTTTGCAATGCCGCTAGCTGCCCAATTTCTTCGATCGTCTTCAGCCTTACGTTTTTCTTCTTCGAATCGTGCTGTTTTTAGGCTATTTCGCATTTGCAATAAAGAGTTTCCAAGTATATCATTATCGCCCATAGGAGTAAAATTACTTTCGAAATTTCCTTGCCCAATTTCTTCTGAAAAAACAGATGTTTCAACTAAAGAATTTGTTAATGCGTTTAAGGAATTCTGAATTTTACCAAATTCATCTTCTACCACAATGTTCATTTTTTCAGGATGTTCACCTTGCCCCAATAAGTAAACATGCTTAAGAATTCTTTTTACCGGGCGAGTTATTAATTTAGAAATATAAAGTGCAACTACAAACGAAAATAAAACACCAAAAATGGTAAAAAGTAAAAATATATTATAGGTGCTTGCCATTAATGAGTTTCCATTAGCTTCAATCTGATTTATAACCAATTGAACTAAATCTTTACCTTTATCAAGACTTTTAATAATCCCAAGTCCAACATCGGTAATCCGTTTATTTAGAACAATATATTCATCTTTTATAAGTTTAATTCTACTTTCAATTTTCAAATTTTGATCAAGAGACAACAAGGAATCATTTAACTTATAATGGAGTTCTAGTTCTTTTATTTTAAGCACTTTAATTTGAGAGAAAATAGGCAACATACTATTTTCATATTCATTTTCTATCGTTTGAATAATCGAGAGTAATGTATTTTTTAAAGTATCATTTTGAATGGATTTGTCAATTAGAAAAGTCTTTTCTACTTTCTTAATTTGATCAGTAAAAAATTGTATTTGAAAATCATGCTCACCCCACCAATAATTCAAGCGTTCTTCTTTTTCAGTTTTAACTAACTCCGTAAAAATATGCATATCGGAACGTAGAAAATATTTACCTTCAAAAAAAGCATCTGATAAACTTTTGCTTACCAAAGTTTCATTTTGACTTTTTTCTAGTTTTTCCTGAATTATAATAGCAGTAACACCCAATATTAGTACAAATGAGGCCAATAATAAAAAGCTAGACATTAGTTTAGTTCTTACAGCCATTCGGTTTAATAATTTTATCATAATTCCTATTTTTTTACTCACTTACAAAATACCATAATTTCAATAATTTAACAACTTAGAAATACAAGCTTCCCCGAACAGTTAAATAGATATATCATAAACTCAATATCTAAACCGTTTGCGAACCAATTATTAATTAACAAATATCACATCATTTATGAACCAATAAAGCGATAATTAAGCTGCTTTTAACATTGTCTATTGGTATAAAACAGCGAATTCTCAGTCATTCTTATATATTTCTTTGTCTTTTCTATCGAATAAACATGCGCAGTATCAACAGCAAGTAATTTAAATAATCTGTCGTAAATTTGAATTAAGATTCGTTTGAACAAGTTAATAATTTGATACAGAATCATCAAGTAAAACACACTTGATTAATTACCCAATCCGCATGAAAACTCATGCGGATTTTTTTTGTTTGTAAAGTTTAGTAGGTTTGCTAATTGCTTTTTTTAAACTATTGAATATGGTTAAACATTCAGCCCTTGCCTTTGTCTTTGCATTCCATTTATTTGGGTTATTCGCTCAAGATATTGAATACATTTCTGGTTTTGCAAAACAGCTCTCTTCACCCGAAATGCATGGTAGAGCTTATGTAAAAAAGGGGGATCTGCGGGCCGCAAAATTCATCATCAATGAACTAAGATCGTCTGGAGTTGAACCATTACAAAAAAACTACAGACAGCCCTTCAGTTTTCCAATGAATACATTTCCTGGAAAAATGGAAGTTTCATTGGATAGCAAAAAATTAAAACCCGTTAGCGAATTTGTAGTTTCTCCCAATTGCAAATCGATTGAAGGAACATTTGATGTTGTGTATTTACCCGCAGAAGCTGACACCTCTGATTTGATATTTGATAATATCTCGAAAATGGATTATTCCAATAAATTTGTAGTAACACCTTTTAGTAAAAGAAAAATTAATGCTACGAATACAATTAATGCTGCTGGATTCATTATTCCAAAAACAAGTTTGATTTGGTGGGCTTCAAATGGTCATTCGGTTGCTGAGCTCCCAATCATTCATATTTTAAATTCTCTTTTATTGAAAAAACCGACCACCCTAACAATAAATATTAAAAACAAATTCATTAAGAAGTATAGCACTCAAAATATTGTGGGATTTATTCCGGGATCTGAGCTTCCTGATTCTTTTATTGTTTTTACTGCACATTACGATCATTTGGGATTAATGGGAAAAGGAAACATTTTCCCTGGAGCAAATGATAATGCCAGTGGCACGGCCTTGGTGATGGGTCTGGCAAAATATTTTAGTAAAGCAGAAAACAAACCAAAATATAGTGTAGCATTTATATTTTTTGCTGCCGAAGAAGCTGGTTTACTCGGATCATCATATTATACCGAAAACCCTGTTTTTCCATTGAAACACATTAAAGCTTTGATTAATCTCGATATGGTAGGATCTGGCAGTGAAGGAATTGCTATTGTAAATAGCAAAGCCAATCCGCAAATCACCAATCAAATAACCAAAATAAATGATGCAAATAACTATTTTTCTAACATAAAACTTAGAGGAGAATCTTGTAATAGTGATCACTGCTTTTTTCATAAAAAAGGGGTTCCTGCAATTTTTATTTACACCCAAGGACCTGAGTGCATCGAATATCACAATTTAAACGATGTAATTGATAATGTGCCTTTTACGAAAACACTTGAATTACAGAAGCTTTTGATTGAATTTGTTAAATAGTCTTTGCATGAAAATGCCAAATACTGCGTTATACTAGCCAGAAAAATACTCATTTACACATGTTAAACTCCGCTTTTTCTGGCTTCGAAAGTCTTGTTTTTGACGTTTTCTTATCAAAGACAGAGTTTTCTTCCAGACAAATAGTACTAATTCACGACATTGGAATAATAAATTGGTAATTATTCTTTTTTAATGTTCATTTCTTAAAAGCAATTATTATTTTTGCAAATTCCAATAAATTAAGGATTTAAAAATAGTTCAATTATAAAAATATGAGCAATCAGGAAATAGCAACAACGTATAATCCTGCGAGTGCAGAAGATAAGTGGTACAAATACTGGATGGATAACGGGTTTTTTAAATCTACACCCGATGAGCGTGAACCTTATTGTATTGTGATTCCTCCTCCAAATGTTACAGGAGTGTTGCATATGGGACATATGTTGAACAATTCCATACAAGATATTTTAGTACGCCGTGCACGGATGCAAGGAAAAAATGCTTGTTGGGTTCCTGGAACCGATCATGCCTCAATTGCAACCGAAGCAAAGGTTGTTGCAAAATTGAAAGCTGAAGGCATTGATAAATCGCAATTGACTCGCGATGAATTTATGAAACATGCCTGGGAATGGAAGGAAAAACATGGCGGAATTATTCTTGAACAACTTAAAAAATTAGGTGCCTCATGCGATTGGGATCGCACAAGCTTTACAATGGACGAAGGCTATTACGAAAGTGTAATTGATACCTTTATTGATTTATTTAACAAAGGTCTTATTTATCGTGGCGTTCGCATGGTAAATTGGGATCCTGATGCGCAAACTGCCGTTTCCGATGAGGAGGTAATGCACACCGAAGAAAACTCTAAATTATATTACCTGCGTTATAAAATTGAAGGCGAAGAAGAATTTGTAACTATTGCCACCACACGTCCTGAAACCATATTGGGAGATACCGCTGTATGTATTAATCCAAACGATGATCGCTTCAAACACCTGAAAGGAAAGCGTGTTTTGGTTCCCTTAATAAATCGTTCTATTCCAATTATTGAAGACGATTATGTGGATATGGAATTTGGAACCGGTTGCCTTAAAATTACGCCTGCTCACGATTTAAATGACTATGAAATTGGAAATCGTCATGGATTGGAGAGCATTGATATTTTTAACGATAACGGAACTTTAAATGAGGCTGCTCAACTATTTGTTGGGGTGGATAGATTTGAAGCAAGAAAACAAATTTTACCTGAATTAGAAAAAGCGGGTAATATTGTTAAAATTGAAGATTATAAAAACAAGGTAGGTCGCTCCGAACGTACCAGTGCTGTTATTGAACCCAAACTTTCGATGCAATGGTTTTTGAAAATGGAAGATCTTTCAAAACCAGCCTTAGAAGTTGTAATGAATGATGAAGTACAATTTCATCCTGCCAAATTTAAAAACACCTACAAACACTGGATGGAAAACATTCAGGACTGGTGCATAAGTCGTCAATTGTGGTGGGGACAAAGAATACCTGCCTATTATATTGGATCGACCAATGACTTTGTGGTGGCAAAAACCATTGAAGAAGCATTAGAACTGGCAAAAACAAAATCGGGTAATGCAAATTTAACAACTGCAGATTTACATCAGGAAGATGATGTTATGGATACCTGGTTTAGTAGTTGGCTGTGGCCCATTGCTGTTTTTGATGGAATTGCAAATCCTGACAATGAGGAAATCAATTACTATTATCCTACCAACGATTTGGTTACGGCTCCTGAAATTATGTTTTTTTGGGTGGCTCGTATGATCATTGCCGGAAAAGAGTACCGAAAAGATATTCCTTTCAAAAACGTTTATTATACTGGAATTGTGCGCGACCAACAGCGTAGAAAAATGTCGAAATCGCTGGGTAACTCGCCCGATCCACTTATGTTGATAGACAAATATGGCGCTGATGGGGTTCGTGTGGGAATGCTACTGTGCTCTCCTGCAGGAGGCGATCTGCTATTCGACGAAGCTTTAACAGAACAAGGTCGTAATTTCTCAAATAAAATATGGAATGCTTTCCGTTTGGTTAAAAACTGGGAAGTTGATGCAAGCATTGATCAACCAGCATCGGCAAAAGTTGGAGTTGAATGGATGAATGCCAAACTGGATCAGAGCATTGAAACATTAAATGATCATTTTGATAAATTTAGATTGTCAGACGCATTAATGACTGTTTATCGCTTATTTTGGGATGATTTTTCCTCGTGGTATTTAGAGATCGTTAAACCAGCTTATCAGCAACCTTGTGATAAAACTACTTACGATGCAAGCATTGAAATATTTGAAAAATTATTAAAACTTCTTCACCCCTTTATGCCATTTATAACTGAAGAAATTTGGCATTTGATCGATGCTCGTGAAGAAAGTGATTGTATAATGCTTGCTCAGTGGCCTGAAGTTGGTAAATATAATATGCCTTTATTAACTCAATTTGAAGATACACAAGCTGTTATTTCTGAAATTAGAACCGTACGAAAAGTTCGTAACATCTCGTATAAAGATATGTTAGCCTTACACGTTAAACAAGGTGTTGATGGATTTAATGCAGCATTTAATTCTGTTATAATTAAAATGGGAGGCCTTTCAGCTATTGATATTGTAGACGAAAAAATGGATAATGCTGCTGCTTTTATGGTTAAAACAAGCGAGTTTTTTATTCCTCTCGATGGAAACATTGATGTGGAAGCCGAAATGGAAAAACTAAGCAAAGAATTGGCACATCATAAAGGATTCTTAAAAGGTGTTATGGGAAAACTTAGCAATGAAAAATTTGTGAATAGTGCTCCCGAAAAAGTGGTGGCCATTGAACGCAAAAAACAGGCCGATGCTGAAGCAAAAATTAAAGCTATTGAAGAACAAATGGCTTCATTAAAAGGGTAATTAAAAAGCTAGATATAAACAAAACGTCCGATGTTTTTAAAACATCGGACGTTTTTATTTTACTTATATTTTTCTCTCATTTCTAGTATAACTTGAACAATACTTTCAACCGTTTCTTTTAATTCTTCGCCCATTTTTTTAATTTCATCAGGGTATTTATCCTGCATAAAATGCATAAGCGCATAATAAATGGGTTTTAAACGGTCTTTAATTTGGTGTTTATTTTCTTTAAATATTTTATATACATAGTTGTATTGTTTTTTAGCGATTAATATTTTTATAAGAGTTTCAACATTAATTGAATTTTTGCCAATATAAATTTTACTATTGAAAACTGGTTTTGAAATTTCTATCGCTTTTTCAATTTTATTGTGCCATATGAGGATTAAAGAATAAGTGAGAATTAAATCTTCATAATTAGAATTAAGATTAAATGCTTTTTCAGTAACTTGTAATGCTTCAATTTTATCTTTTCTGAATTTGAAAAACAACTTTCCAAGGTTGCATATAGCATTTAAGTTACCTTTCTCAGAGGCTAAACGAAAATATTTTTCAGCTTCAGAATAATTTTTTATTCCATTGAAGTAAAGAGTTCCAAGATTATTCATTGCAGCATCATCTCCCTTTTCAGCCGCAATTTTATAATATTTTTCAGCTTTTTCATAATTCTTAAATATATTCCCATATAACTGGGCCAAATTATTTATAGCTATTTTGTTCTCAAACTTACTTGCCATAAGAAAATATTTCTCAGCCTGAATGTAATCTTGGAATTCATTAAAATAAATCACAGCTAAATTATTCATAGCGTTCACATTACCTTTTTCAATAGCCTTCAGATAAAATTTCTCAGCTTTAACAAAATCTTTTAATTCTTTTTCATAAAGATCTGCTAAATTAAAGTTGACTTCCGTATTGCCTCTTTCAAGAGCCTCTAAATAGTACTTCTCTGCTTTGATATATTCTTTAAATTCGTTTCTATAAAGTAATGCTAGATAGTATAATGCCCTATCATATCCTTTATCTATTGCTATTATATATTGTTTTTCTGCATTCTCCTTATCCTTTAGACAATACCAATAAATATAGGCAAGTGCATATTCAATATATCCTGTTTTCGATTCTTTTTGCTTAAGTTTTTGAATTGCTTTATTAAATTGTTTCCCTTCTATTAAAGTAATTATATCTTCATAGACGAGTTGAATATCTGACTTTGAAAGTTTGCCAGACAATTCACTTTTTTCAGTTTTCAAATATGACTTGGTCTTCTTTAATAAGAGGTGTTGCTTATCCGATGAAGGAATAATATTTGCAAAAGCTTCAGATAAACTATATGCATATATATCATATACATCTCCAGTTTTCAATTTTTCAATGTGCTGGTCTATCATTTCATTAAGTGAGTCCTTGTCACACCAAACTTCTAAAAAATTAGTCAACCATTTAACCTTATTTTTATCAGATTTTCTACCATTCCGCATTATATACCAAATATTAAAAAATCGTTCTTTTATCTGGTACAAGTGGTTTTTTGTTGTGGTTGTTTTCATTATTACCACAGAGTTTTTTTCTAACAAACGAAGTTGTGCCGAAACCGCTTTGCTTTCCATTCGGGTTTTTCGGGCAATTTCTTTTACTGGTATAGCATCCCAATTTAATGCAATACAATCAACTATTTCCTGTTGTTGGGTTGGCAAATCATCCATTCGGTGTTTATAGAGCGGAGTAACTCTGTCCAATAGCACTTCCAAATCTTTAAAAGAATCTCCATTTTTGTCATTTATAAATATCTCATACAATAGAACAATGGTTCGAGGTACACCTCCTGTGATAATTCTTAGCGCTTCGATTCTTCCTGGAGATTTTTCAATTATTTTTTGAATTTTATTCGAGTTATTTATCTTATCTAATTCTAAAAGAAAGTCTCTTGCTTCCTGACTTTTTAGCTCATTTAAAGCAATTATTTTAAAATATTCATAAAAAGGTTCATCATACTTGTATGTAGATTCCAACACAACCGATGAAGCACCAATAATTCTAATTTGATTATTAGTTATCAAAACCTCCCTTAACCTTTGCTGATCTTTTTTTGTTAGCTTTTGTAAAATATCCCCAATATTGTCAATAAAAACACATATTTTGTTTTTATTGACTTCTAAGACTTTAAACAATGTATCATAACAGTGTTCTTCATAAGTTTCAACTTTATCAGACTCCTGCATTTTATCTACCAACCCACAATAACCTTTTGATTCCTGTTCTAACTCAATGGCGATTTGTTCCCAGAATTTAAATAACTTGTTAACACTATATTGCTCTTCATTAAAAATAATAGGTATTAACCACTTACTTAATTTTTTATCATTTTTCAATTCATAGTATGTTCGTAACAACAAGGTTGTTTTTCCACTTCCACGTATACCCTGTATAATAAAATGCTGAGGTGCTGTTTCCATAGTGTCATCGATAATAATTTTCCTGATCTTGTTGAATTCATTTTTGCGAATACAAAAATTTTGCACAAGCTCTTTCTCTGACTGGTTTCCTGGATTAAATATTTGGAAAGTATTCATTGTTTAATTTGTTACTTCGTTAAACCACCATTCTCTTAATAGAGGAGAATTAAAAACATAAATATTTTGATTGTTTTGATTATTTAAATAACCATCATAAATCAACGAGTTTAATACATCTTTATAGGTTTCAGAAATCTCTAATCCTATAGCAATATTGGAAATTTCAGCACGTGAAATGGATCCGTTTTTTGCTGCACAATTCAAAATGTCCTTTGAAAAATTATAATAATTCTGTTTATATGCTTTTCTCAATCTTCTATGCCAATGCTCAAAATAAGTGCGATTTTTTAATGAATTTTTAAAAGCTACATCAATAATTTCCTTTGTTATTATTTTTGTTCCTTGATCAAAACAAATGTCATCAACTTCATCCAATATTATATTAATAAAATAAGGAATGTTCCACGCCAATCGATCTAACAGATACTTAATATTCTCTTTTTGAAAATCGTATTTTTCATTTTTTAAAGGTATTGTATAGATGTACTCCTCTGCTTCTTCAATAGAAAAAGGAGTAACTTGAAACGGATATAAATCATTTATTGTACTTATGGAATTAAGCTGACTTGCAATGTTTTCTAAACCAATTGAACCCGCAAAAATAAATTGAACTTTATCACTTATTTTTGGATTAATTCGGAGTTCCCGAACTGATTCCAGAAACTTAATTGCCGACTGGTCTCCTTCATCCTGCATTATATTTTCAACTGTTTGGGCAAATTCATCTATCATAATGATCATTTTGCAACCATCTAATTCGAGTTGTTCTGAAATATTTACAAAATCTTCATAATAGTTAACTTCTTTGTTGTCGAAGGTAACACCATCAGGTCCAATGGATTTTATTTTATTAGAATTGACAATATTTCGAATGTAATTTTTTACTTTTTTCGAAGTTTTTAATTTTTCATCTAAATCTTTCACTAGTTTTCGATAAAATTCATTCTGATTATTCACCGATTCAGTTATTAAATAGATGATGTCATAGTTTTCTTTGGGATTATTCAGGCAGTATAGCATTATGGATGTTTTGCCGATTCTTCTGGGAGCAGAAAGAAGGATATTGTTTTCCGCCTCTATTTTTCTCCACAACCTCTCAATTAACTTTTTTCTTATATAAAACTTATCTCCAGTTGCTGCCTGTCCAATAATTGTATTCATGATATTTTTTGTTAATTCGCAACAAAGATAATGACAAAATATATTTTGTTAAAGTTTTTAGCAAAATATATTTTGTCAAAGCTAATGTTTAACATGTGTGATTTTCAGAAATG
This sequence comes from Salinivirgaceae bacterium, assembly GCA_016342715.1. Taxonomy (GTDB): domain Bacteria; phylum Bacteroidota; class Bacteroidia; order Bacteroidales; family SZUA-534; genus JAEINW01. The sequence goes on along the minus strand of JAEINW010000016.1, from coordinate 26,983 downwards.
CATTTGCAATAGAACGCAAAAAAACAGGCCGATGCTGAAGCAAAAATCAAAGCTATTGAAGAACAAATGGCTAATTTAAATAAATAGCACATTTCAAAAACCTAGAGTCAGATCCTTTGGCTTTAGGTTTTATTAAATCATCTAATTTCTATTATACATAATTATATTCCCATTTTTTATATTAATTATGTGCTTACGTTCCCATTATTAATATAATTATTTATATTATAATCACTCTAATTATACTATATATGTTATTTAAATCGTAATATATGTATATATATTGGCATTGCATTTCCTTTTTTCATAATTTAGCAAAATTTTAATGTTGTGATTCCTAGGAGATTAAGTGCTAGAATTGACAAACAAATGTTTTCTGGAAAAGTTATTATTATTCTTGGATCAAGACAAGCTGGAAAAACAACTATTATTAAAAAACTAAGCAATTTAGTTAAGCAAAAACAAATGTTTTTAAATGGTGACGACCCTGCTGTACGACAAATGCTGAATAACCCTACTTTTAGCCAGCTCAAACAGATAGTAGGAAACAATAAAGTGATATTTATTGATGAAGCCCAACGCATTGAAAATATTGGTGTTACACTTAAAATGATAGTTGACGAAATGAAAGGTGTGCAGGTTGTTGCTACGGGTTCGTCGGCATTTGAATTAGCGAATATAATAAATGAACCACTAACCGGACGCAAATGGGAATATCTGTTATTTCCTATGTCGTTTGCAGAAATGGTTAATCATACAAGTTTTTGGGAAGAGTTTCAGAATTTGGAACAGCGTTTGATTTATGGTTATTACCCTGAAGTAGTTACTTCTGCAGGTAATCAAGTAGAGATTCTTAAATTAATTTCGGATAGTTATCTTTATAAAGATATTCTGATATTGGATAATATTAAAAAATCGAATAAAATTGAAAAGCTTTTGCAAGCGTTGGCTTTACAAGTTGGGCAGCAAGTATCGTATAACGAATTAGCTCAATTAATAGGGTTAGATAAGGCTACTGTAGAAAAATATATTCGCTTGCTTGAACAAGCATTTGTAATATTTCGTTTACCCACTTTAAATCGTAATTTGCGCAACGAGCTAAAACGAACTCGTAAAGTGTATTTTTACGACAATGGGGTACGAAATGCCATTTTAAATAATTTCAATATGTTGAGTCTTCGTCAAGATATTGGTGGTTTATGGGAGAATTTTCTAATTAGCGAGCGTATGAAATACAATCATTATAACGGAAATTATTCTAACTATTATTTTTGGCGTAACCATGCTCAACAAGAAGTTGATTTTATTGAAGAACGAGAGGGAAAGCTTTTTGCCTTTGAGTTTAAATGGAATCCAAGAAGAAAAGTAAAATTCCCAAAATCATTTATCGAAGGCTATCCTGGAACTGAAACTAAGGTGATTAGTCAAGAAAACTTTACCGAGTTTATTATGGATTGATATGATTTTACAATTAAAAAGACCAGAGCAGCAACTATTCTGGTCTTTTGTAATTTTTTCTCTAAATTATTTATTTGATAAGTTTTGTATAAAAGTACCCAATAGATTTAAAGCATTTTCAACAACTTTGTCATTTTCAACAGGTATTTTTAAATATGTTTTTCCAGTTTCTTTATCTTTTTCAATTACCGAGTCCACCAATTTTTTTGTAGCTTCTTTATCGGCTAATGTTTCTGACAAACGACCCAAAAGCTTTATTCCTGCTGTAAATATATTTTCTTCTGGCACTTGTTTTTCATGCGCTATAGTTGGTTCTTTCTCTTCATAAACCGCATTTGCTTCAGGCTCTTTGTCAATTTGAGTATCAGAAATTGTTTCATCAACATTGCTTATAAGGCTATCTTGTTTTATTGGTTCATCATATAATTCTGTTTCAATTTCGTCAATGGTTTCTGGTATAACATGCTCATCGGTTTGAACCATATTGTCAATTGTTTCCATAAACTTATTGAACTTGCTTTCGCCCATAAAAATAGAATCTTCACCGTCATCAAGAATTCCTTCAGCTAATGATGACTTAAAACTTAGCACATCAAGCATTCGGTGTTCAATTGTTCCAACCGAAACCATATTGGTTATTGAAATGTTTTTCTTCTGTCCCAATCTATGAATTCGCCCTATTCGTTGCTCTAACACAGCCGGATTCCATGGAATATCCACATTAATTAAATGAGAGGCTACTTGCAGATTAAGCCCAATTCCTCCGGCATCGGTAGACAAAAACACTTTTACTTCAGGATCATTAGTAAAATTGGTAAACAATGCTTCTCTTTTTGAGCTTGGAACACCTCCATGCAAATATTCATACTTTATGCCTTTTTTATCAAGTTCAGCAGCAATTATGCTTGTCATACGTTGCCACTGACTAAACACAACCACTTTTTCAGAACCTTCAGAATCTATCTCTTCAATAATATTCATGAGCTCTTCCACCTTTGTGTCATTTCTCGATTTTTGATCAATAATATAAGTACTATCGCATACCATACGCATCATATTCATATTAATCATTAGGCGTTGTCTGTCTTTTTCGGGTAAAAACCCTAAACGCTGCCATTTATGCACCAATTTAGCAACTACCGATTTATATTCTTCGTGCCATTCACTTTGCTCTTTAGTCATTGGCATTAAAAGAACTTTATCTATTCGCTCGGGTAACTGGCTCAGTACTTCTTTTTTTGTACGCCTTATCATCAAATGAGCTAATTTTTTGCCAATCTGATTGAGATTTTGGTAACCAGTAATTTTTCCATTTTCATTTTTTATTTGGTGATTTGCCATAAATTCATGAAAAGGTCCTAACACAAATGGATCAATAAACTGGATAATAGAATAGAGTTCCTCAAGCTTGTTTTCAAGAGGAGTGCCTGTTAGAACAAAAGTGTAATCTGAAGAAATCTTTTTAATTTTCTGTGAAATTTTAGCTCTAAAATTTTTTATTCGTTGAGCTTCGTCTAGTATTACTAAATCTGGCAAGAGCTTATCAATAACTTCAATGTCATTTGCAGCGGTATGGTATGATACAATATGGTATAAGTGGTCAGTATTATATTGCTCGGGGCGTTTATCTGGTGCACCTTCAATCACTAAAACAGAACTGTTAGTAAATTTTTCTATTTCAGCTTTCCACTGATACTTAAGAGATGTGGGGCAAACAATAAGTACTTTTTCAATTCCCACTTCTGTTTTCATTACCTCAGTTGCTGCAATTGCCTGTATGGTCTTACCAAGCCCCATATCATCGGCTATTAAACAGCGTCCGGCTTTTGCTGCAAAAACAACACCTTGCTGTTGGTATAGAAATAGTTTTGCTTTTATTAAACCATTATTAAATATTTGAGCATTGTTATCGTATTTAGCACTAATTTTCTTTAAGCGCTTTTCATCTTCAACCCTGTCAACAATAAAGCTTATTACATCGGGGTAACATTTTAGATCGGAATTTATTTTTAGTGCTTCTTTATAAATTGAATAAAATTCGGAATAATATTTTTCACTTAATGTATTATTTTCATTAAAATAATTTTCCTTAAACAGAGTAAATTCATCCTTATTGTCAGTACCTAATCTAAATTTAATTGTCCTTCCATTTCTATAATCAACATACATTGATGAATATGGGGGATGATAACTATTCTCCAGTGATTTAACCTTGTTTTTATTATTCTTTATTTTTAAAAGAACGGCTTCAATATGTTTGCATGTACCCAAGTGATTTGTTTTAAAATCATAGCACGAACAAAAATTCATTGAGTTGTCGTTATCACGAATTGATACTTTATAAGTATTTTTTGTTTCTGAGTTTTTTACTAGATAATCGCTAAAAACGTAATGCCCATCTAACTTTTCAATTCCAAAAGCCGACTTCTCAGCAAACTTCATTCTGAGTGCGTATTGCCATTCTTGTAAGGTTAATTCTGAGTGTTGCTTGTGGTACGATACTTTTTTATAATACTCGTCAATTTTCTGGAAATCCATAATACGCCTTTTTAGTTTTCAGCAAACAAAAATACGAAACTGTAGGATTGAAAAAATACTTGTTTGTTATTTGTTAATATGTTTTTAAGAATTGTTTACTTATGTTTTCATTTATAATATAACAATATTATCAACGATTTCTTTAACTCTTCTCCCATTTTTTCATCAGGATACTTATACCTAAGTTGATACAGAAATGAATAATACAGAGTATCTGTTTATTTTTAATGCTAAATAAATAACAATAAAATTTTAGCAGATAAGTTCATATGTACAGAGGCAGCAATTATACAGGCTTATTATATGTACAAATTCTGTTTTTCCAATTGCTCTTAACGCAGCATTTAAACCGGGAGTATCGCCACCCGATGTTAGTAATCCAATATATTTTGCCATTATTCTATCATTTTTATTTCTGTATAATTAAAGATACCGAATCTTTTTTAAACAAAAATGCCATTGGACTATTCCAATGGCACAATACATTTTTGAAAATATTTTATATTTTAAAATCGCATACCCAAAGTAAAATAGGAGCCTTGATTTGTTATTGATTTTAAGCTGTTGTCTTGATGTAAGTTTGACAAGCCAATTTTACTGGTAAAGCCCAATTGTACATTTTCAATTTCAAAAATAAATCCTGCATTTAATCCATATTCCGAGTCTTCAAAAACGTTATCAAAATCAGCTTTTTTTCCATCCAGTTTTCCACCAAAGAAATAGCTATAATAACCTCCACTCATTAAATAAAAGGTTCCATCAACACCATTTGTTGTTGCCAGAGCAAATAAAATGTTTACAGGAACTGAAATCGAATGAGTTCGATATTTGCCACTTATATAATCGCTCCCCAAGGTACTGTAAAGTAATTCTGGCTGAAAAGCCCACCTTTTACCCATATTTAGTTTCCCGTAAACACCTCCTTCAAATGCAAAGACTGGTTTTCCTAAAAAAAACTCTTTATCATAATTATGCTTGTTTCCGCCAAGATTTAGTCTTACACCATATTCAAATATTGTCGATTTACTTTCCTTTTCATCTGCGGCAATTAGTATCATTTTAGATGATATTTCATCTTCAATAGCTAATTTTAAGGTAACATCATACATAAAATTGGCAACTTTTTCCATGCCATCATATTCCAGTAAGTCTGCATCATCTTCTGGTTTATGATAGGGCGATTTTGTTCCTGTGGTTACGCTAATTGCGGGAATTCCGACATCACCAAAAGGCTTTGTATCTGTTCTTGAAACAACGCCGTCTCCTTTTTTAGTTATTTTAATATTGTGCTTTGCGGCTTGATCAACAAAAAGTTCTTGCCAATTATTTAATAGTTCAATACCCTTCATTTCAAGACCTTGATTGGTGTTTAGCATTCCAACCATGTCAATACTGAACATTACTTTTATTTTTTCCAAAGGAACATAGGCATCTTTAACCATGTTATTTGAACCAATGAGACCACTTTCCTCACCATCAAAGCCCACAAGAATAATACTTCGTTTAAGTTTGCTTTTGTTCTCGGCTAAAAGGCGACCTAATTCAATAATTGTGGAAACACCAGAGGCATTATCGTCGGCACCATTGTACACAATTTTTTCATTTCCCTCAAGTTTAAATCCAATATGATCGTAGTGAGCCCCCAATAAAATATATTCGTTTTTTAAAATAGGATCTGATCCTTCAATTATTCCTACAACATTGTTTCCTTCAATGTTTGTTTGCCCTAAACGATGGCTGAAATTATGTAAGTAAGTGTCACCATAAGGTTTAATATCAAAGCTTTTAAAGTGTTCAATAATGTAGGCTGCTGCTTTTTCTCCACAAGCAGTGCTAAGACCTCTGCCTTCAAGTTCATCTGAAGCAAGGTATACTACATGTTTTTCTAGCTCGTCTGCATGTATTTTGTTTTGAGCATTTAAAGTTGAAATTGATAATACAGTTATCGAAAAAATTGTTGCTAGTAATTTAGTCATTTTTTTAAGCTTAAAATTTGTGTTCAGTGAGTTCAGGTTAATAGACAAGTTTATTCCATTTTAGTTACACCCTAAACAAAAAATATACATTAACTTAATTGTATGGCAGAAAAGTGAATTATTATAATTACTCTATGTAAAAAACAATCAGAATTCTAATATAAATAATTGTACAAGATTATTAATAGTTATTCTATTCAATTTCAAAATACCCTTGAGGATGATTGCAACCAGGACAAACTTGAGGAGCACTTTTTCCTTCATGAATATGGCCACATTTTCGGCAAGACCACCGAACGTTCTCTTCACGTGTAAAAACCTTTTCCTGTTCCATATTTTCAAGAAGTTTATTGAATCTTTTTTCGTGAACTGCTTCTATTTTACCAATTATTTTAAACAACGCTGCAATTTGCCTAAACCCTTCTTCTTTGGCTATTTCAGCAAATTTTGGATATAAATTTGTCCATTCTTCATTTTCACCACTTGCTGCATCTTTCAGGTTTTCAATAGTTGGTCCAATTTTCCCAGCAGGATAAGTTGCTGTTATTTCAATTTCGCCCCCTTGTAAAAACTTAAAGAATGTTTTTGCATGCGACTGCTCCTGGCTCGCTGTTAAGAGAAAAATGGCAGCTATTTGCTCGTAACCTTCTTTCTTGGCTACTTTTGCATAAAATTCGTATCTGTTTTTTGCCTGTGATTCTCCAGCAAAGGCTTTTAATAAATTCTTTTCGGTTTGGGTTCCTTTTAGATTCATAACGAGTGAATTTGTTTATTTCTAATTTACACTATTTTGAATTCGTTGTTTAAAAGAATTCATCAAAAATTAGATTCTTTTAAACAATGCTAAAGTTAAAACCAAAAAACATAAAATGAACAACCTCGCGGCAAACAGTCGAGGTATCAATTTTGAACAAAACATTGTGTTTCGTAGCAAGTGTGGGGGAATATTCATGTTAAACATTTTCGGTTGGTGTAATATTTAATGCATGAAACCACTCAGCAGTTCGTCCCGCAAATAATGTCCCATGATGGTTTAAATCTTCACTTTTCACCAAAGGCATGGTAGTTATCGAAGTTGTTTTTAATTTACTGTATATCTTTCATTATCTTCTAATTTATATTTAACAATCCCTTTTTCGATTTTAAAAAGCATGTACTCCTTTTTATTTAAGTTTTTTTCATCGTAAAGCCATTTTATATGTCTTTTTAAAACTAAACATGCATCTTGAGGAGTTGATGTATTAATAAGTATAGGAATAACAAATTTGTTCTCTGCATTAAGTAATTTTTCATAGGTTTTTGCCACTAAAACATCAATTGAATGTTGTTTAAAAAATCCAATAATGGCATTTAGCTTCTTCCCTTTAGTTAGTTTCCCAATTGATGGATTACTTACTTCGGCAAAAAAAAAGAATTGCTTCTGAACAAAACAATAGTCATAAATGTGATATTTTGGTGCTTTACCAAATGTATCTTCTGATATTAGGTTGTTTTTGCATATTGCAAAAGCAAATCGTAATTTTTCCATTTTCTCAAATTATTTGTTGTGCAATAGATTCAATTCATGAAATAATGAACTTTTATTTTTTCATGTATTTCGATCTAGTTAATTCTAACACCCCATTTATAAAAGTTAGTGGATGCACAGGGTTTCCGGCTATATATAAATCAACAGGGTATTTTGATAAAAAGCTTCGGTCAATGGCCGGGCTATCTGCAAAAATTCCTCCACTAATGGCATCGGTTCCAGCAAGAATGATAATTTTTGGTTCGGGAATAGCATTATAACAACGTTGCAAGGGTTCGGCCATGTTTTCCGTTATGGGGCCGGTTATAACTATGCCATCGGCATGGCGCGGAGAGGCTACAAAATCAATTCCAAAACGGCTCATATCAAATTGAACATTGTTTGATGCAGTCAATTCCCATTCGCAACTATTATCGCCTCCGGCAGAAACACTGCGTAGTTTTAACGAATTTCCGAATGTTTTTCTAATCTCTGCTCGTATTTTTGCAGGGTTGAGCACAATTGGAGAATCTTCACCCTCCTTAATAATTAGCCTATCAAGTTGGTTCGTTGAAAGTTTATTGTCTTTGGTAAAGGCTATTTTTTCGGGGAATTGTATGGCACATTCTCCACAAAAAGTACATTTCCCCAAATTTATACTACAAGGCGCTTTTGAAATAGCACCTGTTGGACACAATTCAACCAATTTATCTTCATTAACCTTTGCAAGCGATATTATAGGCCGTCCTCTAAATATTCCAGGAACTACCTCCGCAACAACATCGGGAATAAATTGTTTCCCCTGATGCCAAACTATTTTCAGATTATCAAACATATCCTGTTATTTTATAATGCGTTTATCTAATTCATTTATGTAGCTATTCATATCAGGAATAGCTTTGCCTGCAACTCCACTTTTTATGGCAGCTTCGGCCACAGCAGGAACAATAGTTCTAAATAATCTTAAATCAGAAGGTAGTGGAATAAAATAATCTCTACCAAAAGAAAGTGAAACACTACCATCAATACTTAAAAAAGATTCTTTAGCCAATGAAGCCAGGGCGTAAACAGCAGCCTTTTTCATTTCAGTGTTAATTTTTGATGCGCGTACATCAAGCGCCGCTCGAAAAATATAAGGAAATCCTAATACCTTATTTATTTGATTAGGAATATCGCTACGACCCGAAGCATAAATAATTCCATATTTTGCTTTAATAGCATCACTATATGCAATTTCAGGATTAGGATTTGCAAGGGCAAATACTATGGGATTTTCTGCCATTGATTGAGCCATTTCAACAGTCATTATATTTGCTTTAGACAGACCTACAAAAGCATCTGCACCTGCAAGAGCTTCCTCTAAGGTTTCCAGGTTAGTATTTACGGCGAATGCTTGTTTATATTTATTGAGATCTAAGCGTTTTTTTGAAATCACCCCTTTGCTATCAAGCATCAAAAGATTTTCTTTTTTAACTCCCAACGACAAATACATCTCGGCACAAGCCATAGCAGCCGCTCCTGCACCGCTAATCACAAGCTTAATGTCCTGCAATTTTTTTTCGGCAATTTCACAGGCATTTATTAGTCCTGCTCCTGATACGATAGCAGTTCCGTGTTGGTCATCGTGCATGACAGGTATGTCGAGCGCATCAATGAGCCGTTTCTCTATTTCAAAACATTCCGGAGCTTTAATATCTTCGAGGTTAATAGCACCAAATGTAGGACTCATAGTAATCACCGTTCTTACAAATACATCAACATCAGTAGTATTAAGTTCAATATCAAATCCATCAATATCGGCATATTTTTTAAGCAGCATAACTTTTCCTTCCATAACTGGTTTCGATGCCAATGCGCCTAAGTTGCCAAGACCCAAAACAGCTGTTCCGTTAGTGATAACTGCTACAAGATTTCCTTTAATGGTGTATTTATAAACATCATCGGGGTTTTCTTTGATTTTCAAACAAGGTTCAGCAACACCCGGAGTGTAGGCCAGTGATAAATCATGTGATGAGTCACAAGCTTTCATTGGTTTAACTTCAATTTTACCAGGGCGGGTACTGCTATGATAACATAAAGCTTCTTTGTTTAATTTTGTATCCATAATTTTATTATAAATCGACTAACTTTTATTAAAAATTATCTTTATGTTTCATCTTTGTCAGGATTACTTTTTGAAAATAAAATATACCGCCAGTATTAAGAACACAAAGCCGATGATATGATTCATCCTAAACGACTCGTTTTTAAAAAAAAGTGTAGAAAATCCAGTAAATACAACAAGGGTAATTATTTCTTGTATTACTTTCAGTTGTAGCAAAGAAAATGGTCCTCCATTCGCTGAATAACCAATTCTGTTAGCTGGAATCTGAAAAAGGTACTCGAATAAAGCAATACCCCAACTAATAAGAATTATAGCAATTAACCCAAGTTTATTAAACCAGACAAACTCTTTAAATTTCAAATGGCCATACCATGCAAATGTCATAAAGGCATTGGATATAATTAACAATAATATGGTGTAAACTCCTTTCATAATAAATGCTATAAATCGTGACCGGAATATGAAAGGTTGAAACTTTTATTACATACCGGAAAATCTGAAATTTCATTGTTTCGTACAGATTGCGCCAACGCCATCCAGTTGTGGTGTGAGGGATCTTTTATTTTATATGCTTTTAGGTTCCCTTGTTCATCAGTAATGGCACAATGGCATATTTCTCCCCGCCAGCCTTCAATTAACGATAAGGTAAATTTATCATTACCCGGCTTAATTTCGGTATTTTCTGCTTTGTTGAATTCTGGAATATTTTCCAATAATTTTTTACAGTATAAAATGGATTGCTGTATTTCTTCTTCTCTTAATTTAACTCGGGAATATACATCGCCCTGATGTTTAATTATTGGCTCATGGTTAAATAAGTCGCCATACAAATTTGAAGGATGCGAAGAACGAATATCCCGATTTAACCCACAGGTTCTTGCAACCATGCCTACTGTACCAATTTCGAGAGCTTCCTCATAGGATACAATTCCCGTTTTTTCTAATCGTGACAAAACACTGGGTAATGAAAAGAATTTATCTGCCATTTCGTTAAAATCACGTTCATAAGCAATGAATATTTCCTTCAGCCTTTGTGCCAATTCCTTCGTAAATGGGTAATTTATTTTGCCGGGGCGTATTAATCCTTTTGCCAAACGATTGCCTCCCCATTCTTGAAAAAAGTTTACAATTGGAGTTCGTAGTCTTCCAAAAACCGAATTGCCAAGTTGATAACCTATATCGGCACAAATGGCTGCTAAATCGCCTGTATGGATTGCTATTCGTTCTAATTCAAGCGCTAAGGTTCGTGAAAATTGCAATGATTTATCAGAACTAACATCGCATAAACTTTCCCATAAATTAGAAAAAGCTGAGGTATGTCCAACAGTTGTGTCACCTGCAATATTTTCAGCTAAGGTGGCTCGTTCTAGTAGTTTGGTTTTTTGCAGAAATAATTGCTCAATTCCTCGATGTTGGTAACCCAATTGTATTTCGAGATGCAATATCTGCTCGCCATTGCAAATAAATCGAAAATGTCCCGGTTCAATTATTCCAGCATGAATGGGGCCAACCCCAACTTCGTGCAGTTCCTCGCTATCGGCTTTGTAAAATGGATAATCGGCAATACCTAGTTGCTTATTTGCTCTGTTATTTGCATAGCGCATTGGTTTTAGCCAAGGATGATCGGTATATTTAATACCAAAGTTTTCGTGAATTTCGCGTTCAAATTTCTCGAAATTATGGTTTTGAGCTGATAAAGAAGGTATACTATCTGCAATATTAATAATGGAAGAATTAATAAATATTTCATGAGTATCATCATCGGCAATACAACAATACAGCTTTATCTGCAAATTATCGTTAACACCAAAATAATTTACGCAATGTTTCTTTGCTTGGCCTTTCAACAAAACTATATTTTCTTCAAGAAATTCACGATATGTAAATACGGGAATATCCTTTATATTAACAGTTTGGTTGTTATGTATGGTTAAATATTTCATGTGTATAAAATTTGTTTTTTAATTGCCACATGGAACATCCAAATTATATTCATACCTATGTTTGATGAGCATCTTAATGGATGTTTCATTTTTATTATTGAATTAGTTTAACAGCTTCCTGAATTAAATTCACAAACTCAGCAGGAGGATTATAAGCCAAATAAACAGCCATTGCCAATAATATATATTGCGAAACCGAATCAATGGGATTTATTTTAGGTATCCTACTTTCATTAATATTCATGGGTGGAGTAAACAGAAGTTTAAAAATATTGGAGCCAAAACCCCATATGATCATAGTTAACAAAATCAATACAACAATCAGAATTAAGAAATAGTGTGCTTCAAAAAGCGATTGAAAAATCAAAAATTCACTAATAAACAATCCAGAAGGTGGCATGGCCGTTGCCGAAATAAAGCCTAATAAAATTACGATAGCTCCAGCCTTATTGTATTTAAAATAGTGCCCCACATCGTAAATACTTTTACTTTGATAAACCCTGTAAATTTGATTAAACTGAAAAAACAAACTGGTTTTTACAAAAGTGTGCAGAATAATATGAAGAATGGCGGCATAAACTCCTATTCCACCAACGGCTAGACCAAGCATTACAATTCCCATGTGTTCGATGCTTGAATAAGCAAACATCCGTTTAATATTTTTAATACGGGTCATATATACCGTGGCCACAAAAATTGATAAAAGGGCAGATATTATTATGATAACAGAAGCCCAATGCTGAATTTGGGTATGAGAAACAACCGCATACACACGATAAATGCCTACAAAGCCCATATTCATTAATACACTTGAAAGCAACGCCCCGGCAGGTGCGGGTGCTTTGTCTTTGGCATCAATTCCTGCTGTGTACATAGGTACCAAGCCAATTTTTGCAGTAAAGCCTGTAAAAATAAATAAGAACGAAAGTTTAAGCCAAAACAGGTTGAGTAGGTCGTAATGTTCCATAATAGAATCAAAAGACATATCCTCGATTCCAGCTTGTTTCATAGCCAAACTCAAAAACAAAATGCCAATATAAATAAAGCTAATGCTTAGTGCACATATAAACACATATTTCCATACACCTTCAAGTGCTCGAATATTTCGGTGATGGTAAATTAATGCAGAAGCGCTCAAGGTGGTTATTTCAACAAATATCCAGGTAACTGCAATATGGTTAGAAATATATGCCATGCTACAGGCTGAAATCAGCATGACCATGGAAGCAAAGAAAATACCTCGAGAACGAGGGGTTTCATCGTGAGTTGACAGGTAACGATAGCTGTGATAAAATGCCGGGATGCTTACAATGCACATGACAAAAAGAAGTAAAACACCTAACGCATCCGGCTTAAAGTATTCAAGTTCAATGGTATTGATATGATTGTATTCATAAAATCCCAATATCCAAAGCAGAATGGTATAGCCAATTACTAAAACATAATTAAGTATGGTATTTTTATTAAAAAAAAGCAAAGTGCTTATTAGAAGCGTGCCTATTAAAAATGTAGCAATCATTATAATTAATCTTTAAGATTTCGTAAAAAAGTGGCGTCAGGATCCTTTAAAAAATCACCAATTTTATTAAAGAATATTCCAAGAATAAGAACACTGGCAAAAATATCAAGCATGATTCCAAGGTTTACTAACATTGGCATTTCATTTCCCACAGCAAGTGCAAGTACAAATACTCCATTTTCAATTACCAGATAACCTATTACATGAGTAATGATTTTTTTTCGTGATACAATCAGATATAAACCCGTAAATAAATTTGATAAGGCAACCACAAAATAGGTTTTATCAAGGTTTTTGTCATCTATTGAACTTGACATAATTATGGTTACAATAATAACAGTGGTTACAATAATTAATGAAATAAAATTTGGAAGGTAAGGTTCTGCCTCACGTGTAATTTTATTTCGCTTAATAAGGTATTTTATAAACAGAGGTACTGCAAGAGCCTTAAAAATAATGGTCTCCAGCAAGATAAGTATAAGGTTTAAGGTATTAATCTCAGAAAGTGAAAAATACGCCACTCCAAAAAGGATAAATCCTTGAAAAATAAGAATGTTGATATAGGTATATATCCTATTGGCAATACTCATAAAGAGCACTGTTATCGTAAAAATTATCAATAAAATATCAGTCATATTCGTTGGTTTAAATAAATTTTCCTAATACCAGTAATACTCCAAAAAAGATAAGTAGTGAAACCGAAGTAAGAATAAAAATAAATTGTGGGTTGTGACTCATTCTGAACCTAGCCATAAACGATTCTAGTATACCCACGGTTACTGCAAAAACAATTTGTATGGCAAAAAACAAGGGTAGCGAAATTTGCAGCGGAAGCGATCCGATAAAAAAATTAGCGATTAATGCGCCATACATGGCAAATTTTAATGGCGTACAGTATAAAATTACACCCAGGTCAAATCCACTATTATCCAAAATCATCACTTCGTGAATCATAGTAAGTTCCAAGTGAGTTTTAGGGTCGTCAACAGGCATACGGCTATTTTCTATCATGGCTATCAATATCAAAACAAATGTTGACAATGCCCCAATCAGATAGGAAATGTACGATCCGTAATTAAGCACACTAAACATATCATAAAATGAAGTATGTCCGGTGAATAAGGCTAGCGATCCCATGATAATAAAAAAAGCAGGTTCAACAAGCATAGAAAAAAGTGCTTCGCGACTAGCACCCATACCTTCGAAACTGCTGCCAGTATCCAACGCCGAGATTATCATTAAGAATTTACCCAAGGCCAGAATATAAGCAAACAATACAAAATCGCCACCAAATGAAATAATACCAGGCTGATTTCCATGCGGTATCATTAAGATAGCCATAATAATAGAACTAAAATACACTGTTGGGGCAATTCGGAATATGATACTGGTAGTGGTACTATAAACAGATCCTTTTTTCCAAAGCCTCACAATATCTTTCATGGGCTGTAAAATACCGGGGCCTTTTCTGCCCGAGGCCAAACTTTTGGTGCGAATCACCAAGCCCATAAAGAAAATACTTACCAATATTATCAGTAAAAAGCTAAGCATATTATAATTGATTTAATAAATGAATGAATACCATAATTTTTGAAATAAAAATTGGGAACAGAATAGCTGCAACCAAAAAAACGAATCCATATAAAATATAGGATTGAATATTCCCATTCTGAAGAAAAGCAAATCGGTTTAATATTCTTCTAAATAAATAAATGGGTTTGTCTATTAGATATGACTCAATTCTATCATAGGGATGAGTAATATGTTTTAGAGAATTAGGATAAATACCTTTTGCGCCAATTTTCTTCTTCTTTATGTAAAGCAAGGGTTCTACCAATTTTCGGTAGCTTCGTATAAATGATGAAGCCGTATATTGAGCTTTTTTTGTTTCTCCCACATAGCCACATCCCCATGTTAAATCGGCTTTGCTGGTGCGTCGCTTTATGATTAGCCATCGCACAAAAAATACTATTCCTGTTAAAATTATAAAAGCAAAAGAATAGGCTCCAATTACTGTTAAATTAGTTAATGTACGATCCATAAAACCAATAGTAATTGTCCCTGAATTAATCTGAAATAAACCAATTATTTTCAAAAGTGTCGACGAAAACAAAAATGGTAGTAATCCTAACACTAGTATGATTAAAGCTATCAGATATAAGGGGTAAAAATGCAAAGGTTTTTCAAAATATTTATCAGCTTTTATTTCGGTTCGGTTTGTACCCAAAAAGACAATTCCAAATGCTTTGGTAAAACATATCAAAGCCAATCCTCCAATAAGTACCAATGCTACTATTGAAAATAGCATAGTTAAAGTGAGCGTAAATTGATTTGATGTTAATCCTTTAAATAATCCACTGTAAATAAAAAATTCCGAAACAAAACCATTAAAAGGAGGTAGGCCACATATTGCTAACGACCCTATAAGAAAAAGATAAGCCGAATGAGGCATTTTCTTTAATAATCCACCAAGGGATTCTATATTCATGGTATGTGTAAACTGATACACATTACCCGCGCTATAAAACAACAGCGATTTAAAAAGCGAATGGTTAAGAGTGTGAAGCAATGCACCACCAAAACCAGCAACAACAAGCCATTGGTTTTCATGTCCTAAGCCAAGACAACCAAGACCAATACCTATTCCTATTATTCCAATATTTTCGATACTATGATAGGCCAATAACTTTTTTAGGTTATGTTGTATTATGGCTAGTATTACTCCATATAATCCAGATATTACTGAAATAATTAGAATAAAATAGCCAATAATAATAAAATCAGTTTTTATAAGAGTCAGCATTCGTAAAATGCCAAAAATGCCAATTTTAATAATTACTCCTGACATAACACCAGAAATATGTGCAGGTGCGGCAGGATGAGCTAAAGGCAACCAGGTATGAAAAGGTACAAAACCAGCTTTTATCGCAAAGCCAATAAATAGAAAAATAAACAGCCCAATTCCCATTGACGGGTGCAAAGCCGAGTAGCTTGTAATTGTCGCAAAATCGAAAGATCCTGTTTTAACTTTAACCCAAATAAATGAAAGTGTGAGAAAAAGTATGGAGATATGCGATTGCACTAAAAAGTTAATACCCGCTCTTAAGGTCTCTTTTTTATAATGCTCAAATATTATAAGAATGAATGAACCAAAAGCCATAATTTCCCAAACTAACAGAAAAACGATAGCGTTCTGAACAATACAAATATCTATTAATGCCGTAAAAGTTAATATATAGCTAATTGCATGTAATTGAAGATTGCTAGTTTGTTCCTGATACTTTTTCATATACTGAAACCCATACCAAGCTCCAGTTAGAAATGTGAAGCTGATAAGAAGAATGAACCAGACTGATAAATAATCGATGCGTATGGGAATATTACCGGTAATAAAAGACCCTTGGTAGTAATATTCCACGTTCCCATGGGTAAATACTAAAAACACTAAAGCAAATGAAATAAGAACCTGAATAGTAATTGTTACAAGCGCAACAATGCCTAAGCGCTTTGAATTTAAAAAAGGCAAAGTTATTAGCGAAAAAACGGCAAGCAGGTTAATTATCTCTATCAGGATTTTTTCCATTCTTTAGCCTTTATTTAATTAAATGGAATACCGTTCCAATAAATACAATAAGGATAAAAAACAAACCGTAAATTACATACGACTGAATTTTTCCGTTCTGAATAAATTGAAAATAATTCATAACAAACGATATCCTTTTCATGAGTGGCATAACAAGGTATTTTTCCAGCAAATCAAAGTAATAAGTAGAAAACTTACGAGAAGTTGGATACAAAAGTGCTTTTGAAATTCTTTTGAAATTTTTTCTTTCAATTACTACAAACCCGAAAAGATTACCAAAAGACCTAGCATAGGAACGACCAGTGTATTGCGCTTTTGGAACAGGTGCTACATATCCACAACCCCATGTTTCACAGCTGCTAATCTTTCTTTTTCTAAGCAATATAAATCGTACCACAAAAGCCACAAGTAATAAAAGTATAAAGTATAAACTAAGATGTCCAATGGTAGTCAGATTCGTATTTATAACACCAATTTGAACATTATTTAATGCTACGAGATTAGGAAATGTTGAATGAATAATGTCAAGTACATGCCCAAAATAAAATTGAGGGAAAAAAGCAATTGATAACATAAGCGCAACAATAATATACTGAGGGAAAAGCATAATAAAAGATGCTTCTCTTGGTTCATGTTGCAATTCTGTTCGAGGGTTGCCTAAAAACATAACACCAAATAATTTGGTAAAACTTATAATAGATATGCCACCTACCATTACCAAACCAACGATAGATAAAACAATTAAAATAACATGAGAAATGCCGGTTCCCGAAAGCAAGCCCTTAAACAATCCTGAATAGAGCAGGTATTCTGAAATAAACCCATTAAATAGAGGCAAACCACCAATGGCCAATGCTCCCATCAGAAAAAAGAATGCAGTTACTGGCATTGTTTTGATAAGCCCACCGAGCTTTTCGATATTTCGTGTATGTGTTTGCTGATAAACACTCCCTGCACTAAAGAATAATAACGATTTGAATAAGGAATGATTCAAGACGTGTAGCAAGGCTCCACCAAAACCAAGGATAGCAATTATTTCATTTTGTGTTCCAATTCCAATAAGCCCTAAACCCATACCAATACCTATAATACCAATATTTTCAATGGTACAAAAGGCTAAACTCTTTTTAAAATCATACTTAACAGCTGCGTTAATAATGCCATACAATGCCGTAATTACCGAAAGACTCAGAATTACTTCCCCAATAATAAACCAATCGTGGTTTATATATGAAATGATTCGAAAGATGCCGAATATGCCTAATTTAACGATTACACCTGACATGACGCCCGAAACATGTGAAGGAGCCGAGGGATGTGCATGAGGCAACCAAGTATGAAAAGGCAGGAACCCGGCTTTTATGGCAAAGCCGATAAAAAAGAGAACAAATATCCAGATGGAATGATTATTTGACACCACCGATGCTAAAGAGGATAAGTTAAAAGAACCCGTTTCGGTATATAACCAAATAAATCCCATGGTTAAAAACACAACACTTAAGTGCATTTGAATCATGTAATTTATACCCGCTTTTAGTGTAGCCTTATTTTGATATTCAAATATTACAAGCATTAAAGACGAAATAGACATCAATTCCCATGAAATAAGAAAGATGATACCATGGTCAAACATGCAAACCCATATCATAGAAATATGAAACAATATGTAAAATATCCAATGAAAGCCAATGTTAGTTTTTAAATGTTGGTATGATTTTAAATATCCACTGCCAAATAATGCCCCATTAATAGAAGTAAAATTGATAATCAGAATAAACCATGCCGAAAGACTATCTATTCTAACATTAATAACTTGTCCGGGCAAATGGGGTAATAAAAGCGTTCCGAGTTGCACCTGTCCCGATAAAGCTAATACCGAGGGTATAGAAGTAAGTAGCGCATTTATTACAACAACAATTATAGCTATCAATGCCCGGTGCTTTTCAGAAACCACCGACAGCGCTATAATTCCACCTAGAAAAACAAACAAGGTGACCAATACTATTTGCGAAACTTCCATAAATGAATGAATAATCTATCCCTATAAATTAAAACCAAGGCAAAAGTAGTCTTGTTTTATCTTGAATTTATTGATTACAATTAATTATAGAATTGATTGTAATCAATTTATTGTAATTTCGTGTTGAAATAAACATTATGGAAGATTCATTAATAAAAATACGCGAGCGTTTTCATTTGAAACGGGAATTCGATTTTGAAAGTTTACCTGAGCACGTACAGAAAGATTTTACTAATCAAATGATTGTTAAACATTTTAAACGAGGACAAACAATCTTTACCGAAGGCGCCTTCCCTTCAGGAATTTTTTTTGTGAAAAAAGGCAAGATTAAGAAATTTAAAACCTTGAATAGTGGAAAAGAACAAATTATTTACCTCTGTAGTGATGGCGAAATGCTTGGTTATGCTGCTTTTATGGGTGAAGAAAGATACCATGATTCAGCTGCTGCTTTAACAGATTCATTAATTGGATATATATCAAAAGATCGATTGGTGCGATTATTAGATAAGCATCAGGAATTATCGAAATTATTAGTTAAGAAACTGAGCCACGAATTTGGTGTAATGGTAAATTTCATTGTCACTTTCACAAAAAAAAGCGTTCGCGAAAGGGTGGCTCTTACATTACTAATTTTAAACGAAAACTTCAGAAAAGACAGAAATCAAGAAGAATATATTGAAATTGAACTTACACGTGAAGATTTTGCCAATATTGTTGGTATTGCTACCGAAACCCTTGTGAGAATTTTAAGCGATTTTGCCAATGAAAAACTGATAGTAAAAAAAGGTCGCAAAATTATTGTAAACAGACCTTTAGACTTATTTAAAATAGCTGATCTAACGGATACTTTTTAAGCTTCGTAAACTTTAAAATGGCGATATGTTAACCCTACGGATGTGATATTATAAGAGCTCAAAATGGTCAAGAAACTGTTGATAAATGTAGAATAGATTCATCCATAAATTTGGTTTTAATGAACCTTAAGATGCCTGTGCTTGATGGATTTGAAGCAACAACACAAATTAAAGAAATTGCACCAAACTTACCAATAATTGCCCAAAGTGCCCTTGCAAAATCAGAGGATATTAAAAATGCTTTAGATGCGGGTTGCAATGTTCACATATCAAAACCAATTGATGAGAAAAAACTTATATCTAAAAAATTCGCCATATTTACGGATCACAGAAAAAAGTTGGGGCTTAAAATAAAATCACCTGTATATTTAAAATTAAAGATGGCAATGCATGCAGATAATTTCATAAAAATCAATTTTATGCTTGCATCACTTATTCCTAACAACAAACAAGAGGGTATATAATGAAAATAGGCGCAAGCAGAAATATTAAAATTGAACAGAAAGATAGCATACCTCGAAAATAACAATTGTTAAAGCTAAAAGCAATTTCCTTATGCATCGGTTAAAAGAGAAGATGTCTTTTTTTCTTAATTAATGAATGATAAAAGAAACTACAAAAGCAATAATTTTAGATTAAACAAAAAGCAAAATCATTATTTGAGCGGTCAATACGCGCAAGAACATTACTAGCGGATATACTGTTGCATAAGCCGTTGCTTGTGCCTGAACCGGAGCAATTGAGTTAGCAAATTCCAAGGCTGGAGGATCGGTCATCGATCCGGCCAAGAAACCACTAATGGTAAGGTAATTGTATTTACGAAGTCGTGCTATAAATCCAACAATTATTAAGGGAATAAACGTAATAAGTGCTCCATAACCCATCCAAGCCAAGCCACCATTCATTAAAGAAGAAACAAAGTTTTCTCCTGAGGATAAACCAACACAAGCCAAGAACAATACAATACCAATTTCACGCAACATTAAGTTTGCTCCTGGGGTCATATAAAAATCAAGTTTGCCTATTCGCCCTTTATGCCCTAGAAAAATAGCTACCAAAAGGGGTCCACCCGCAAGCCCAAGTTTTGCTGCTGCAGGTAAGCCAGGAATATAAATAGGGATACTTCCAATAACTATTCCAAGAAAAATACCTAAGAATATAGGCAATACATTGGGATGCGATAATTCTTTCATAGAGTCACCCAATTCGTTGGCAACTTCTTCAAGAATATCCTTTTTACCCACAACTCGAACAGTATCTCCAAACTCAATGGTAGAATCAGGATTTGCCATGATATCGCTACCGGCTCTAAAAATACGGGTAATATTGGCTGGGTAGCGTCGGTAAATTCCAATTTGCTCAATGGTTTTTCCTACCAAACGTTTATTTGTTACCAGAATGTGCTTCATTGCAACAGCGCCAATAATCTCTGGTTTTTTAACAATAGTAACATCACCAATCTTTAGCTTTAGTTCGCTAAAATATTTTTCTGTAGAAACGCCGGTTAGTATATCGCCATTTTCAATAGTTAAATCTTCATCAGGGATACTAATTTGTTGGTTTCGAACTAAACGAGATATGACAAATTCTTCTTTAATGGTATT
The DNA here is from genome assembly GCA_016342715.1 of Salinivirgaceae bacterium. Classification (GTDB taxonomy): domain Bacteria; phylum Bacteroidota; class Bacteroidia; order Bacteroidales; family SZUA-534; genus JAEINW01. The sequence goes on along the minus strand of JAEINW010000016.1, from coordinate 5,877 downwards.
CTTTAACTCCTTAATTTTTACTCCAACTAAATTTGGATTGGTAACCTTGATAGAAACCGATTCCAATTTAACTCTATTCTTATTCAAATCATCGGTATATTCTTTGGCTTCTTTTTCTATTTTTATCTTAAAAAACACACGTATTAGAATCATGGTAAATATAATTCCTAATATGCCAAATGGATAGGCCAACGCATAACCAATACCTATTTGAGCTGCATTTTGAGCCAAGTCGCCCCCCTGATCTCTTAATACTTGTTCGGCAGCTCCCAAGCTAGGAGTATTTGTTACCGCTCCACTAAGTAAACCAGCGATGGTTACCAAAGGAACCTTAAAAATAAACTTAATGGCTATGGCAATTCCTACATTTAAAAAAACAATAAGCGACGCCATCATGTTTAATGATAGCCCCTGACTTTTAAGAGAATTCATAAAACGCGGTCCTACTTCAAGACCAATGGTATATACAAAAAGGATTAAACCAAATTCTTTGGCGAAATGTAATGTTTCAGGGTTTGATGTTGCTCCCAAATGACCCAGTAAAAGTCCTGAAAACAAAACCCCAGCAATGCCCAGTTTAATGTTTAATAATTTAACTTTTCCCAATAAAATACCCAAAAGTCCTGCAAGACTTAAAAAAACAATTGTTGATGCTGTACCTGTTCCTGAAAACAAGCTTACTAAAGAATCCATTTAAAATATTTTTATGATAATGTATTAAAGCTTTTTTATTTTTAAAGCATTGCAAAGATATCTATTAATTAAATTTTGATGTGGTTATTCTTTACTAATATTATTGAAAAATAAATTTTGCAGTTTTCAATATTCCTATGATTACAATAATATTCTTTGTTCCGATATAGCTAATAAACAATCAGTGTATAAATTACAAAACCATTTTTAAGGCGTCATGATCGTGAAATCCATATCTAAAACACCCATCATTTTTCGTTTAAAAACTTGTATATTTTTCTGTTCTTCAATGTCACTTCTCATCAACCTGATTAATCTTTCTGGCTGGTTTTGAAAGAAGTAGCAGAAAACAATCTTTACACAAACAAATAATAAACCTTTTAAAAATTAAAATTTATCAGAAAAAGAAAGATAACTTTGATAAAAGAAACGTCTATGTAAATTTTAAGTCATGATGAAAAGCATTCCTTTCTTTATAGTCCTATTATTTGTATGTATATCTTGTAAAACTCAACCTTCAATGATTGATAAAAGCGTAGTAAAAGAATTATCGATTGAAAAATATCTGGGTACTTGGTATGAAATAGCTCGCTACGACCATAAATTTGAACGCGGTTTGGTAGGTGTTACTGCAAACTATTCGTTTTGCGATGATGGAAAAATTAAAGTGTTGAATACGGGTTTTAAAGAAACTTTAGATGGACCAAAATCGCAAGCCATAGGCAAAGCAAAAATTCCTGATGCAACTGTTCCATCGAAATTAAAAGTCTCTTTCTTTTGGATTTTTTATGCCGATTATTTTGTGCTCGAATTGGACGAAAATTATCAATGGGCACTTATTGGGAGTAAATCGGACAATTATTTATGGATTCTTTCACGCACTCCTCAAGTGGGTGAAGATTTATACCGCGAATTATTGGCAAAGCTAACAAAACGAGGCTATGATGTGAATAAACTCATTCGGGTGAAACAAAAAACTCTCTGATAAAAGGCATTAATCTAAATAGAACTTCCCTTTTTGGAAAATTCTTTTGCTCCAATATACGAATGGGGTATCGGCTGCAGCAACAATAAATTTCAAGAAATACGTGGTTATAAATATTTCCCACATAACAGCCGTTTCAAATACTCCCCAGAAGGCAATAAGTACAAAAACAGAACTATCAATAAACTGCGATACCGTTGTGCTCAAATTATTACGTATCCAAATTTGCTTGTCTTTTGGAAAACGTTTACGCCAAAAATGATAAGCCCAAACATCATGTCGTTGAGAAAGTAAATATGCAGTAAAGCTAGCAACGGCTATACGGGGCATTAAACTAAATATAGTACGGGTTGCTTCGTGTACAAGACCGGCAAACTCATCTCCTTCGGGTGGTATAAAAAGTAAAGCCAAATTCATTAATAGAGTCATGGAAATGAGGCTGAAAAATCCTATCCAAACAGCCTTTTTTGCCTCTTGTTTACCGTAATTTTCCGACAAAATATCGGTAACTAAAAACGACGAGGCATAAACAATATTACCTAAAGTTGCAGCAAATCCGAAAAACTTAACGGTTTGAATAACTTGAATATTGGCAACAATAACAGAAATTGGAATCCAAATAATAAGTCCCCATTTACCAAATATGCGATATGCCAAAATAATTAACAGGAAGTTTGCCAGCAACATGACTAGCCATAAAATCTCGTTTTGCATTTTTTTATTTTTTAGTTGAAGACTGAAAAGATATACACAAACAATTGTCGTTATGCCTTTTTTACTTCGTTGCAGGGTGATGCCACCTGCTTTTTATACTAGATTCAGGATGCAAATATAAGGAGAATAATTCATTTGAATAAAAGACTAACTCGCTGCAAGTAATCAAGGTATTTTTTTGTAAAAAATATTGTTACGCAGGATATCATATATTTATGATTCTCAAATCCCATTTTCATTTTATTCATTGTAAAAATTTCTTCTTAATTTGTGTTTGTATTATTAGTATGCGCTGAATTCTGTTGCAAAGTTAATAGAAGGTATTATGGTGAACGTTTATTTGATATATTGCTAATTTCCTCTGCTAGTGCACATAACACATCGATTAGTAATGTTTCCTGATACACCTGTTTTTTAAAAACAATTTCCCTGTACATGCCTGTGCTACCAATTAACATTCAAAGAATATTATTAAGTTTGTTTCTGAAACCGAAACAACAAGCCCATGGAGAATCTACCGATACTAATTATTGCTGCAATTATTGCCAGTATTGTGCTTATTGCTTTCCTTTTTAGTAAAAAGGCAATGGTTAAGCGCAAACTAAAAAAAGCCATTGCAAAACCTATTTCTGATGTTAGGGATGGAGAATTTGTCAAGATTATAGGTAAAGTTACCCTTGTTGGTGATGCACTCAAGGCACCTTTATCGGGTCGAGACTGTGCTTATTATTATGTGCATGTGGAGAAAAAAGTTTCGTCGGGCAAAAGTTCGCATTGGTCAACCATAATTGAAGAAGAGGTGGGTGGTAGCTATGTAATAAACGACGGCACAAATAATGCTTTTATTAATAGCCGACAAATAAAAAGCTACTTGGTTGAGGATAGAAAGTACTATTCAGGCGTATGGGACGATGCCTCTGAAGTACTTGAAAATTACCTTCGTAAACACGATCAACATAGCGAAGGAATGTTGGGATTCAACAAAAAAATACGTTACAAGGAGGGGATTCTTGAGCCCCAAGAAATGATCGCTGTTTTTGGCAAAGCGCAATGGAAAGAGGCCGATGAGCTTAAGCTACCAGATTCTTTTGGGAAAATTTTAAGTCTCTATTCTACAGAAAATGTACCAGTTTACCTTAGCGATGATCCTGATGTGCTTAAAAACAAAAAAAGAGAACGATACTCAAAAAATTATGAAAGACATTAAACTTATTGAAATAGGAAAATTTCGTTTATCGTTTGCCTGGTATGATATCTGGATAGGTGCTTTTATGGATACCATAAAAAGGAAACTCTATATTTGTTTGATACCAACCCTGTTAATTACCATAAAATATTAATAGCCTTATGAAATATCGCGGCAGACTATCTGACCAATAAATAAAATTATAAACCAATGAAAAAATATAATCATTTGGGTATTCCCACAAGCGAGATTAAAGAAGGTGAGATTCATCTTCCACATTTAAAAATGTATGTTACCAATCATGAAGAAAGCCCAAACGGAATTCAATGGATGCGGTTTGAATCTGATGCACCGTATCCCGAATTGGTACTTACAGTTCCACATGTTGCTTTTGAGGTTAAATGTTTGGAAGAAGCGCTAAAAGGGCAAAAAGTACTTATTGAACCCAATTCACCATCGGAAGGTTTAATCGTTGCATTTATCGAAGACCATGGAGCTCCGGTTGAATTAATGGAATATAAAAACAAGAGTTAGTAATAAACTATTTTATTTAAAAATATACAGCCATGGATTATTATTTATTTTTTTTCTATTGCTTTTTTTTAGTGTTTTTATTTGTTATACCAACCATAAAAACTCGCAAAAAAACTGGCAGAAACCCCATGCGTTTTAGTAAAGAAGATAGCCCCATTAACTATGTGGGTAAGATTTACCGATTGATCTCTTCTTTAGTTTTTATAACCATAATACTTAATGCCTTTGCACCCCATGTAATGACCTATTTGGTTCCAATTTCTTATTTAGAAATAGCCTATTTTAAATGGATCGGTTTAAGCTTAATGCATTTGGCTTTGGTATTCATATTTGTAGCTCAACAAAACATGGCCAACAGTTGGCGCATAGGCATTGATAGTACCAATAAAGTAAACTTGGTAACTCATGGTTTATTTGGTATTTCTCGCAATCCCATCTTCTTATGTGTTATTCTCACTTTTGTAAGCTTGTTTTTAATACTTCCCAATGTTTTAACAGCCATTATTTTAGTTTTAGGCACTATTGTTATACAAGTGCAAATTCGATTAGAGGAAGAATTTTTACTGAAAGAATTGGGTGAAGAATACGAGAAATATAAGCATGCCGTTAAAAGATGGTTGTTTTGATCACATCTTTTTCAAAACAATTAATAAAATTGTTTTACCTGATCCTCTCTGATAATACATAAAAAAACAAGTCGTACCACGAATACACTGAAAACAAGTAGCTTGCCGTCAAATTACTGAATAGTTAATAATGAATTCGTGGCATGACTAATTAACTGATTTTTAATCAGATTAATCTGTGTCTTTTTATATAATTTCAGGGTAAAGCTAAAAGATAGTTGTTTTAGTAAAATATCAACAAAATGATTAACTCCTTAAGCGATTCACAAAAAAAAGACTTTGTAATAACATAATTAAATCTCATTTGTATTAGAGTAGGCTGGTAATTTTTAAGCAGCAATTTTTAATTTAAAAACATTGACAACTAACAATTTAAATTCATTAGTATGAGAAAATTTACACTTATTGTAGCGCTATCTGTATTGTTTGTTGCTGGTACTAACGCACAAGAAATTGGGGTGCGCTTTGGAAATGTAACTGGTGGAAACGTGGCGCTTGATGGTGTCTTTTCAACCGGCGATTTTGGAAGAATTCATGCAGATGTATCCTTCGGCAATGGAATTGGAGTTGATTTGTTATGGGACTTTTTATATAAACCACTTGGCAGTGAAGCCTTGAATTGGTACACTGGAGTTGGACCCTATGCATTTATTGGCGATCCATTTAGTCTGGGAGTCGTTGGTGAATTAGGAATTGAATATAGGTTTAAAGAAGTTCCTATTTCATTATCAGCAGACTGGCGTCCATATTTTAGACTTGTTGATAATACCGATTTTGGTGCGGATAGTTTTGGTTTAAACGTAAGATGGATATTTTAAAAATATTAAAGAGCTTGTCTCAACAGGGGTTTGAGTATCCTTAAAAATTACATCTTGAAAATAAAAATAGAACGCTGATGACACAGATTTTAACTGATAATCACTGATAAAATCTCCCAAATCTGCGTCATCCCTGCCTACCGACAGGTGTGTTCCATCACTTCATTTTTAAAGTAAAAATTCATAAAGGATTACTATTGAGACAGCCTCATTATATTTTGTTGTTAAGTTTTATTCAAAATAGCGGATCATTTCAACATTAGGGTTGTTACGCATAAATCTTTGCTACTCTATACATGAAAAAGCTAGTATCATTTACCC
>JAEINW010000345.1 GCA_016342715.1 Salinivirgaceae bacterium | reverse complement strand
AAGATTCTTTAGAATAATTTCGTAATTTTGAATAAAGTTGCCCATGTTTAAATGGCTTGTAAATCAATTAAATATACAAATATTTACTATTCAATGAACAGCTTTTTTATCTTTTTTCTAAATGCACAATGGGTAGTAGAATTATAAATGTAAAAGAAGTCCATGCCTTTTTGAAAAGTCATTTAGTAAATTTAAAATGTAAGAGGATAATTCCCAGCCTATTTCTTGACCAGCTCAACCCTGCAATTCAGTTTTTTTCCTTCTTCTGTGTTATATGATGAAATAGGAGCGAGAGGTTCGACCCCTTCGGCAAATAATCTGTTTTATGCGGTGGAATAATTATTTTGAAGATAGCTAGCGATTGCTTTCGCTCTATCCATAGTCAATTTGCTGTTGATCTCAAAAGAACCGTCTGAATCGGTATAGCCTACTACCCAACAATTTATTTCAGGATTTTTTTTCAAGAAACTAGCAATTTGTTCAAGTGAGGGTTATGACTCAGGTTTAATAATCGATTTACCAGTATCAGAATAAATTCCATAAATCGCAATTCTTCCTTCAATGTTCAGTTTATCTTTAATGAGCTCAGCATCAACAACGATATCTTGTCTCATTGTTTCTCTTTCATTATGGTAATTAAATATCGCCTTCTTAGTCGGGAGCAGTTTTAACTTCCGCCCAAGCTTCCTTTCCACCTGCAGTTTTAAGATAGTAAAAGCTGTAATCCGAATTTCGATGCTCAAATAGAATTTTTCCTCCTGCCTTTGTAATGGCATTTGAGTAGTTACGAAGAATTTGCATATAGGAGGGTTTCTTAAAATCTCTGTCATTAGCCTTTTGATGTTCATATCGGATAATTATTTTTCGGCCTTCAATTTTTTCCCTCTGATCAATTGAGATTTGAAATTCATGGCCATCGAATTCATAATCCCAATAATTTCGGATATTGTAATCTGGCATTCGCATCAATAGATCGTGATCCTTACTTCCGGCCACATCATTATTTTGGGCTTGGATTAATATGGAAATACAGAGTAATATTAGCAGAAGTTTAAGTTTTTTCATCTAGCGACTTATTAGTTATTTAATGGCATTGGGAGCATTAAAATTAATCTCAGCTACCAAAAAGTGATTGTTTAGCAATCAACAAGATAAGCAATTTAGATTTAATTTTATATTCAAAAAAGCATTTTGAGATGTAATTAGCAGATAAAGAATTGTTTACGGTTTTTGTAATTTGTTTTTTTCTTGATTCAATTTTAATCAGCCTCAGCTGATGATTAAATAAAATGCTAACACTCAATTGATTTTTTTTCTTAATTTAGCTTTATCTCATTAGTAACCAAGTATCAACAATGTCTCGCCGCCATGAAAAATAAAGCCCTATACATCGTCATCGCCTTATTCTTATTTGTCGCTTCATGCCATAAATTTCCCGATGTAAACGATGATGTGACCACGGATATTACTATGGGTCAAACGACCATCGATTATGTTGCTTATCACGATGCACAAGTTAAAACAATCGTTTCCGATTTAGCTGGTTTCGTGATCACTGAACACGGACATTGTTGGGCTTTGACCCAAAATCCTACTACCGTTAATTTTAAAACTACAAAGGGTGCTTTAACTCAGGTTGGAGATGTTATCAGTGTCTTAACCAATCTTTCTCCAAATACAACTTATTATGTACGTGCTTATGTTACAACCATAGATGGTACAGCTTATGGTTCTCAGGCAATTCTAAGAACCACCAAAACAGGGAGTCCTGTTGTAAGCACTAAAGAAATTACCAATGTAACATTGAATAGTGCAGTTAGTGGTGGAATAATTACCCTTGATGGGGGTGCATCAGTAACTCAAAGAGGGGTCGTGTGGAGTGAGAATCCTACTGTAACTCTTGAAAGTAATTTAGGTCGGACCTCAAACGGAACCGGCATTGGAGAATATACAAGTGAAATAACTAATCTTACTCAAGGGAAAACTTATTACGTAAAGGCTTACGCCAGTAACCTAAACGGAACAACTTACGGAGAACTAAAACAATTTACGACCGTTCCAATTGCATCACCCATTGTTTATTCTGGAGTAATTTCAAATATTACCCAAAACTCCGCTGATATGGAGTCGGAAGTAATGCACGAAGGAAATGGGAATGTAATTGTCCGAGGGGTTTGCTGGAACACAACAGGCAATCCAACACTTGCAAATAGCATTGCACATACTACCGACGGTGCTGGGGCTGGACATTATAACAGCAAGATTGAAAGTTTAGCTGCAGGAACCACTTATTTTGTGGTTGCTTATGCAAGCAATGAAAATTCGATAGGTTATGGAGAAGTAAAACAATTCACAACCCAAACACTTACCATTCCTGAAATTACAACCGCAAATATTTCAAATATTACCACAAATTCTGCTCAGGTTGGAGGCATTGTTTCTGGCGATGGAAATGGTACTGTAATAGCTAGAGGAATTTGCTGGAATTTAACAGGTGCACCTTCACTTCAAAATAATCTAGGCTTTACAAGCAATGGATCCGGTACTGGTGAATTCGTTGCAGACATGACTGGATTAAACGATGGAACAGACTATTTCGTAGTAGCTTACGCAACAAATGAAGTTGGGATGGCTTATGGCTTAGTGAAGAGTTTTAGTACTGTTGCAATTATTGCCCCTAGCGTTACTACAACACTGGCATCAAACATAAGCTCAAATACTGCAATGTCTGGAGGTAATGTGACTGATGATGGAAATACTCCTATCACACAACGAGGAATCGTTTGGGATCTTAACAATAATCCTACTTTAGATAGCAGTCTTGGTTTTACTAATGATGGAACCGGGACAGGTTCATTTATTAGCAACATGATAAATTTAACCGAACTCACTAACTATTATTACCGAGCTTATGCGGTTAACGATAAAGGAATTGGTTATGGTGAGGTCAGACAGCTTCAGACCATCGAAGTATTTTTGGCGAGCATCCAAACGGCTGATGCAACACATTTAACTTCATACTTGGCAACTTCTGGCGGATTTATTCTTGATGATGGAAATGGAATATTCTCTGCAGTTGGTGTTTGTTGGAATAAAACGGGGAATCCAAGCTTAGAAAATAACCTTGGTTTTACAAGTGATGCAGTCGAAACAGATTTGTTTACTTCTCAAATCTCAGATTTAGATGAAGAAGAAACATACTATGTGGTGGCATATGCAACCAACCAAAAAGGAACAGCTTACGGCACGGTTAAACAATTTACCACGACTAAGTTCTTGGAATTAATTTATATTACAGGAGGATCGATGCAAATGGGTAGTAATGACGGATTGGATGATCAGAAACCTGTTCATTCAGTTTCGGTAGGAGGTTTTCAAATAAGGGGACTTCTAAAAATTAAAGTATTGTAATTCAATTGATTATTTGTATTTTTAAAATAAAAATGGCAAGTAAC
>JAEINW010000344.1 GCA_016342715.1 Salinivirgaceae bacterium | reverse complement strand
ACCTGATAATTACTATACCTTTCGTTGCATGTAAGTATCATCTAAGTTGAGCGATTGGAGCATAGCGAACAAGCGCTATACTTAGAGTTAACCCCGACCTAGAAATTGTTGGTTTTCACAATTTGAGTGAAATGAAAAATTTGAAAACCTTACAATAACTCAGTCGATTGAGCAGAATAGCGATAGCTAATCGCTCAATTTGGGTATCATTAATATTTCTGCTTGCAACGATTTTTCACATGTACAATACCGGAGGCGGGGCCTCCGGCTGAAATAAATATGCCTTACAGGCAATTAATTGTCGGAATGTATTAATCGACTTTTTTAAACCACCTTTTCTAATTTTTTAATTTAGGTTGACATAGGGATAACTATATTCATTAATTAACTCTTCTTTTGTTTTCTTATCAAAACTCATCTCTATTATTTTTAGGGTATGTTGTATTCGAATGGCATTAAAGCAACAAAAAATATCCATAGTTTTTTTTCATACAAAGAATCCCAAACTTTAATCGCACTTAAAGTAAGTGTCGCAAATACAGCATGTTGTTGTATTAAGTTGTTAATAACATTAGGCACACAACTAAAAACCTTTTTCATTGTTATTATTAAAACTAAAACCAGGATTAGATGAAAAAATATGTTGTGATTTTGAGCTTGGCAGTTTGGGTAAGTTCATCGTGTTCAAGTTCAGAGAAAAAAGATAAATCAATGGAAAGTAAAAATATGGAGTTAGCCACATTTGGTGGTGGATGTTTTTGGTGTACTGAGGCAATTTTTGAACGAGTTGACGGAGTGCTTGGTGCAACTTCGGGTTATTCAGGAGGGGAAAAAGAAAATCCGACCTACGATGAGGTTTGTTCTGGTGCCACCGGCCATGCCGAAGTTGTACAAATAGAATTTGACCCCGATAAAGTCTCTTATTTGGAGTTGCTTGAAATATTTATAAAAACTCACGATCCCACAACTTTGAATCAGCAGGGGATGGATCGTGGTTCTCAATATCGATCGGTGGTTTTGTATCATAACCAAAAGCAAAGAGACGAAGCTTTAGATATAATTAAAGAGCTCAGTGCTGCAAAAATATGGAAGGATCCTATTGTTACACAAGTTGAAGAATTTGAGAAATTTTATAGTGCTGAAGCATATCATCAGGAATATTTTGAAAACAACTCAAAACAAATGTATTGCCAAATGGTTATTGTTCCCAAAATTGAAAAATTTGAAAAGCTATTTTCAAATAGAATGAAACAGAAATAGGATAGCAATAAAATTGTTTGCTAATAAATTTGAGTTAAATTTTAAATATTAAGTTCGACTTATTGGGTAGAAACGAAATTTGTTATAATTTCGGGGTGAATCACAACCTAAATAACTTCCATGAGTTTGAAAAAGATAATCACTGGGTTAATCGTATTAATAATTGTTTTTGTAACTAATGTTTCAGCTTCTCAAACCGAAATTATTGCAAAAGATGGGCAAATTGACTTAACAAATGTAATTTGGAAGGATAATTTGTTTGAATTAACCGGAGAGTGGGATTTTTATTGGAAACAATTTATTGTTCCGCAATCTACAAGCGACTCTTTATCAGCGTATAAAAAATTAACATCCAATCATCCAGGACCCTGGACCAAAACTTTGTTTGATGGAACTCACCAATGTTCTGCTGATGGTTTTGGTACTTATAGGTTACGCATTAAAGTGCCCAATGAAAATAGAGTTTATGGCTTAAAGGTTCATAGTATTTTTACAGCCTACAAACTTTATGTGAACGGAAAATATATTGATGGTTTAGGAACATTAGGAAAAAATAAGGAAGAGAGCAAAGCTAAATTTTTAACCAAAGAAATTCCCATACCAGTTTCTATACAAGAAAACACAATCTATCAGGAGTTAGATATTGTCATTCAAGTCTCAAATTTTGATCATCGCAGAGCAGGAATGCAACAGCTCATTGCTATTGGAGAAATAACGACTGTAATTAACAAAACCAGAGATACTTTAATCTTAAATCTTCTTTTAATTGGTATTATTATCATAATTGGGTTGAATCATATTTTGATGTATGTCTTGCGAAGGTTAGATATTTCAAATCTTTTATTTGGAATACTATCAATGATAATGGTTTTAAGAAATATTACTACTGGTGAACGCATTATCATGCACATGTTTCCAAATCTAAATTGGGAAATGCTTGTTCGCTTGGATAACTTTTCTGGATTTGGAACCATTTCATTATTTGCTTTTTATTTTTATATGAGCTACCGAAAGGATTTTCCTAAAGTAATGTTCTATATTATTATGGGAATTGGTGTTTTAATTACAGCGCTTGTGTTTTCAACCAATGCATGGTTTTATGGAAAATTCCGAATGTTATTTGAGGTTTATATTGGCTTGGGAGGTTTGTACTTGGTGTTTGGAGTATTACTAGTGGCAGCCATACGAAAACGAAGCGGTGGTTTTATAACTTTTTTGGGAATGTTTTTACTCTATGGTACTGCCATAAACGATGTGTTAAGCAGTATGGGACTTATTAAAAGTGCCTATATTGCTCCTTATGGTATTGCAGCATTTATGATTCTTCAATCCTATCTTCACACCCGAAAATCAGCTCATGCTTTAAAAGATAATCAGAATTTGAGTGAAGAACTGAAACAGGAAAAAGTGACACTTGAAGAACGGATTTCTGTGCGAACGAAAGAATTATCGTCGCAAGCCGATGAATTGGGTAAATATAGAATTGTACAGGAAAAGCAGAATTGGATTAATGAAAGCTTAAACGCTGTTACTGAAGTTATGCGCCAAAACAAAGATGACTTAGAAGTATTGGCCGATCAACTTTTATCTACTTTAGTTAAGAAGGTAAGTGCATCGATGGGAGCTATGTATTTATTGTCAAAGGTTGAAGGTGAAGATAAACTTAAGTTGCTTGCAAACTTTGGTTTGTCGAAAGAAGGTAGCATCGAATTTTTGAATACGAAAGAGGGAATGGTTGGTAAATGTTTTAGTACGGGAAAAGAAGAATTTATAACAGATCTGCCAGACGATTATTTTGTGGTATCATCTGGATTAGGATCATCAAAGCCAGCATTGCTTGCTATTATGCCAATGAAAATTGATGAAATGGTTATTGGTGTTGTTGAAATTGCCACTTTTAAAGAAATTACCGATGTGCATAAAGAATTTCTTAGAAAAACAATTGTAAATATTGCAGCACAATTAAACATTGTTAAGTTAAATTCTGAGAATCAACAAGTTTTAGAAGAATATAAAGGTTATAAGATTGATTTGCAAAATATGCAAGAAGATTTTAGAAAATTGCAAGAAGAATTATTTATGTTGAAAGAGCAAAAATAATTTGACCCTTTATGCAGTTCATATTTGTTAATGTGGATAATCAAGATAAATCTTTATGGTTATCCTTATAAATACTTAAATAGGTTTTAACAAAAAAACTAAGGCTGAAAGCCTTGCATAGTTTAGCTTGGGGCATCGCCCCAAGAAATAGAACCTACAAAGAAAAGG
>JAEINW010000015.1 GCA_016342715.1 Salinivirgaceae bacterium | reverse complement strand
TGAGTGAAATGAAAAATTTGAAAACCTTACAATAACTCAGTCGATTGAGCAGAATAGCGATAGCTAATCGCTCAATTGGGGTTATATTCTGTTAATGCTTTTGAATAAACTTGTAAGCATCGTTCACGAGCTTCTTTGTGATCAACTATTGGCTCTATACCTTGTTCACCGCCCCATTTCTTAATGTATATTTGATTATTATCAAACCTTTCAGTTTGAATGTAGGGGTTAAAAATTCGAAAATATGGAACGGCATCACATCCGGTACTTGCAGCCCATTGCCAGCCTCCATTATTGCTGCTCAATTCATAATCGCTTAAATGTTTTGCGAAAAATGCTTCTCCTTTTCGCCAGTCAATGAGTAAATGTTTTGTTAAAAAACTGGCAACTATCATGCGGGCTCTGTTGTGCATAAATCCAGTTTGAAGCAATTGATTCATGGCTGCATCTACAATCGGATAACCCGTATGGGCTGAGCACCATTTTTCAAAATCTTCTTCATTCGTATTCCATTCAATGCCATTGTATTTCTTTTTGAAATTTTGGGAAACTATTTGTGGAAAATTCCAAAGAATTTGCATGTAGAATTCACGCCAAATAAGCTCATTGAGATAGGTTTCGTTTGTATTCATGGCAACTTTCACCAATTCTCTTATGCTTATGGTTCCAAATCTCAAATGAACCGAAAGACGAGAAGTTCCTTCTATTGCTAAGAGGTCTCTGGTTACATGATATTCTTTTATTGTTTTATGCAGAATATTAAGTTTAGGAACTATATGTGGAACTTTTACAAATCCCAGTTCTTTAACGGAAATTAATTTTTGAATGGAACTTATTTTGTTGAAGTTTTCAAAGTGTATTTTTGTAGGAAAAGCTTTGGTAGTAGTAGCTAAGTTCAAGTTGATTTTCCATTTTTTCATATAGGGTGTAAAAACCGTATAAGGTTTTCCATCAGCTTTTGCAATTTCAAGTTTTTCGAAAATTACCTGATCTTTAAAGGTTTTAAATGTAATATTTTGACTGTTGCAAAATATTTCAATTTCAGCATCCCTTGTCGTGGCGTAAGGTTCATAATCTCGATTTAAATAAATGGAATTTATGGAATGCTTTTGCGTGAGTGTGTTAATTATGTCCATTGGGTTTCCGTAAAAAACCCATAAATCAGCACCAAGTTTATTTAGTTCATTTTTTAATTTCTGAATCGTTTCATAAATGAATGAAATGCGACGATCTTCTTTTATTTCCAGATCATCTAAAATTTCAGTATCAAAAATAAATATGGCTTGTACATTTTTATTTTCTTTTAAAGCATAATACAAAGCACAATTATCTTGAAGTCTTAAGTCGCGTCTAAACCAAAATAAATTCATCATTTTATTTACCTTCCCTTGTATAGAAATTATTGGTTTTATTGTAACAACTCAGCAAGCTAATTTCCCTACTATATTTGCTTTTATTATGATCGGCATTCAAAACTAATTTACTATGAATGTACTGATACAGAAAATATTATTAAATCTATTCTATTTTTTATATCTGTAGTTAGGGTTGATTGTATAAAATGAATTCAGCTTATAATTTTGTATATTTAAGTTTCTAATATTAAAAATGATGTTTATGGAATTATCAAAACTAGCATCTTTCGCAGTAATAATTATTGGAATTGTAACTCCTGTTTCTATTTTGATATTTAGAGTACTTTTTAAAAAATCGCTCACTTTTAAAATTGGATTAATTGTTATTATTCTTTTAGACACAATTTCAATAATGTCGTTTATTAATGGTTCAAATTCCAATACTAATGCAATGATGTGGATGGGGCCATTAGGTGTTGTAATTATTATTACTGGTTTTTTATTAATTATTAGAGATTTAAGAAAGATAGACAATTTGTCAAAAATCATTAAATCAATTTCAAAAGGTGACATATCGATAAGTCCAAATCAAGATTTTCTACTCAGAAAGGATGAAATTGGGGAACTTGCAAATTCAATTAAAGAAATTAATAAGCAGTATACAAAAATTGTATTGGAAATTGAAAAAACAACACAAGGTGTTATGTTGGCAAGTAATCAATTATCATCAGTTTCGCAACAGCTTTCTCAAAGTGCAAATGAACAAGCAGCTTCAAATGAGGAAGTTGCTTCATCTATTGAGGAAATGGTTTCAAATATTGTACAAAACACAGACAATGCAAAACAAACTGAAACTATCTCGAAAAATGCCAGTGAAGGTATGAATAGTGTTAACAAAGGGAGTCAAGATAATTTTAAAGCAATACAAGAAATATCAAAGAAAATTTCTATAATTAACGACATAGCTTTTCAAACCAACATACTAGCCTTGAATGCTGCAGTAGAAGCTGCAAGAGCAGGTGAACACGGAAAAGGCTTTGCTGTTGTTGCTTCTGAAGTAAGAAAGCTTGCTGAACGAAGTAAAACTGCAGCAGTAGAAATTAATAGTCTGACAGAGGCTATTCTTGAAGCAACTCATAATTCGAATAAACTGATAGGTGAATTGTTGCCTCAAATACAAAAATCATCAACACTTGTTAAAGATATTTTGGCTTCTAGTATAGAACAG
This sequence comes from Salinivirgaceae bacterium, assembly GCA_016342715.1. Classification (GTDB taxonomy): domain Bacteria; phylum Bacteroidota; class Bacteroidia; order Bacteroidales; family SZUA-534; genus JAEINW01. The sequence goes on along the minus strand of JAEINW010000015.1, from coordinate 46,238 downwards.
AACTCGGGAGCTGATCAGATTAATGATGCAATTCAACAGCTTAATCAAGTTTCACAAAATAATGCCGAAGCGGCAGAAGAAATTGTAAGAAGTTCGGGACAATTAGAAAGCCAATCTAAATATTTATCCGATTTGATTTCTTTTTTTAATTTCAACAATTGATTTAAATAAAAAGTAACAACTCAGCCAAGCTAATTTTACTACTATATTTGCTTTTAATAATACTTAAAGGTGTTCTATTCGAATGTAAGGGGCTTTAAAATTTGAGTTTAACGAATAAAAATCATTTTACCTTAAGCGAAAAGTTTGTATCTATGTGGCAATTTTTAAAATTTAGCTAACACACAAAAAGCATTTTAACTTTTACTATGGAGAATACACTAGAGAATAAAAAAGTAAGCTTTCCACGAAGTTTTTGGACAGCTAATTTAACCGAGTTATTTGAACGGGGCGCCTATTACGCCATGGCAAGTTTTGTTGTTTTATACCTTGGGCAACTGGGACTTGGAGACTATTGGCCCAGTAATTTGAATGGTCTTTTATGGACCTTGGTCTTTTTTCTTCCCATTCTTTCGGGTAGCATTGCCGATCAAATTGGTTTTAAAAAATCATTACTTATTGCTTTTATATTTTTGGCCATTGGTTACTTTGCTATGGGCTATCCGGTATGGTTTGGTAATAAAACGCTTAATCCACTTATTGGTAGCGACATGACAGCAGGTATTGGTGTTTTGCTGCCTGTAATTTTTGCCATTTCGTTTATAGGTATTGGTGGTTCCATAATAAAACCTTGTATTGCAGGTACGGTTCAGAAAACATCGGGTAGAAATGCTACTCTGGGTTTTGGTATTTTTTACATGATTATTAATATTGGGTCGCTTATTGGACGCGGTGTAAGTTTTGTTATGCGTAAGCAATTCGACCTAAGCTATATTTTTGCCGTTTCGGTTTTCTTCTCCATTGTAGCCTTTTTTGCCGTCTTGTTTTTTTATACCGACCCTGATAAAATCCCAGGCGTAGCTGTTGAAAAAAAGCCAAAAAAATCAATTTTAAAGATTTTGACCGATATGGTTATGGTTCTAAAGAATCTTAGGTTTGCCTTGTTTATGATAGTATCCAGCGGCTTTTTCTTCATCTATGCACAAGTTTACAATGTGCTGCCACTTTATTTACAAAAAGTAGTAGAATTAGACCCGGCAGTTGACATTATTACCATGGCAAATCCTTTTGTAATTGTGTTTTTTCAACTTTTAATAACCAAGAAGTTTGGTAAAATGAAACCCATTAAATCAATTATTGTGGGTATAATTATCATAGGCATTTCAATGATGATAAACATAGTTCCAATATTTATGAGTGGTGGTGTACGATCACTTACCATGGGCGAATTTGTGCCATTGGGAACACTATTTATTACACTTACTGTTGGTTTAATTGCCTTTGGTGAATTGTTTACTTCGGCCAGAACTTATGAATATATAGGAGCATTGGCGCCCAAAGGGCAAGAAGGATTGTTCCTGGGTTATGCAAACCTTCCGTTGGCCATTGGTGCCTTAATTGGAGGACCTGCCGGAGCCTTTATCTTTCACGAAATTATGTGTAAAAATGCTATAAAACTCGATTCTGGCTTGTTAGAATTGAGCCCTTTTTGGAATTCAATGGGTTGGATAATTCTTATGGCAATTGGTTTTATTTCAGCATTATCAATGTGGTTATATAACCGATGGTTGCAAAAGAACCCCGTATAAAAAAGCATTATTAAGGCTACCTAAAAATAGGTTTCCTTGCAAAGGGCACAAAGTGTAATCGTTTGATTTACTTTGCGCTCTTTGTATTAAAAACGCTGAATTTATAATAAAACCGTTAGTCGAGCGTATAGAGAAGCACAACCTTGCTTATTCTAATTGTTTGGAATTACTGCGAAATATTTATATCACACTGCAAATGGCTTATTGAAAAGCAGAATAAGAGTTCCCGATTTTCAAAAAAAATACTGATTCTGTTAAAATTACACCTTATTTATAATTTGTGCGGTAGAATAATAGCAAAGGTCAGTACTTTTTATGCAAAAAGCTATGAAACAAAAGCTCAAGAAGTGTATGCCTAGTAAAGGCGATTGAAGAAATTTACTATGACAGTTATTGTTTGCTATAGAATAAATCTGCATCTTTGATACATAATTATAATTTAATAATTGTTATGCGAATACTTCAAATAATTATAGTGCTTTTTTTGTTTATGGCATGCGGAACAACTAAGCAAGCCGCCCAAACTAATTTATTAGATGAGGATGCAAAAGTTGTTATTTCATATAAACAAACCATGGGTAGGAATCTAATGGCTCCTTTGTATGAAATTGAACTTTATTCAAATAAGCAGATGTTTTTGAATGCTCAGAAAAATCTTGATGTGGAAGGTAAATATATGAGAACCTTAACTGAAAAAGAATATAATCAGTTGATTGAGGTCTTCACGGAAGCTGATTTTTTTAACTTCGAAGATTTTTACATTTCAAAAATGAGAGACTTGCCTTCAAGGTATTTGTATTTTTCATATGATGGAAAAGAAAAAAAAGTACATGATTACGATGATGCTCCTGAAAAACTTAAGGAACTTGAATATTTTGTGCAATCGTATCTTGATCGGGTAGGTTGGATAAAAATGGCATGGTAAACTATCTAAATGATCTTTCAATCTCCCTTAGTTTACGTAAGCTTAATTTGAAGAGACAAACATTTTTTAGCAGATTTTAAACTTGACAATGGTGAAATTGTAGAGGTTCATTGTACAAATTCAGGATTGATGAAAATTTGTATTAAAGATGGAGCAGAAGTTTAGCTAAGATAGTTAAATTATACTTACAAATTAATAAGACAATATATACAAAAAAAGCAAACTATAATGACTTTAATGGTTTGACATTAAAAAAGATACAAGAGAAAATTAATGCACTACCAAGAGAAGAATTGAATTTTGACAAAGTAGTAAATATTTTTTATAATTTAGTAGTATAAAAAAAGTCGCATTTGTAAATTGAACCTACAATTAAGTTATTGCGCTATTATAAGGTAGCAAATGATACATAAAAGATTATTATTATTTCTAATTTCTATCATTGCCGGAATTCATCTTTTTGGTTTTGATTTCGACTACCGATTTAAAAATTTAACGATTGATGATGGATTGCCTCAAAATAGTGTTTTGTGTGTTTTTCAAGACTCAAAAGGATTTATTTGGTTTGGAACTTTCAATGGAGTTTGTAGGTTACAAGGAGCTGATATAAAGGTTTTTGTTCCGCATGCTGATGATCAGGGTTCAATTAATGATGGTTCAGTTTATGATATATGCGAAGATTTTGAAGGAAATATTTACCTAGCAACAAATGGCGGAGGACTAAATGTTTATAATCCCAAAACAGAAAAGTTTTCATACTACCTAAGCGATTCGAGCGAACACAGCATCATTGATAATTCTTTATATGATGTTTTTTTGGCTGCAGATAGCACCATTTGGATAGCCGGATATAATGGCGTTAGCAGATTCTTCCCAAAAACCAAGCGCTTCAAATCATTTTATTATGATGCAGCAAACAGTGAAGAATTATTTAATTATAGTGCGTTTGGAATTGCTGAAGATAGCGATGGAGATATTTGGATTGCTTCTGGTGGTGGAGTTGCAAAGTATGAAAAGGAGAAGGATAACTTTAAATTTTTTAAAAATAACATTGAAGTTGAGGAAAAATACAATAGCAATTTTATATTAGATATAGAATGTTATGACACCTATTATTTTCTTTTAGCAACAAAAGCTGGAATTTACAAATTTAATATACAAGACACTTCGTTTTCAATTTTTTATAAAGGAGATTATCAAGCAAAAGATATTTTCATTGATAGGGATAAAAATGTATGGATTGGTACAAATGGAAATGGATTAATTAGAATTGATAAAAATAAGGAGACCGTAGTTTTTCAAAATGATCCAAACAATGATTATTCTTTACCCGATAATCGCATCAATTATATTTATCAGGATAATAATAAAATTTATTGGTTAGGGCTGGGATCTAAAGGAATAGGATTTTTTAAAAGCGATATAAACAGGTTTTATCATTATTATAAAATTGATAATGAAAATTCTTTAATTGGCAACGATGTTTTTGGACTCGCTGAAGATGGAAATGGGAATGTTTGGATTGCAACTGTAAATGGGCTTAGTATTTTCGACCCCAAAACTAAAGTTTTTAATAATTTAACAGAAGAGGATTTAGACAGATCAATTCGTTATAATCAAATATACGATGTGTTTTATGATACATCGGGATACATGTGGATAGCTTACGATACCGGCGTTGATAAGTATAGCTTTAAGGAAGATAAATATTATTCCTACCAATTTGTAACTGGAGATTCTACCTCTTTACCAAATGACAATATATTTTGCATCAAATCGGATAAAAACGGAGACATCTGGATGGGTACTTATTTTGGATTGGCTCGTTACAATAAATTAACAGATGACTTTACCCAATATCTGGCTAGTGCAAATGATAATTCAAGCATTTCAAACAATGTAATTTGGAACATGTTTTCAGATTCAAAAGGTAGGTTATGGATTGGTACTTCAAATGGATTGGATAGATATGACTTTGTAAATGATAAATTCCTGCATTTTGATGCAAATGACTCGCAGCTTTCAGAATTGAATGAAATAGAGATTAACTATATAACTGAGGATTCCGATGGTTTTTTGTGGGTTTCAACACCCATGGGTTTGTATAAAGTTGATGTTGATAATGGAAAATTAAAGCATTTTGGGCAAAAAGACGGGTTGCCAGATCAAATGATTTATGGGATAGTTGATTATGGTGATGATATTTGGTTTACATCAAATAAAGGCTTGTCACAGATGAATAAAAACACTTTTGAAATTGCTAATTATGATGTAAATGATGGATTACAGAGTAATGAATTTAATATTGCCACTCTTAAATTAAGTAATAACATTATCATGTTTGGTGGAATTAATGGAATTACCGCATTTGATCCTGAAACAATTAAAAGATCGGAAAGAATACCTGAAATTTATTTTACAGAATTATCGCTTAATGGCAATGTGGTTAAGCCTAATGAAATCAGATTTAATAAGATTCCCTTAGCTCAATCGATTATTGATGCAAATAAAATTAATCTGAGTTTTAAAGAAAAGCTTATTCAAATAGAGTTTAATGCTTTGGAGTATTTGGTATCCGATAAAATTAAATACGCCTATAGATTTTTACCAAATTCAAAAGAGTGGATAGAATTGGGAAACACAAAGTCTGTAACTTTTACAAATTTAAATCCTGGAAAATATTCACTTGAAATAAAATCGACCAATAGCGATCAGGTTTGGTGCGATAATGTTAAAGCTATTCAAATTCAAATTTACCCTCCTTTTTATAAAAGAAAAGGGGTGTTGTTTCTCGATGTAATTATCGCAGCAATAATAATATTGCTAATAATCCGACGAAGAATTAATAAAGTTAAAAAAGCCAATATTCGTTTGGAAAAAATTGTTGTAGAGCGAACAGAAGAGGTGAATTCTCAAAATGAAGAGTTGAGAGTTCAACGAGACAAAATTGCAGAGCAGAAAGAAAAGATTGAAAAATCAGCAAAAGAGTTGGAAAAAAAAGTGCAAAAAAGAACAAAGCAATTAGAAGAAGCTAAAGACAGGGCTGAGGAATCGGATCGCTTAAAATCAGCTTTTTTGGCAAATATGAGTCACGAAATTAGAACTCCAATGAATGCTATTGTGGGTTTTTCTGATTTATTAACTTCAAATGAAATTCCGGAAGACGAAAAGAAAAGTTTTTTAGAACTGATTAAAGTAAATAGCGAGTCGTTATTAGCACTGTTAAATGATATTTTAGATATTTCAATTATTGAATCGGGTAAAATATATATATCAAAGAAAAAATTTAATGTTGAAAAGCTTGTAGATGAAGTTTATGCTAGTTTTTTATGTACAAAATCATATAAGGAAAAACCACTAGTAAAACTTGAATTGCTTAAATGCAATGAGCTTGAAATAATGCTTTACAATGATGCTTTACGTATTAAGCAGGTGCTAAATAATTTGATTGGGAATGCTATAAAATACACCTCAGTAGGTAGTGTTAAAGTTTCGTATATGCTTGGTAACAATCAAATTGTTTTTAAAGTACAAGATACAGGAATTGGTATTTTCCCTGACGATTTAAAAAGAATTTTTGATAGATTTCATAAAATTGGAGATTATGATACAAATCCATATCGTGGTGGTGGTTTGGGCTTGGCTATTTCGAGAAGTTTGGCTGAGCTTATGGGAGGTAAAATTTGGGTTGAATCAGAACCTAATATTGGTTCCACATTTTACTTTAGTATTCCAGAGCTTGTAGAATAATTTCGATAGATTTTTTTGTAGAGAAATATAATTTCATTTGGTTTGGGGGCTTGTCTGTAATGGCAGCCTTTTTTTTATTATTAACACACTTAAACTATTTTAACATTAAATGGTTTAATTTACTTTTAGATACTTCTGATTTGAACGCTTTATAAAATAAGAAATATGAAAAGAGTAATTTTAAATATACTATTTAGTTTATTATTTGTGCTAGTAGTTAACGGACAAACTACTGGTGAATTAACAGTCTTAGTTACTACAAGTTCAACAGGTGGAAGCTATGCGCCAAAAAATATTGTTGCCATTTGGATTGAAGATGATGCAGGTAATTTTGTAAAAACTTTGCTTGCTTATGCAGAAACACGTAAAACTCATTTAAATACTTGGCAGGCAGCAACAACAGCTTCAGGTTCCGAATTTAATATTGTTGATGCTGTTACTGGGGCAACAAAAACAAGCCATGGAACGCGCAATTGTACTTGGGATGGAAGTGATATTAATGGTAGCTTGGTTACAGACGGAACTTATTATGTGTGGATGGAACTAAGCGATAAAAACTCAACTGGAAATTATTCATCTTTTCCTTTTACAAAAGGGAACTCGTCAGAATCTTTAAGCCCATCAAATGAACCAAGTTTTTCTTCTATTGAAATTTTATGGAGTCCTGTAGTTTCAAATAAAATGAATCATTTCAACTCTGAAATATTTATAAGTCCAAACCCAGGTAATGGTGTTTTTGAAGTACATGGTGATGATATTTTAGATATTGAAATCAGGACAATTACTGGAAAGCTTGTTTTCAAAACAAAGAATAAAAGAGTTGATATTAGTGATTTTGAAAATGGTATTTATTTGTTTTCTATAAGCAATGGAGCTTATAAAGACACCAGAAAGGTTATAAAAAGATAACTTATCTAATTTTAATATTGTACTTGATTCTTCTCTACAAGTATTCTTTAGTTGCTTTATCTAAAGTTATTTATTTTCTAATCTTTCAATTCGTTTTGTTAGTTCTTGAACCATTTTTCTTAATTCTTCATTTTCCTTTGCTAATTCTTGAATTGCTTTAACCGATATTATTTGAGTGTTATAAGAATCTTGTTGTAATACTTTTTCAGTTTTACTTTCATCTAAATAATCACCCCCTTTTTTTACCGATTCGGGAAATACTTTCTGATATTCTTGTGCAATAAAATTGTAGTAATATTTATCTTCAATAGATGGATGTAGTGATTTCCAATACTTGGTATATTTAAATTTCACAGGATGTAATTTCTTTATGGTTTCCAATGCATAATCAATATCTTTAATATCTGTTTTTATACGTGCGTCAGAATTTGCCATCCATTCGCCAGCAGTTGTTTTTGATGCATCTCCTTCCAATTCCATTTCGTTTTCCTCAGGAAACTTTCCAACACCCAGATAATTGTTAATTTGGAGCACTTCTTGATCGAAATTTCCGTAGACAAGTGATTCCGTAGAATCAGCATCGTATCCCGATATATAAAGTTTATTTGAACCTGTTTCAAAATATCCGGCTCCTGGTCCAAGAAATACATTATTTGAACCATTTTCATTCATGTATCCTGATTCTGCACCTAAAAATACATTTTCTGATCCATCAATATTTGAATATCCAGTATTTGGTCCAATAAAAGTATTTCCTTCACCAACGGTATTGTTATAGCCAGTTTCTTCACCTAAAAATACATTCCAGTTTCCTTCAGTATTTGAAAACCCCGTTGAGCTACCAAGAAAAACATTCTCTGAACCCTTTGTGTTGCTATATCCTGTGCTTTCACCAAGAAAGACATTGTAATTTGAACTGTCACTGGTCCATCCAGAACTTTCGCCAATGTAAACATTGCCTTCGCCAACTGTATTTTGAGCACCAGCCCAATCTCCAACAAATACGTTGGAACTACCAAAGGTGTTGCTTTCTCCAGCTGCATCACCAATTATTACATTAGCTTCACCATGAGTATTATTTATTCCGGCAGAATTTCCAACAAACACATTATAACTCCCATCTATATTTTCACTTCCTGCAGAATTTCCCACAAAAACATTGTAATTTCCTATGGTATTTGTATCACCTGCTCCATCACCAATAAAAACATTCTCGCTGCCTGTGGTATTATTGAGGCCGGCATAATTTCCAACAAACACATTGTACCCGCCGTCAATATTTTCAAAGCCGGCTTCATTTCCTACAAATACATTTGAAAGCCCTAGAGTATTCGAAAAACCACTTCCATGCCCAATAAAAATATTTTCGCTTCCTTCGGTATTATTATATCCACTTTCATAGCCTAAAAAAGCATTGTAAGTGCCAGTTGTATTATTAATACCACTTTCGTGACCTATAAAATAGTTTTCTGGTTCTAAATACATGAAATCAGAATTCTCAAGTTTTCCAGAACTATAACCGCCAACAGCAAATCCACCCCTGCTGCCTATAGCTTTATTAACATCATTTTTAACGTAAATTCTAACACTGTCTGGTGTTACACGTAAATATTCATTCGTATATGTTCCTTTTCCGGAGCTATACCCGCCAACAGCAAAGCCACCTCTACTACCTAAAGCTTTGTCTGAATTGTCATCGGAAACATATATGCGAACACCTTCTTGATAAACTGCAAAAACAGTATCGCCTGTACTATTCATAACTGTAAATAGTGCTTCTTCCAGATTGCTTTCAGAATCACCTAAAACACTTAATTGATTCATTTGTCCAATAGATTCAGCATGCAATGAGTACGGAACAGATAATAGCGGGGAAGTTCCCATAACTTCGTAATTAGAACCTCCATCAATATCAACCTCCAGTTTTAAAAAATAATCATCATCCCCCCATGCTATGTTTAAAAAAGCCCCTTCGTTAGGCAAGCCAGTTCCAATAATTAGATTAATTAGACCAAATTTATTGGTTTCAACAGTATGAGTTTCTGAATATGATGTTTCTCCATTTTCAGAACCCTTTAATATTGAAATTTTAATAGCTACTGATTGTTCAGAAAGAACTTCTCCACTATTATTTCGTAATACAGCTTGATACTTAAATTGATTTCTTATTTGGCATAAACTTGTAACCGAGAATAATGCGATTAGCATTGTAGATATGAAGAGCTTTTTCATTTTTCTAAGTTTAGTTAATTAAATCAAATTGTTGAATCGGGTATTCAAATTTAATGAATACTGAGGAAAAATAATAATCAAATGTGAATTCGTTAATGAAGAATAAACAAAAGATTTAATGCATATTACCATTGAATCTTTTGTTTTATAGGCATATTACTAGCTGCAAATATCAAAGTATAGAGCTATGAAATTTATTGCTTTAAATATTTCCTATTTTGTTCAGATTAACGCATAAAACACATAGTAGGTGTTAATGTTGTGACGCATAACACCAAGAGCTAGTAGAGCCAATTCACAAGCTATTTCACGTTCGTTTAAAAGGTTTTACCCAGTAAGTTTGAAAAGTTCAACATTCTTTTTGAGATTGCACGTTTAGATATCAATAATAATTATACATTGATTGCTTACTGGAAATTCATCATCTATAAATCGTATATAGATTGCTTATTAAAATGAGATTAATATTGTGGAGCTTGTCATATATTTCATAGTAATGTTTGAGTATCTAAGATTATATCTTCTTTTAGCTAGAGTATTGCTAACTAAGTGATTATAAATCACCTGTAATTATTGTTTCGTTGAATAAATCAATGGGTATAAGAATGGTATAATTTATTTGTTTTATAATAATAAATGCCGTAATTTTTATTTAATATCCTAAGAGTGAAGTAAAGTGCAATCGTTTGGGAAAGCGAATTTACATTAAGGATGGTTTTTTTAGTTAAAAATTAAATGTATGAAAAGGAAACTTTTGTTAACTGTTTTTGTATTGGGCTGTCTATTTGTAGGATTTGGACAAGTTGCTGATTCTGTTTTAGATGACCAATTTACTGTAGAATTGTCATTAGAAGAGCTGATGAATATAAGGATTACTACAGCTTCAAAAACCTCACAGTCGTTATCTGAAGCCCCTGCAACTATGGTGGTTATTACCGACCAAATGATCAAAGATAGAGGCTACCATCATTTGGAAGAGATTTTACATGATTTACCTGGATTCGATTTTAATAAAAATTATGGTGTAAATTATTCTACTATTTTTATGAGAGGGTATCGATCAGACAATTCCGATCGATTTATATTAATGTTTGATGGAATTTTAGAAAATGATATATGGAAGCAAACCACATGGATATCAAGACAATATCCGGTATCTCAAATAAAGCAAATAGAGGTGTTATATGGACCTGCATCGGCTCTATACGGAACCAATGCTTTTTCAGGTATTATTAATGTAATAAGCAAAAAAGGCGATGAGGTTGGTGATGTTAACCTTGTAACCACAGCAGGTAGTTATGGACGAAAAAACATTGAATTTGCAACAGGTAAAGATGTAAATGAAAACATATCGTATAATGTTACCGCTAAGTATTTTTCGCAGGACGATTTACATCAGTGGGATGAATTTGATGCAATTGATGGAAGAGATGCTAATTTTTCTCAAAGCTATTTGGATATACGCAACAATGCTGCTGATTATGAGTTTGATAAAAATAAAATGCAGTTTATGCTTGACGGAAAATTGACTGAAACTGCTTTTAATGAAAATTTACCTGCAGAAAACTATGGTTTGCATGCCAATGTAAAATTTGGAAATTTAACATTTACTGCATTGAACTGGACAAAAAGAGAGATGGAGGCCTATTTTTACAATCCTTTTAAGCGCTCAGGTAGATGGACTGAGTGGTTTGAACAAAATCAAGGATATATGCTTTTACATAATAAAGAAATAAATGATAAGATAAAGCTGTCTTCTTCAGTTTCGTATAGAGTGCATAAAATTCTTGATTCTAAAGAAGCAGATTTTAAATATTATTCTGCTCCACTTCATGATTCGCTTCAGAATCACCCTGATTATCCGACAGAAGCCTATGATTATGATCATACTCAATTAATTGATCCTACTGATCCAACAACCTTCCAATTAATACCCAGAGGGGTGATCTTAGATAATGATAGTTCTACTTACGTATTAGCTAATTTATTTCATTATAGATTACAAACATGGGACATAGCATTTGAAGAGCAAATTGATTATAAAATTACAGATTGGTTGGACTTTATTGGTGGGTTCAAATACACCTTCACCAATACGCAAGAAGATTATGAATATGCGAACAGATTTGAGGATATTCAGGCTTCACCACGGCATATTAAAAAGAACATTGCAGGATATGGGCAATTTGTAGTAAAGCCAATGGAGGGATTAGGTATAACTATGGGTGGCAGGTATGAAGATCAAAAAGACGAGCAACTTATTGGATATAAAATTTTTACACCAAGAATTTCCGCTGTTTACCGATTAAATAAAAGTGTAATACTCAGGGCACAATATGCCGAAGCTTTTCAAGATGCTGATGATTGGCATAAATATGCTACAGATGGATCAGCCAGACCCCATGGTTCAATTGCTTTAGAACCCGAAAAATTAAAGGCTGTAGAATTTGGTACTACAGTAAAAGTAGGTGAAAAACTTATTCTTTCGGGAGCCTATTATCAAAATATTGTTTCAAATTATATTGTAGCTGTGGACAATACTGTAGATAATCCATATTATGGATTTACAGTTGGTGAACATTTTGAAAATAGAACTGATGGAAATATAAAAATTTCAGGTTATGAACTGTCGTTTAATACACAGATAATGAGTGGTATATCGGTTAATGGTAATATTTCTGGCGCATTCAATATTGATGCAGATGATAATGAAATAGGTGATATGGCACCATTAAAAGTAAATTTAGGTGTTCTTTATAGATATAAAGATAAAATAACCCTATATCCTAAAATTAATTATGTAGCTGCTAAAAAAACCATCAATTGGCAGGGTGACGAAACAATAAGTCCTATTCAAAAACAAATTGATGGTTATGGTATTATTGGATTAAATATAAATGTGTTAAACACATTTGGTTTTATTGAGGGTTTGGATTGGAATTTAAAAATTGACAATGTCTTTAATACTGAATATTACAATCCGGGATCTAGATCTGCAGATGGGGTTAAGTATACAGCCAGAGTATTACAACCAGGTATGAATGTAATGGCTGGAATAAAATACACATTCAAATAAATATGAAAAGTTAATAAAATAAGGTGGATGCATTAAAAGGCTTGTTTTTAAATGCTAAAAACAAGCCTTTTTTTTGTACAAATATTACTTTTACATAAAAAAACCTTATAAAAAGCACAACAAATACTTATGCAAAATGAGAAAGCTCGCTATTATAATTGCTAATACTTTTTTAGTTTTATCATGTGTACACAATTCTCAAAAGATTAGTTTAAATGATTTAACCGCAATTATTAACTCAAAACTTAATAATTGGCACCAAATGGCCTGCAAAGCCGATTCATCATTTTTTGATTTTATAGATACTGATGGAATTTATATTGGCACAGCAACAGAAGAAGTTTGGACAAAACAAGAATTTGTAGAATTTGCTATGCCATATTTCAGAAAAGGAAAAGCCTGGGATTTTAAACCCTATGATAGAAATATTTACTTTTCAGATGATATGAAAGCGGCTTGGTTTAACGAAAGATTGGAAACCTGGATGGGAGTTTGCCGAGGTACAGGAGTTTTGGTATTCAAGAATAATGAATGGAAAATCAAACAATACAATTTATCGGTATCTGTTCCAAATGAAAAGATAAATGAAGTTATTTTGGTAATTACAAAAGAGGTTTTATAAGAAGTGATATTTTCCAGATGAAGATAATAAGAAAGCTTTAAGCAAATAGATTTAAACTTTTATTCCCATAACTAAAACATCATCAATTTGTTCAAAATCACCTTTCCAGGTTTCAAATTCATGATTTAAGGTGTTTCGCTGGTTTTCAAAAGTCTCATTCTCGAACGACCATAATAAGTTAACCAATCTTTTTTGCATAAAGCGTCCTTGACCGGTTTCCGACATTTGATCGGCAAAGCCATCTGTAAAAAGATACAATCGGTCTCCTTTTTTGAGTTGAATGACATGGTTTTCAAAAGGAATGTCTTGCATGTAATTCCCAATAATAGAGTATGTTCCTTTAATTTTGCGCAATTCGTTTTTCCGAATATAGTATAAAGCTTGAAAGGCTCCGGAGTACTGCATCTCATTTGTTGTTTTATTAATTAAACATAAAGAGATATGCATTCCATCAGAAGAATTTTCGCGTCGGTGGTCGGTACAAATTGTTTGTTTAAATTTTGTTCGAAGCAATTCCAACACGTCGGCTGCCGTATGTACTTCATTGTGCCCCATTATTTCACCAAGCAAGCTCATTCCTAGCATACTTAGTAGGGCTCCAGGTACTCCATGCCCGGTACAATCTGCAGCACAAAATAGTAAGTAGGGTGTTCCATCAATATGAAAATGGCGAATCCAATAAAAATCACCACTTACATAATCCTTAGGTTTAAATAAAATAAAACTGTCATCAAAATATTGGCGCAACACATCTTCGTCAGGTAAAACTGCTTTCTGAATTTCAAGTGCATAATTAATACTGTCGGTAATGGTTTTTTTCTGTTTGCTAATTAATTTGTTTTGCGATATTGCAAAATCACGTTGTGCTTCAATTTCTGATTTTTGTTCTTCAATTTCTTCAGTTCTTTTATGAACCAAGCCTTCTAAATTAGCATTTACATATTGTAAATGGCTCGATAATTTTTCGCTTTTATTTAATGACCTTGATAGTTTTAGGTTAATAATTTGTGCCTGCGTAAGCATCATACCAAAAATTCCAACATCAAGTAAGTTTACCGATTTAATAATTAGTAAGTTATGTAGTATGTCGTTTATTACAGTGGCTAAGAAAAATCCAAAACCAAGGAGGAAAAGCCCAGAATCTTCAATTCCTCTAATCTTTCCAATAATACTCGTTATTACTCCATGTATGCCAAAAAATAGCGTGAATAACATAAAGTAATTAAGGTTGATGCTGGATATATTAAGAGGAGCTGAGATCACTATAATTAAAGAAATTATTGAGACGCCAACAAATAGATATAGAAAAAATTTGTGGTAAATTGATGGGAATAAACTATGGATGAATAAGGCAAAGAAACATAAGGTCATATAATAGGAAATTCTCCACACTTTAAGAGAAATGAAAAAATTTGGAGTGAAATCAGGAAATAGTGCTCCAAGATGATATATGCTCATGAAAATAATATAAGTAGCAATCATTATAGAGGCTATTCCAAAATAAAATGAAGTGTAGTTTCCTCGTTGTATTATGAAGTAATTTATTTGACTAAAAATAATAAACAAAATAGTGCCAATAATAATTCCAAACTTTATTATTGTTACAGCGGCTTGTTTAACTCTTTGTTTGGGAGTTACAAGTGTTACATTGTTTGCTAATCCGTGTTTTTCTCTATAAAAATTTGAATAGTGTATAACAATTTGATTTCTTTTTTGAGAGTAAAAATAATTGGAATGTAAAATTAAGCCTGGTTCGGTTGTTTCAATTGATTGCGATGGTTTTCCAATGTTACCAACTAATTTTTGATTTACAAAAATACTTGCTGCCGAATAAATGGTAAGGCTTTGTATGGTGAGTTTTTGTGTTTTTTCATTTAATTTTAATAATAAAAAATAAGTTCCGTACAATGTGTTTTCAGTTTCTTTTCTATTCGATGGAACATTAATATATTTGTAGGGCAAATTCTTTAAGGCATTGTTAATTCCATCAGGAGGAATAAGTGTGTCAGGGAAAAAAATCCATTGTCCGTTTAAGGATGCCGATTTAAAATCAGCCCGATTAATTTCCGATAAATCTAATACACCCTTTTCTGCTAAATTTGACTTTCTCAGAGCAAATGAATCTGGGGTGAAGACCAAAAATATGAAAAAAGAAAATATAGTTGTTAGTTGTATTCTCAAGCTTATGGGGTTTAAGATTTTTACTAAAATAGGTTAAAATTACCATATTCCAAAATGGATAATGTTAAATGAAATGTGTATAAATAGAGGCTATAAAAAATTTTTTTGTGCTTCAATTTATTTATATTTACAGCTTGATGAAAAAATAAATATAATTATTATAACTGCCTGATTTTATGACAAAAGTTAAAAAGGAAATTAATACAGAGAAGTTAAAAGCCTTACAGCTTACCATGGATAAAATTGAGAAAAATTTTGGTAAGGGTGCAATAATGAAAATGGGTGATCAACCTGTTGTTGATGTTTCGGTAATTAGTTCAGGATCGCTGGGTGTTGATTTAGCTCTTGGAGTAGGAGGTTTTGCAAAAGGAAGGATTATTGAAATTTATGGACCCGAATCATCGGGTAAAACCACCTTAGCAATACATGCTATTGCTGAAGCTCAGAAATTGGGCGGAATTGCTGCATTTATTGATGCTGAACATGCTTTTGATAGATTCTATGCTGAAAAGTTGGGTGTTGATTTAGACAATCTTCTGGTTTCGCAACCCGATAACGGCGAGCAAGCACTTGAAATAGCCGATCACTTAATTCGTTCTGGAGCCGTTGATATTATTGTAATTGACTCGGTAGCTGCATTGACTCCAAAAGCAGAGATTGAAGGCGAAATGGGAGATTCAAAAATGGGTCTTCAAGCACGACTAATGTCTCAAGCTCTTCGTAAGCTTACCTCTAATATTAATAAAACAAATACCTGTTGTGTTTTTATTAATCAGCTTCGTGAGAAGATTGGTGTTATGTTTGGCAATCCGGAAACAACCACTGGTGGTAATGCCTTGAAGTTTTATGCTTCAATACGTATTGATATCCGTAGAATTGGACAAATTAAAGATAGCGATGATATAACTGGAAACCGTATTCGTGTGAAAGTGGTTAAAAATAAAATGGCACCGCCTTTCCGAAAAGCTGAATTTGATATTATTTATGGAGAAGGAATCTCAAAAACCGGCGAAATTATTGACTTAGGAGTGGAGCATAATATTATTAAAAAAGCCGGCTCGTGGTTTAGTTATGGCGAAACCAAATTAGGACAAGGTCGTGAAGCTGTTCGTCAATTATTGATAGACAATCCAGAATTATCTCTTGAGCTGGAAACTAAAATTGTTCATGCCTTAGCTCATCCTGTGGCATAAAAATATACTTAATTATAGAAGAGGGTGTCCAAAAAGTGAAAAACTTTGTCTGTACACTTTCAAATTGAAAGAAGAGAACGCAGATAACGCTGAAAAAAACTGATTAACACTGATTTGATCTGTGAAAATCAGCCAAAATCTGCGTCATCTGCGTTCCATTTTAAATTTAACTTTCAAATTGTAAGTTTTCAAAAAGTGTACTATCCCTTTTGGACACCCTATTTGCTGTTTTTAAACCATAAATGTTGTTTAATAAAAACTTTAAGTATTAATATCTTTGATTAAAATTTAAAATAGGATAATGAAAAAATATGTTTATTTACTTTTAGGAGTATTATTGTTTGTGATTTCATGTACTACAAATAAGAGTAGTAATGAAAATATTAAAACCATTGAACTCTCCGATTCATTAAAAGTGGATTCGCTCACGCTGTTAATAAAAAGTAATCATAAAAATGCAGTATTGTATGCTGAACGTTCGAACGTAAACTATAAACTTGGCAACATTGAGACCGCCATAAGTGATTTGCAACTGGCAAATGCTCTGGATTCTTTAAATCCCGATTATTTCGTAAAATTGGCCGATCTGTATTTGCAAATGGGAAAATCTGAAGAGGTCAATAGAATTTTACTTAAAGGGAATAAATTGGTTCCAAACAACAATAATATTTTATATCGTCTAGGGAATCTTTATTTTTATATTCAGGATTATAAAAATTCTATGAAATATTTAAATGAGTCAAAGGAAATAGATCCATATTTTGCTCCTGTATATTTTACAAAAGCACTTGTGCTTAAAGAACTTGGTGATACGGCACAGGCGGTGAAAAATTTGCAAATAGCTGTTGAAAGAGAGCCGGATTACTACGATGCATACATGCAATTAGGACTGCTATATTCCTTAAGACCTGATTCAATTGCTATTGATTATTACAACAACGCATTGGCATTAGATCCGACTAGTTACGAAGCATTTTATGGAAAAGCCTTCTTTTATCAACAAAATGATAAGCCCGAAATGGCAATTGCTATTTATAAGCAAATGTTGAATGAACTAAGTAATAATCTTCCAGTTGTGCATTTTAATTTAGGATATATTGAAATGATATATTACGCAAATTATAAAGATGCCTTAGCGTATTTTGATAGCAGTATTATGTTTAGTAATATATATCCCGATGCTTATTGCAATAAAGCATTTTGCCTTGAGAAACTTGGAAATAAAACCGAAGCTCGCAAAGCCTATAAAAAGGCATTAGAATTAGTTCCAAATTTTGAAATTGCAATTATTGGATTAAACCGACTTGATAAAAAATAAAAAATAAACAGATGAAAAAACTTATTTACCTAATTGTTTTTACAACCTTAATTTTTTTCGGTTGTACAGCTCCTGAAACAGGAACTGAAGTGCTTTCAGATTTTAGTGGAAAATTAAGCGATAGTGAAATAGCTGGCGGAAAGTTAACTCCAGAAATTTTATGGAAATTTGGCCGTTTGTCAGGTGGCGAATTGTCACCCGATGGAAAAAATGTGGTTTATTCGGTTTCGCGCTACGATGCAAAAACCTTAAAAAGGACTTCGAATATATTTATTGTGCCGGTTGAAGGCGGAGAGCCTTTAAAATTGACTGAAGATAGGTTTTCTGATGTGGCACCAACCTGGACACCCAATGGTAACCAAATTGCTTTCATGTCAGACCGATATGACGACTATCAGGTTTGGGTTATGAATATCGATGGATCGGAACGCCAGCCATATTCCGACATTGAAGGCGGCGTAAACTTTTTTAAAATTTCACCCGACGGAAAAAACATGCTTTATGGTAAAGATGTAAAACTAGAACAAACCCTTCTGGATAAATATCCTGACATGCCTAAGGCAAATGTTATGAAAATGGATGATTTAATGTATCGTCATTGGAATGATTGGACGGATTATAAATTTAGTCACATATTTATTTCTCCTGTTAAAGATGGAAAAGTTAAAGATGGACAAGATATTATGGAAGGTGAAAAATGGGATGCACCTTTAGCTCCATATTTCGACGATGGGGAAATAAATTGGAGTCCCGATGGTAAAACCATAGCCTATACTTGTAAAAAACTTTACGGAAGAGAATATGCTGTAAGCACAAATTCTGATATTTATTTATATAATATTGAAACGAAAGAAAGCAAAAATATTAGCGAAGATAATTTAGGTTACGACAAATATCCGGTATATTCTCCCGATGGAAATAAAATTGCCTGGATGAGCATGAAAACGCCAGGGTATGAATCGGATAAAGAACGATTAGTTGTTATTGACTTGAAAACAGGTGAAAAGGAAATTATAAATAATCTTTGGGATCAGAATGCTCATAGTTATAATTGGAGTGATGATGGGAAAGCAATTTATTTTATAAGTGGCATTCATGCAACCTATCAATTATATAAAGTTGATATCGAAACAAAAACATTTAGTCAACTAACCAAAGGTCATCATAATTATTCTTCTTTTTCAAGAGTTGGAGATGTTATAGTAGGTTCAAAAATGAAGCACTCAATGGCTACTGAATTATTTGTGGTTGATGCTAATACCGGAGCCGAAAAACAACTAACCTTTACCAATAAAAATATTTACGATCATATTAAAATGGGTAAATCTGTTGAGCGCTGGGTTAAAACTACCGATGGAAAAGATATGTTGGTTTGGGTTATTTATCCGCCAAATTTCGATGAAACAAAAAAATATCCTGCACTTCTTTACTGTCAAGGAGGCCCGCAATCTGCAGTTAGCCATTTCTTTTCGTATCGTTGGAATTTTCAAATGATGGTTGCCAATGATTATATAGTTGTTGCTCCCAATCGCAGAGGATTACCATCTTTTGGTGAGGAATGGAATGCCCAAATATCTACCGATTATTACGGCCAAAACATTAAAGATTATCTTTCGGCTATTGATGAACTAAAAACGGAATCGTATATCGATGAAAATCGTCTGGGCTGTGTAGGTGCAAGTTACGGAGGATATTCAACTTTCTTTTTAGCAGGAAATCATGAGAAACGTTTCAAAGCTTTTCTTTCGCATTGTGGCATGTATAATCTAGAAAGCTTTGCTGCAGCTACCGAAGAAACATTCTTTCCAAATCACGATTTAGGTGGAATGTATTGGGATAAAAACAACGAAGTAGCACAAAAAGCTTATGCAAATTCGCCTCATAAATTTGTTCAAAATTGGGATACACCAATTATGATTGTTACCGGAGGAAAAGATTTTAGAATTCCTTATACAGAATCGTTGCAAGCATTTAATGCTGCGCAATTACGAGGCATTCCTTCGCGCTTATTATATTTCCCTGAGGAAACACACTTTGTTACTCAGCCTCAAAATGCTATTATTTGGCAGCGTGAGTTTTTTGAATGGTTTGATACTTATTTGAAATAAAAAAATTAATTAGTTCTACCTTTAACTTCCTCCTTAATTTAGGTAGGGTTGGGAATGGTATACAAAATGAGATAAAACTGTCTTTTTTCATTTTTTAAAGAATCAAAGTAGAATAAAAAACAGCCATCAAAATATTTTGATGGCTGTTTTTTTTTGTAATAATATTCTATATTTGAACGTTTATAAAAATAACTTTAACCTAATTCAATTGATCTATGAAAAAATTTATCTTATTATTTTCAATTGCTGTATTTTTATTTTCTACAGGATGTGTAGAAAAAAACTATTATGATTCTGAAGGGCTTGAAGAAACATCTATTGCGAGAACTGTAAGTAATAATCCTGTAGCAACTTTTTCGTTTGAACAAGTTACGGAAATGCAAAAAGGAACGAAAATGTACTTGCGTGTAAATAGAACCGGCTTTTCAGTAGAGGAGCATATGATTGTTTTTGAAGGTACATTAGAAGATGCTGGAGAAAGGCTAATTGTATGTAAAACATTAAATGGCTTAAAAATTGGACAAGGAGATTCTGGTTCGCCAATTTTAACTGCAGATGGTAAGGTTGCTGGGGTTTTATGTTATGGGTTTAATGCAAATTCGACACAATTTATTGCAAGAGCAATCGAAGATGTTTTATCGATAAATAATAACAACAAATCTTTGAATAGAAATCTGAATTCAAACTACTATAAAATTGAACCATATTTTTACATGTCAGGCATAACTGGAGATATGCCTAAATATGTTAAGAAGGGTGTTAATCTTGTTGATATACCTGTTCAAAATAATAGCTTAAAAAGCACATCGGATAAATTAAGCGAACCAGCCTCTTTAATTTCAGGTATGAGTATAAGTGCAAGTATAATTCAAGGCGATGTTATAAACTATGGTGCAGTGGGAACGGCAAGTTATATTAAAGATGAGATGATTTATGCTTTTGGTCATCCATTTATGAATAAGGATCCATATGGAACCCCAGTTTTTTATGCCGATATGATTACCTTAATTGAATCGAATGGTGACTATCCATCATATAAGTTATCAGCTCCAACTGATTACTTTATTGGAATCATAGTTGAAGATAAAACTGAAGGAATATTGATTACAACAGACGATGAACCATCATTTATAGAATCTCAACATAATATTGATATTAATAATGGGGATGAAACATATTTAGTTAAGCATAAGATATCGAAACAAGAAGATATTTATTACGAAATTTATTATGTTTGCTTAACAAGCGCAATAGCTATTGATGCATATGCACCTAGTAATTCTTATAATTATGCTTCAGGAACAAGTACCGTTGTTATTACATTCGATGATTCGGATGAAATAACTCTAATTTTCACTACTTATGATACTTACGATTACGATTCTGAATTCTTTTCTTGGTTAGATGAACAATTGTATAATAATTATTATGATAAAAGAATAAAAGATATTTCAATAAATTCAAAAATGACATATGAATAAAAAAAAGAGGTTTCGGCCTCTTTTTTTTATGATTCTTTTTGAATAATTTCCATTGCTATTTTTATTTTTTCTTCCATTGTAGTGTATCCATCAATCCAATGGATATTGAAACCAGAACGTTCCATTTTGCGAAACCAAGTCATTTGACGTTTTGAAAACTGGTGAATGGCTACATTTAGTTTATCCACCATAGTATTGTAATTGTACTCTTTGGTTAAATATTTTGTAATGAATTTATATTCTAAGCCATAATAAATCAATACTTCGGCTGGAACTCCTTTGTCCAATAGGTTCTGAACTTCGTCAATCATTCCTTCTCTGAGACGCTCCTTTAATCGCTCTGTAATTCGTTCTTTTATAGTGGAGCGATCAAATTTTAGCCCAAATAGTAATGCCTTAAATGTTGGATAAGAAAAATTAAAATCAGGGTTTTCTGTATAATAGGTTTCTATCTCAATGGCACGTATGGCACGTTTTTTTGTGTCTGCATCGGAAGTATTGTGTGTGTGTTTTATTTCTGATAATCTTGCTGCAAGTTCTTCTAATGAGAATTTATCTAATTCATTTCTTAAGCTTTCATTTACGGGCACACTAATTAGTTTGTACCCTTTTAGAATTGCTTCAATATACATGCCCGATCCGCCACAAAGAATAGGAATTTTATTTCGACTGCTAATGTCATCATAAGCTTTCAAAAAATCAGATTGAAATTTAAAAACATTATATTTTTCTCCGGCATCTACAATATCCACAAGGTGATGAGCGATTTTTTTATCGTTAACAAAATAGTCTTTTAAATCTTTCCCAGTTCCCAGGTCCATTCCTATATACACTTGTCTTGAATCGGCACTAATTATTTCAGCGTTTAAACAATACGCTAAATTGGCTGCAAATGAAGTTTTACCTGTCGCAGTAGGCCCTAGAATCGTTATTAGCTTATTTGTTGAATTATTCATGAATCCGTGATTGTGTTTTAATTATTATTGCAAAAATAAACTAATTTTGTGGGAGATATTATTTTTATGAAGATTCAATTGTTTATTCGTACAATTAAGGAGCTAATTACAGAACCGAAATTGGCATTTGTTACTATTAAAAGTGATAATGGAAATCCTAAATCCATTATCTTGTATTATATATTGCCCTTAGTCCTTCTTGATGCTCTGGCAACATTTATAGGAAATATATTATTTGGGCCAGTTAACTTTAATGTTGGACTTGGTGTTACTATAAATAATATTGTTATGATTGTATTGGTGCAATTGATTGCTGTTTTTTTGTCGGCGTATATTGTAAATGAGTTACTGCCTGTTTTCCATGTAAAGAAAAACTTTACTAATATTTTTAAATTAGTTGCCTATTCATTTACTCCAATATTTTTAACAGCGATTGCTGCAGGTTTACTGCCAAAATTCTCAAATATTATATATTTCTTTGGCTTTTATTCTTTAGTTGTTTATTGGATTGGTAGCGAAGTGATGATTGATATAACAAAGGACAGAAAGAATATATTTGTACCTCTAACTATTTTGATTATGGGGGTGAATTATTTAGCAATACGGGGCATATTGGGAATAATATTTTCAATTTAATGAAGAAAAACGAAAAATGAAGAACGCTAATAATAGCATTAGAATACGAAATAAAAAGGCAACATATTTATATGAAATAGTTGAAACCTTTACCGCAGGAGTTCAGCTGTTGGGAACGGAAGTGAAATCTATTAGAGGAGGAAACGCCAGTTTAACAGAAGCATATTGTGCCTTTGTGGGCGATGAGCTTTATCTAAAGAACATGAATATAGCAGAATATGATTTAGGAGGTTATGTGAACCATGAACCCAGACGAGAAAGGAAGCTTCTTTTAAATAGACAAGAATTAAAGAAACTGGAGAAAAAAACCAAAGAACGGGGCTTTACTATTATTCCTCTATCTCTATTTTTTAATTCAAAAGGATTAGCAAAAATTGATATTGCGCTTGCTCGCGGGAAAAGGCAGTTTGACAAACGAAATGATTTAAAAGATAAGGATTCAAAAAGAGAATTGGATAGAATGAAAAAGGAATAAATGTTATTGATTGAAAAAGAATTCTTGAAGTTCGTAAATATCATCGGGTGTTAGTGTTGAATTTTGTTCAAAAATAGCATCAATTGCCTGCTGTAATTCATCATGTGAAATGTAATTGTCTTCATTAATATCAACGGGTTTGAATTTTTCAGGAATGCCTTTTGATTCTCCGTTAATTCTGGATTCTTGTTTTTTAGTATACAGTTTTATTTCACTCCGTTTAACTGCATCGGGGTCGTATAACAGAACAATTAAGTGATTGTCCATAATACGAATTCCATTTGCCCCAGTAATTGCTCCTGAAGGAGTGTCAAGTTGTTTGTCAATGTAATCAGGAACACCATCTTTATCAACATCTTCAGGACATCCTCTATAAGTAATTTTTATTCCTTTAGGTGTTTTCGGACATTCGTCATTGAAATCATCCACGCCATCACCGTCTTCATCCACACGATCGGTAATGGTGAATTTTAGGTTTTTAAAATTTTCAACGGAGGCTATTTCGTCTGCAGGTGAGAACATATCAATGTTAAGCGAAACATAAGTGTTTAGAATAATATCATTATTAAAGCCATTGCCACCTTTGTAGTTATCAATGTAATCAGTCATTGCCAAATGCACTGTAGCTCCAATTCTGCAGGTAACTCGATCAGAAATAGTTACATTTAGGCCAAAATCAATGGGGATTGCAAAGGCAGTTTTTGAATAATAGCCATTTTTTGATTGGGGAAGGGTTCTTAAATCAGTTTCATAATCAAAATCTCGAGAAATTATACTCCCCGATAAACCTATTCCTTCTTGCACATCTCTAATGGTTCCATCGGTCCAATAATTGTAGGGGTTGTTATTTTCGTCAAGAATATCGCCTTTAGGAGTAAACTGAATAATTTCAGCTCCAAGAGAAAAGTATGGATGAATGGGGCGCTTGCGCTTTAATATATGATTAAAATTGTAGTATAAGGAAACACCACCTAAAAACAAACTGGTACTGAAATTCATAGTGTCAGTACTGCTGCCATTGTATTCATTACTAGATACGCTTCCAAAAGTTCCATGAAATTCTATATCAAAATTCTTACTGATATTTCTCGAAATAGAAATTCGGGCAGAAGCTAGACCGTTTATTGGATTAGCCAAATAATTGGTGATATCACCATAGAATGTAAAAGAACCAATGCCAGCACCAATTATTGGCTTAAAGGCCATGCCCTCGGTGTTTTCTTCTTCTTGAAGTAATAAAGTTTCAATGCGTTCGTCAATTTGCTGGGCGCTCGAATAGAAACCCAAAACAAAACAAAACCATATTAAAACAAACGTATTCTTCATGTGAACTGCAAGTATAACTGCGAATTTAGTAAAAAGCCTTTATTTATTTATACCATTTTTGATTAGCAATCATTAAAGCTTCTTGAACAGTGATTCTCATACCGTTATTGTAGGCAGCTACAAATGCATCGTGGATTGGTGTGTTGTTCCAAACATACACTCTGTAATCTCTGGCATCTCTGTACATGTTAAAATTACCAATAGTATATTTGTGCCAGCCATCGTGAATTTCTGTTTGAACTTCATCTGTAATATTAAGTTTTCTAAAATATTTTTCTCCAACTAAGTTGTGTCCAGCAGCAATTTGAACTCTATATCCAACACCATTTTCGGGAGTTGGAATATTAGCAATGGCTGAAATATTATTAAAATTGCTTGAAGTATTCGTTTTTGTTTGCTTGCTATTATTTGTTGTGTTGTCAGTAATATCAGTATCTGTATTGGTATAATCAGTTGTTTCAATGGTATTAGTTGAAGTGTTATCCTGATTATCAGTTACAGTCTCCGAATAAGTATTTGTAGCTAATTGATCGGTAGTTGCTGTATTTGAATTTTCTGTAGTATTTTCAGTTTCAGTTGTTTGAGCCACCAAATCTTCTCCAGCAAAGTTTGCTAAGTCGACATTTCGTTCAGCTATATTTAATGTTGTTGTCCTATCATTTTCGGCATATGAGAATGTACCTGTAATAATAAATGCTTGACCTTCTGGAATTACGCCTTCTTCAATAAGTTTATATGAAACTGTAAATTGCTCATCTCTTGGCATATTCATCCAAAGAAATTTAATAATTCCACTTTTAAAGGTAAAAATTGAATTTTTGCTTTTTATGCTTTCAGCTCTATATCCTCTAGGCACTTGTTCTTGTATTTTTCCAAATTCTTGTAAATTACCCTTGTTAATCATTAAGTTAACAATAATTTCATTGTTTGTATTTAAATAGGGTTTTTGTCGTATACAATCAATATTTTTAAGATTCACATTTTGATAACTGTAAGTTGTGTTCGCTTGTTCTGCAGTTCCAGCAGCCATTTCATCTCCAATAATAGATATCATTTTCTCGGGAGCTGAAACCACTTTTACCGCATTATTTTCAATGTATGAGAATTTCCCGTCAAAAGTGAATGTACCGGAAATTGTCGGATCTACTTGGATTGCATAGGAAATTACAAATTCTCTATCAAAGGGAACACGCATCCATTGGATTTTTACTTTCTGATCGACAAATTGAAATTTGCCATTTACCGTTTCTCTGGCAATAGCCTTAAAACCAACAGGTAAGGATTGCTCAAACCTTGCAAATCCTTCGATATCACCTTTTTGTATAGTTACTTCAACAAGAAATTCGTCACCAGCATTTGCCATTTCTGGCATATTTAAATCAAGGGTAACTTCACTGTTTAAAAAACTAAAAAGTGATAAAACACTAACTACTATTGGTATAATTATGGTTTTTATCATATGGGCTTAATTATACATTTTGCCTAAATTACTAAATGCTAAAATACTATAAAAGCTCATAAAATCAAATTATACGTGACTTTCAGCAGTTAAAAGTTGATAAAATGTTAATAAATTATGATAATGAAACGAAATTGATTTAATATTTAAAGCTACTTCCACCTAAAAATTCTCGAAGTATCGAAGTGGGTGGAACCTCATCATCTGGAATAGGAACCATATAACTAAAGAATTTCAGAAGTCTTACAGCCTCGCGATAAGCGGCTGTATTTGATGGAACTTCACGTAAGATGGGTTCTGCATATGTTTTTAGTACACCAAGTTCATAATGTACTGCAGTATTAAACATTACATCGGCATTTTCTTGATAAGGGAAAATGTTTTTTTCTTCGCCATTGCGTACGCTTGGCCAACGATTTATAGTATCAATAGCACTGTAACCACGGTATTTGTAATCGCGTATTATTCTTCGAACTAAACGGGTGTCAGTAGTTGGAATTCGATTATGATTGTCAAGCGAAACGGTAGTTAAAGCAGAAACATAAATTTTGTATTTTATTGCATCTTCAAGCTTGTATGTGAGTTTCGGATTTAATGCATGAATACCTTCAGCAATAACAATTGTTTTATCATCAATTTTAAGCGTAGTGCCATCATAAAATCGTTCACCTGTTTGAAATGAAAATTTAGGCAAGTTAATTTCCTTCCCAGAAAAAAGATCTCTAAGATTTTCATTTAGTAAATTTACATCCAATGCTTCAATTGCTTCAAAATCAAAATCTCCATTTTCATCCATTGGGGTTTGATTCCTATTTACAAAATAATTATCAAGCGATAGAGTTACTGGTTTTAAACCTGCCACTTGCAATTGAATTCCTAAGCGCTGAGCAAATGTTGTTTTTCCACTCGATGAAGGTCCTGATATTAGAATTAATTTTGGATGTGATGGTCTTTGACAAATGGTATCAGCAATATAACCCACTTTTTTTTCTTGTAAAGCTTCTGATATTTTAATAAGATTGCTGTGCTTTTTCTCGTTTACTATTTCATTAATATTGCCTATAAATCGAACATTAAGAATAGATGCCCAGTTTTTATATTCCTGGAAAACTTCAAAAAGCTTATCTTGAATTAATATACCTTCACATTCGGTTGGATTTGACGATTTTGGCATTCGTAATAACATACCATCGTAATATTTCACCAAATCGAAAGTTTTTAAATAGCCGGTTGATGGTACAAGAAACCCATAGAAATAATCAATGTTCCCATTTAAAGAATATACCGATGAATATAATTGAGGTCTTGATTTAAAAAGCAGTGCCTTTTCTTTTAAACCCGATTCTTCAAAAAGTTTAATGGCTTCGGTTGATAGGATTTCATTCCTTGTAAATGGAACATCATCTTGAATTATTTCTTTCATCCGGTTGCAAATGGCAAATACCGTATCAATTTCAATGGTATTTTGCAGTCCTTCTATTTCGCAATAATACCCTTTCGAGATGGCATGCTCTATTCGTAGTCTTTTTCCTGGTAAAATATCGTCTACTGCTTTTTGCAAAACAAACGACAATGATCGAAAATACATACGCATCCCATCAGGATGAGTAATGTCAATAAATTCAATGGTTTTAGGTTTATATATATGATAGCTTAGTTCTTTAAGTTTATTGTTTACAAAGGCTCCTAAAATTGGATGCGTTGTTTTTACACCCATTTCGTTTGCAATTTGTAATAAGCTTGTTCCAAGTGGAAAACTATCGCGTGTGTTTGTATTTTGACAAATAATCTCAATCATAAAGTAGGTTTAATTAATAATGGGAACCTTAAATATACAAATTCTTATATTTCTTCTTTAAGAAATTTTGAAGTATAGCCTTTTTTCGATTTGACAATTTCTTCTGGGGTTCCTTCGCAGAGAATTTCACCACCTCCAGACCCTCCCTCAGGACCAATGTCAATAATATGATCGGCTACTTTAACAACGTCTAAATTATGTTCAATAACAATAATTGTATTGCCTTTGCTAACTAATTTTTGTAAAACATTTAACAACACTCTAATGTCTTCGAAATGCAGACCAGTAGTAGGTTCATCTAGTATATACAATGTTTTTCCTGTATCTTTTTTCGCAAGTTCCGATGCTAATTTAACGCGTTGCGATTCACCTCCACTTAAAGTGGTACTTGGCTGACCTAAAGTAATGTATCCTAATCCAACCGATTGTAAAGCCTTTAGTTTTTGTATAATTTTTGGAATGTTTTCAAAAAATTCCACACCCCTATTAATAGTCATATTCAATACATCCGAAATCGATTTGCCTTTATACCGAACCTCTAAGGTTTCCCTGTTGTATCGTTTCCCATTACATTCGTTGCAATGAACATATACATCAGGCAAGAAGTTCATTTCAATGGTTTGAATTCCAGCGCCTTTACATGTTTCGCAACGACCACCTTTTACATTAAACGAAAACCGACCCGCTTTATAACCGCGAATTTGAGCTTCGGGTAAGCGGGCGAAAATATCGCGAATATCGGAAAATAAACCAGTATACGTAGCCGGATTTGACCGTGGAGTTCTGCCTATTGGTGATTGATTTACTTCAATAACTTTGTCGATGTGATCGATACCAGCAATTGACTTAAAAGGAAGGGGTTGCTTTAATGATTTATAAAAATGCTTGTTAAGAATAGGATGAAGAGTTTCGTTTATGAGTGAAGATTTACCACTGCCTGAAACACCAGTAACACAAATTAATTTTCCCAAGGGAATTTTAACAGAAACATTTTTCAAATTATGTCCTGTGGCTCCTTTTAAATGAATGCTTTTCCCATTTCCAGTTCTTCTTTCTTTTGGAGTAGCGATGCATTTTTTACCATTTAAGTAATCAGCTGTTAATGAACATGATGCTTTTATTTCTGATGGATTGCCTTGAGCAATAATTTTTCCACCATTTCTTCCGGCAAAAGGACCAATATCAATTACATGATCGGCTGATAAAATCATATCTTTATCGTGCTCAACTACTATTACTGAGTTGCCAGAATCACGCAATTCCTGAAGCGATGTAATTAGCTTGTGGTTATCTCTTTGATGAAGCCCAATACTTGGTTCATCTAAAATATAAAGCACGTTAACCAACTGTGAACCAATTTGTGTGGCTAGTCTAATGCGTTGGCTTTCACCTCCTGATAAACTTTTCGATGAGCGGTTTAGTGACAAATAACTTAATCCGACTTGAAGTAAAAAATTTAGTCTATCTCTTATTTCTTTTAGAATTTCTTCAGCAATTATTTTCTGTTTTCCCGATAATTTGTCTTCAACATTTTCGAGCCATGCATGGAGTTTTTCAATATCCATTGAGGCTAATTCGGCAATGTTTTTATCAACAATTTTAAAGTGGAGGGATTCTTTTTTTAAACGCGCTCCTTCACATTCCGGGCAGTCAATTTGCTTCACATAGTTTTCAATTCTTGAATTTTTGGTTCCTCTTAAGGGTTCATCAACTTCTTCTGACAGCAAGTGGCTGATAACGCCAGGGAAACTTAAAAAATAATTAGAGCTGTCTCCCAAAGGAGTATTATGCAATTTAATAGGTTCATCCGATCCATACAGAATGGTCTCCAAAGCTTCGGTTGGAATGTTTTTTATGGCAGAAGTTAGGCTGAACTTGAATTTATCAGCAAGGGCTTCGATTTGCCAAAATATTAAATTGTTTTTGTATTTTCCCAATGGTAAAATTCCACCTTTTTTAATGCTTATTTTATCGTCGGGAATTATTTTTGTCATATCAATTTCGTTCACCGTTCCGAGTCCTTTGCATTTTGGGCAAGCTCCTACCGGAGAGTTAAACGAAAATGTATGTGGTGCAGGTTCATTATAAGATAAACCAGAGCTTGGACACATTAAATGCCTGCTAAAGTAATGCAATTCATTTGTTTCGGCATCTAAAACCAAAGTAACCCCATTGCCATGATTCATAGCTAATTCTAACGATTGTCGAATTCTCGACCGATCTTTTTCTTCAATTTTTAATCGATCAATTACCGTTTCAATATTATGAGTTTTATACCTGTCTAAGCGCATACCTGGCACCAATTCTTTTATTTCGCCATTAATACGCGCATTAATGAATCCTTTTTTAATAAGTTGTTCAAATAATTCTTTATAATGCCCTTTTCTTCCTTTAACAATCGGAGCTAAAACGTATATTTTTTTGCCACTGAGTTTTTCAATTAACAGATTGGTTATTTGCTCATCGGTGTATTTAACCATTTTTTCACCGGTGTTGTACGAATATGCATCGGATGCTCGTGCATACAATAGTCTTAAAAAATCATATATTTCGGTGGTAGTTCCTACGGTAGACCGTGGGTTTTTATTTGTTGTTTTTTGCTCGATCGATATTACCGGACTAAGCCCAGTAATTTTATCAACTTCGGGGCGTTCCATATTTCCCAAAAATTGACGTGCGTATGCCGAAAAAGTTTCCATGTATCTGCGTTGTCCTTCTGCATAAATGGTATCAAAGGCTAAACTTGATTTTCCACTACCACTCAATCCAGTAATCACAGTTAATTTATTTCTGGGAATGCTAACGTCAATATTTTTTAAATTGTGAGCTTTGGCACCATAAACATGAATATTTTCATCATTTTCAATATGTTGAGTGTGCTGTTTCTTTTCTTTCATTGTTTTTATAAAAAGAGGTAAAGGGAGCGCAAAATTACGAAAGAAATCTTATTTTCTTAATAAAGAATCTTCCGGATAAAATTCAGGATTGGGATCAATGGTTCTATGTTTGCCGGTTGGAATTTTAATTTGATAGGTTTTGTTTGAGTTATTTGTTAGCGTATTATCTCTAAGCCAGGGGTTTAATTCTTTAAGCGTTTTGTAATTTATACCTTGGCTATGTGCAAAGTCAGCCCAATCGTGCACTGTGGAATCAACTTTAATATTTTTGAAGGGTATTTCAGGATACATTTGATCTTTTTCAACAAAGAATCCATATTTTTCTGGAGATTCTAAAATTAGTTTTAAAGCAATTAATCGATATACATACCTTCCGGTTTCTTCTCCCAATGTTAAATCGTAATATTTATTCGATTTTTGCCTTTCAATTTGTCTCGAAAGACTTCTTCTACCCGTATTATATGATGCTGCAGCCATGGCCCAATTGCCAAATTTTTCATAAGAATCTTTTAGGAATTTTGCAGCTGCTTCGGTAGATTTTTCAATATGGTATCTTTCGTCAATTTCATCGTTAACTTCCAATTTATAATCTTGTGCAGTACCTTTTAAAAACTGCCAATATCCAGCCGCATCTGATGGTGAAACAACATTTGTTAAGCCACTTTCGACCAAGGCTAAATATTTAAAATCGGCAGGCACACCTTCTTGCTCAAATATTGCTTCGATTATGGGAAAAAATCGATTGGCACGTTTTATAAAAAGTAAGGTTTGCGATTGCCAGTAGGTGTTTATTAACAGCTCTTTATCAAGACTTTCAAGCACGTCGAAACTCTCAATGGGCACTTTTTCACCAGCAAAAAAAACGGATTCTGGAATATCAAGTGGTTTTATTTGATAACTCAGATTAAAGGGCTCTTGAATTGAATCAAATCTCTGGGGTTCTTCAGTATTAAAGGAGAATCCAACCAATAAAACAAATGAAATCAATAATATTAATGTTGTAGTTAAAAGGGTTTTGTTTATAGTCATTTAATATATTTTCAGATTAATTGTACAAGTAAAACTTAAAACAGAGGAAAAAGTTTAAGATTTTGGCTTACTTATTTTGGTTATTGAATAAAGAGATAGTAACACCATTATTCCTAATACGCCAAACACCCATAT
Source organism: Salinivirgaceae bacterium (assembly GCA_016342715.1). Lineage (GTDB taxonomy): Bacteria > Bacteroidota > Bacteroidia > Bacteroidales > SZUA-534 > JAEINW01. The sequence continues at coordinate 13,984 of JAEINW010000015.1, read as the reverse complement.
GGGGACGATCATATTTTCTGCAAGAATAATAATAGATACAGCCACAAAGACGAAAAACAGATTTATGCTAAATAATAAAATTGCTACTTTTCTTTCTGATAAACCAAAATAACTTAGATGATGAGTGGTATGATCGCGGCCTCCTACAAATGGAGATTGACCTTTTAAAAGTCGATTAATGGTTACGGTAGTTGTATCGGAAATTGGAACAATAAAAGCAAAAAATGCGAAAATAAAGGGATATAAATTGGAATGATTTTGCATGGTAGGAGCATTCCAAAAGCAAACAATGCCTATAATGGCAAGTAAGGCTCCTAAAAACTGACTTCCATTATCACCCATATACATTTTTGCAGGATGCCAATTGTAATATAAAAAACTGACTAATCCTGCCAATCCGCCAATACTTAAAATAATATAAAAAGGTGAAAATCCTTTTGTAAATAGCATCAAAAAAGTAGATCCAATTAATATGGAAATAGCAACAGATGAAGAAATGGCATCCATATTGTCAATCATATTAATAGAATTCATTATACCTACTACCCAAAAAACAGTAAGGATGTAGTTGTAAATTGGCGTTGAAAAAATATCAATATAAATACCTGAATAGATTAATATTCCAGCACATAATAATTGAAAAATAAACTTGAATCCGGGTGGAGTATTCAACATATCATCAGCTAGTCCCATTAAAAATGAAATAGTGATAACCAAAATGCTACCTAAAACTTCAGCTTTCAATAAGCTTTCAATGTCGAAAAGGAACATTAAATTAATGATTGAAAACAAAAATATTACATAAAAAGAAAGCCCTCCTAATATGGGTTTTGTTTGGCTGCTCCAGCGTTCAGCGCTGGTGTTAGCTTTTTTTATTTTATATTTTTCAGCCCTTATTACAAAGAACCTATGTGTGAATAATCCAAAAACAGTTGTGTAAATAAAGAATAATATAAAAATAGTAGTACTAGTCATTTTTTAAGTTTTTGTAATTTTTTTGTAAGTCTTTTTCCTATGGTTTCTTGTTCTTCATCGTCATCGTAATAATATCCATGTCCGTATCCGTATCCATACCCATATCCATAAGATCCATAGCGTTTTGCATGAATTTCAACACCATTTAAAACGATGGATAAATTATCCATGTTTTTTTCTTTAATTAAGCTGTTGATGCTATCAATAAAATGTCGTTTCGAAACGTTGGCTTTCATTACATAAATGGGATAATTTGCCCGACTAAGATTTACAAGGGCATCGGTTACAATACCTACTGGAGGAGTGTCCACAATTATTACGTCATATTCATCCTCAAGTTTGGTAAGTAACAGTTCCATTTGCTTTCCAGCTGCTAATTCTGCAGGATTTGGAGGCACAGGCCCTGCAGTAACATAATCAAAGTTTTGTAAGTCCGATTTTTCTATACATTCAGCCAAAGTGTGTTTGCCAATCAACAGCGTACTAATTCCTTTGGAGTTATCTGTATTAAAGGCCAGATGAATTCTTGGCTTGCGTAAATCTAAGTCCAAAAGAATCACTTTTTTGCCATTTAAAGCTAGTATTCCTGCCAAATTAATTGCAACAAATGTTTTTCCTTCTCCCGATATTGTTGATGATACGGTAATTATTTTGGTTTCAGCACCATGTGAAATAAATTGAAGATTTGATCGGATGGTTCTGAATGATTCTGTAAAAACTGAATTGGGTTTTTTATTAACCAAAAGTTGGCTAACAGGTACTCCTTTCTTGTAAGTTGGTATGGTTCCTAATATAGGAGCATCTGTATAATTTTGAATTACGCTGGTAGAGGTTATTTCATCATAAAGTAGATATCTTAAAATAATGTAGCCGATACCAATTAGTAGACCTATCAAAATAAAGACGGGATATATTTTTTTACTTAATGGCCATTTGGGTGATTTTGAAACGCCTGCTATTTCTAAAATTGTACTTTGTGAAACATAACCCGCTTGCGATATTAGATATTCCGCCTTTTTTTCGATTAATTTGTGATAAAAACCTTCATTTATCGAATACAATCTTTCAAGCTTGCTGTATTCCAATTCGTTGTAGTCTTTATCATCAAATATTTTTTTCTCGTATTCGTGTATTTTATTGGCATAATCTGTTTTCTTGCTTTGAAGCCTTGTGACGGTTGTTGTGACAAAATCTTTTAATAATTCTTTCTGGTTTTGAATTTGACGTTCTAAAATTTTAATTTTTAAATTGTCTGGGGTTACATCATTGAGTAATTGTTCTTTTTGATTAATTAATTGTTGCAAGGTATTTAAAACGTTTACAACTACCGATTCCGATTTTGTACCCGATAGTGATGCAATTAATTCATAAACATTTAAATTATCGTTATTTGCGATTTGATTATTTATGCGCTGTAAGGCTACGAGTTCAAATTCAAGATTAATTAATTCGTCTTCAAACTCATTAATTTTTGTTGTGAAAATAGGAAAAGGGCTTCCAATATTATTAAGTTGATTTTCGCTTACTTTATTTTCTTTTCTAAAAGCGACAATTTGTTTTTCAGTTTCATTAAGGTTTTGGTAAACAACTTTTAGTTGTCCTTCGATAAAATTAAGTATGTTATCAGCACTTTCTTTTTTTATTTCAACATCATATTTTAAATATTCTTCGGCAATTGTATTTACCATTTTTGCAGATTTTTCCGCATTTAAACCATCATAATAAATTTGAATTGTTTTTGCCGATCTATTTAATAATGATATCTGTAAACTTTTCGAATGTTTTTCTACAATGGTTTGTGGATTGTTGATTATAAAATAAAAACTGTTGTTCTTATATTGTGTTTTTTGTTCAGTAATGGTGTTAAAATCTGTTATTTTGATTCGAATTTCACCTCCACTAATTTTTTGCCATTCATCAATTTTAATATCTTTTTCAATAGGATTATTGTTTTTATCGAAAGTTAGTTTGCCTGTTTTTATGTTATCAAATTCAATGTGGATGGGCTTATCATAAATTTGAAGGCTATTCGATTTGTATTCAACAACAAAAGGAGTTCTGTTATATAGTTCAGAGGATAAAAAAGTTCCCTCAATAAAGTAAGATACATGCAGATTTAATTTGGTAAAAGCTCTTTTTAGAAACTCTTTTGATCGCAACAATTCAATTATTTTAGAAATATCATCGTCTTCATAAACATCTTCGATATTTAATACCCGAGTTGAGCGATTGTTTTCATTTATTTGTATTATGCTTAAGGAACTGAAAATGGGGGGTGTATAACGCATAAACAGAAATCCGCCAGAAATAGCAAGTACTATCATTAATATAGCAAACCAATAGTGTTTTTTTAATATTTGCAAAAAAATTGCAAAATCAAACTTATCGTTTATCAACGGTATTTTTCCTGTATACATACTTAATTATAAGGCTTGAACTGTAACGTAAAGTAACAGTAATGTATTAAAAATGGCAACATATGGCATTAATTCGTTCAGTGTTTTTGAGGCATAGCGCGCTCGTTTTTCTACGTATATAATATCATTTGCTTGCAAAACCATATTGGCTTTTTTTATTTCTTCAATATTTGAAATATTAAAAAGATAAACTTTTGGATTGTCAAGATCACCTCTTAATAATTTTATTTTATAGGCTTTGCTAAAATCGTCAATACCTCCAGCTTGAGCTAGAGCTTCAATAAGAGTAAATTTTTCATTTTCAATATTCAGTACTTGACCCGAATTACTGCCCGAATTAAAAACAATCACTCTTCGATTTGTGATATTTACTAACACGAATGGTTTTTGGTAATATTGACTGTATTTTTCTTCTAATTCTTTTTCAGCTTCTTTTATGGTTAAACCTGAAATTTTTATTCTACCTAAAGTGGGAACTTTAACCAAGCCATCGTGCTCAACCATATAAGGACTTATTACCTTTTGATTTGTTAGCGACGTGCTGGAACTTCCCATATCAATAAGCTGGATGCCATCATTGGTATATATCCGAAGGTTTAATTTGTCAAAAGGACGAATTATATATTCGCTTTTCTCTTGTTCGAAATTAGTATATTGAAAATCGTTATCGGTTTGAAACATGGTGCTTGGATTCATAACTTTGCAGCTAGGTAATCCGGTGCATCCAACAATAAATAACAAAAAATAAAGATTTCTTAATTGAATTATTTTTCTCATCATCATATAAAATTCCCCAAAAATATAAATTTTTCTGTAGCTTATATTATTTACTGGCTTAATTGTGCTGATTTAGAAGTTTATAATATAGATTTTCCATATCTGTTGCCAATCTTTTGTAATGGAACTTGTTTTTTACATGCTCCCAACCATATATTGCATGCGTTTTGCGCATATCCTCATTCTCCACCAGTTGAATGAGTTTTTCGGAAAAATCATCGACACAATTATTTTTTGTTAATATGGCCGTTTTATTAGGTATTACAATATTTTCAATGCCCCCTACATTGGTTGAAATTATTGCTTTGTTCGATGCCTGAGCCTCAATTAAACTTACCGGAGTTCCCTCGTTTAATGAGGTCATAGCCACAATATCTAATCCAGGGTAGGCACTTTCAATATCTTTAATCCACGAGGTAAAGGTAACTGTGCTAATTTCCATTTGACCATTGTTGCAGTAAAATGTTTTTAATCCCAATGATTTGCTTTTTGAGATTAATTCATTGCGTAATTCGCCGTCGCCAATTATAAATGCTCTAATTTTTTTTGATGTGTTTTGGGTGAGGTTTTTTATAGCGTTTAAAAAAAGATCGTGGTTTTTTACAGGCGCCAATCGTCCAATAATTCCAATGGCAATTTCGTCATCAGTAATTTTATATTTTTCACGAAAAGTAGCTCTTTTAAGAGCTGTATTTTCACGAAACCTTTGTAAGTCAAAACCTAAAGGGATAACTTCAAATTTATCGGGTTCTGCAATATTATATACTTCAGATAAGTCGTGTTTTTGTTTTTCACTAATTGCAATAATTTTACTACACTGATTTGCCAGCCCTTTTTCGATATTAATAAAGAAATTGGTTTTTGATGAGCCAAAATAGGAGTGAAACACATGACCATGAAAGGTATGAACAATTATAGGAACCTTGTTTCTGATAGCTGCTAAACGTCCTACCGTTCCTGCTTTTGAAGCATGTGTATGAACAATGTCGGGTTTGAATTCTTTTATTATTTTTGATAACTTTCGATAGGTAATTAAATCGTTAGTTGGATTTAAAGAGCGTTTCATTTCAGGAATAATAATGGGTTTAATTCCTAAATTTCTAACAATATATTCGGAACTTCCTTCGGCTTCTTCTTTAACTCCACCAACCAACATGGTTTCAAAATCATCGGATAAGTATTTTGTTAAATAAGCGGCATTGTAGGTTGGCCCTCCTAAATTGAATCTATTTATTAATCGTAAAATTTTTGGCATTCCCTTAGCTTCTTGTGTTATTAAATATACGTTTTTTTCTACCCGCAGTTTGCTAATTGTTATAAGCTGGGGGGCTGTGTTGATTAAACCATATATTTTTTCCACCAGTTTTGAAAAACTAATACTGCCCACATTTGATATTGGATGTCGCCAGAGCTATTTGAATATAAATTCTTCTTCATAGAATTTATCTGTTTGGGGTTAAATATATTTTGTTCTCTTATAAAATCTTCATTTAAATAATTATCAAATAACTCACCTTTTAATTCTGTTTGAAACCATTTGAGTAATGGTACTTCAAAACCATGTTTAGGTCTTTGATATAATTCTTTTGGTAATATATTTCTGTAGGCATCTTGTAAAATCCGCTTTCGCATTTTTGCATTTATTTTATAATCGTCGTTTAATGAAAAGACGAAATCAACCAGATTGTGATCGAGAAAGGGAGTTCTTACTTCTAAGCTATTTGCCATGCTCATTGAATCAACTTTATGAAGCATGTCTCCAACCAAAACGAGTTTCATATCGGTATATAAAATGTCATTCATACTTTCAATGTGTAGCAAATGCTTTAAAATTTCAGATTTTCGAACTTTTAAATCGTGCAATGATGGTTGGTGCTTGAGAAGATTATTTGCATTTTTTTGACTTTGAAAGGTGGCCCATTGCCAATATCTATCTTTTTGGTTTAAGTTCAAACCTTCGGCATATCGTTTTAACTGACGGATGGTATTTGACAACTTTCCATTTCTTGACTTTGGTAACATTTGCCAAATAGGCAAACCGCATTTAATGAGTTTGGAATTAAACCCGCCATTTATGGCATGAAAATGAGCTTTATGTTTGTTGTATCCTGAAAAAAGTTCATCAGCGCCATCGCCCGAAAGAGCTACAGTTGCATGCTTTTTAGTATGCATGCTTAAAATGTGAACGGGCAAAGCCGATGAATCAGCAAATGGTTCATCAATGTAATCCAAAACATTGTGCAAATTTTCGTACAAATCGTTATTGGTGAGTTTAAAGGAGGTGTGATTTGTATTGAATTTTTTTGCTACTAGTTCAGCATAACTTGTTTCATCAAAGTATGGTTCGTCTTTATATCCTATGGAGAAGGTGTTTAGCTGGTCGGTTAATTTTGAAGCCTCGGCAACAATTACTGAGGAGTCAATGCCTCCGCTTAAAAACGAACCTAAAGGAACATCGGATATTAATCGGTATTTAACCGATGATTGAATGAGTTCTCGAAGTTTTTCCTGTGCTTTTTCATACGATAAATCGGAATAGTTACTTCTATTATAATTAATGCTGTAATATTTTTCGTCAATCACCTGATTTTTTTCAATCCACAAATAATGGCCAGGCTCGAGCTTATAAATATCTTTAAAAATTGTATTTGGAGTTGGAATATAGTTAAGTTGAAAGTATTGGCTTAATGATATTTCGTCAATGTTTTTTGAAATGCCCAAGGCCATTAAGGCTTTCATTTCCGATGCAAAAAGCAATTTGTTGCGGTCGCGATAATAAAGTAAAGGTTTAATACCCATTCTGTCACGGGCAATGAAAAGGGTATCTTCTCGATTATCGTAAATGGCAAAAGCAAAAAAACCATTTAGTTTTTGTAAACATTTTGCGCCTTCAATTATGTATAAATAAAGTAAAACTTCAGTGTCAGACTGGGTTTTAAGAGGCAGACCCTTTTTTACTAGTGATTGTCGTAATTCCTTGTAATTGTAAATTTCGCCATTAAAAATAATGGTATATCGGCCGGTAATATCTTTAAAAGGTTGTGAGGCTGCGTCGCTTAAATCAATAATTGATAAACGTGCATGCCCCAAGCAAACTTTTTTCTCTGTAACTATTGCTTGTTTATCGGGTCCGCGAAGTTTTAGCGTAGCAACTGATTTTTCAACATTCGAAAAATAGTCTAATCCCTTGTCATTAAATGCATAAACACCCGTTATTCCGCACATGCCTGTTGGTTTATTTTAAAGATTCGAAGAAAGATACAAACTTTTTATGTGGATATGATACTAAAATCCGACTCAACTTTTCAATTCCATTAAAAGGTTTTGCCACAAAATAGTCTAATCCTACACTTCCTATTCGGTGATTAAAAAGCTCCTCAGGAGCTTTATTAATTATCGTAAAAATTCCCACAGGATCAGTATCTTCATATAATTCTGTAGCTAATAAATTATTGTGTTTTAAAAATTCAATATTTTTCTTGATATCAACAAGTGTTTTGCTTTTAAATTCGGCAATAGATTTTTGACCTTCGGGGGTGGAAAGTAATTTTGCTATTAAAACCTGCGAAAAACTATTTACACCATTGGTAGCATAGGTAATTCGTAATAGAGCTTCTTCATTAAAGTTTTTATTGGTAGTATGTAAAAATCCAATTCGTTGTCCACTCAAGCCAAGCGATTTGCTAAAACTTTCAACAATAATTACGTTTTTAAGTGCTAATAATTTTTGGTAAAAGCTATCAGTTCTATCATAAAAAAGTCGGCGATATGGACTGTCGAAAATGATTGTTGCTCCTGAATTATCCAATTTTTCAATTAATTCAATTAATTTTTGATCAGGATATTTATCTCCTTTCGGATTTCCTGGATCGCAAATAATCACTGCTTTATCATTCAATTCACTAGCTTGATTATTTAATATTTCGTATGATTCGTAATTTGAATATTTAATCTGGCGTAAGTTTAAAAGTTGGGCATAGCTTCCCCAGAAAAATTTAGGTAGTATAATTTCGTCTGCTTCAATGTTCTGAACCGCAATATCTAAACCTGAAATTCCTCCACCGGTAATTATAATATCATTAATATCGGCTTTGTTTTCAAAATACTCTTCATTTATTGCTTTTCTGAGTTCATATTTTCCATTACTTCCGGGGTAAACCTGAATGCTGTTGGAGTTAAAATCAATTTGTTCGATTATAGGTTTTAAATCGATATTTACTACTGAATTCACCCCGCGATTCAATAGAAGATATTCATTTCCAGTTTCTTTCATAGCATCGCGCAGGCGATTTCCCATAGCTAGAATGGATGAATTGACCGTATGACTTGATTTAATTCGCATTTTTCTAAAATTATGATCACAAATGTAATAAAAAAGGCTCCAAATTATGGAGCCAAATATTTTTATTCGTCTGCTTTAAACATAGGATCCCATGGGGGTAACATAATAGGTTTTTGATCTAATAATTTTAAGGTGTTTTCGTCAATGAATTCTTTGCGAACAACAACTCTAAACATATATTCGTTAAACCAATTGTCGGTAAAAGTTAAATAACCATTGTGACCACTTTTTGCTCCCCAGCTATTTTCAAATTGCCATTTTAAAGCTTTTTCATTTTCATCAACATCCACAGCCATTAATGCCATACCATGCGACGAGCCGCTTTCAAAAGTTTTAATTCGTTGGGCTTTGTTCATGTTAAATTTCATACCGTACAACGATTCAAAGTCGTAATTGTCAATATCATTAAATCCGATATCGCTGTTTAGTTGTTTGCCAACATCGCAAGATGCGTACATTGCTTTATTGTTTTTAATGCTTTCAATGGCAAACTTTTTTATTTCGTCGCTCGGCAAGTTTAAATAGATCCAGTTCCTACCTTCCATAACATTTCTGTCGTATTCAATCTCAAACATTTTATAATATTCGCGAGTTGGATCGTTCATAAGCATTACCTGATCGGTGAAATCAATGTCACCTAAAACTTCGGTCATAAAACTTTTGGGAGTGTATGTTTTGAGTTCCCCTAATTTTTCATCTTTATCAGTAAAGCGATAGCTAAATTCAGTAGGTGGTTCACCCAAATTCATTGAAAGGATTCTATAAATTTCACCCAACATTTCAATTTTCCGTGCTTCAACTTTATCAGTTTTTGCTTTTTTAGCAAGCATTTCACGAATTTCAAGTCCATCTTCGCGAAGCTTTCTTTTAATTATTTTTATCATCCCGCGGGTGTTGTCGCTTGAATATGTTTCTGGCATAACAGTTTTTGGAACCACTCCATATTTATCAGCCAAATTGGTGAATGAATTCCAAACGCCCCCATCGCCAACAGGACTTTTAAACAACCATTCCACATATTTATCGTCAAAAGGTTTGGCCGAATATTTAATTTGAGCCTCTAAATTCAAGTTGCTTTTTTCAAAAATATCCCAGAAATACAAATAATTTTGGGAGAATTCAAAACTGCTTAATTGGTATTTATCAATAACCATTGGGCGCAAAACATTCATACTTGTGAACATCCAGCAACGACCTGAGCTTTTTTGATCGGATATGCCTTTAACCTTAACTTTATATTTAAAATCGTGGTTAATTTCGCCCAGATTTTCTCTGTTTAATGCAATTTTTTTTACGTCGTTGTTAGTTAATGCATTGGTAAGCGCTTTTGTTGCCGCATCGTTTTTATCGTACGATTTGCGAATTTGATTTAATTGATCACTCGTAATGCTTCCTTTCTGGGCAAATGAGGCCAGAGTAAAAACAATAAGTGTAAGAGTTAATATTTTTCTCATTATTATATATTTAAATAGTTTTCAAGTGAACGCAAATGTAAAAATAATGTTTGCTCTTTAAAAGTAAAATTCTATGTTAGTTAGTACTTGTCATACTGAATTTTGATAGCTACATTTATCAAAAAATTTAAAATAAGCACATGAATACATTTGATTACTATAAAGAATTTGCATCAGCAGTAACTATTTGCGATGTAGAGGGAATGATAATTTACATGAATGATAAAGCAGCGCTTACCTTTGAAAAATGGGGTGGAAAAGATTTGGTTGGAAAAAGTTTATTTAATTGCCACAATCCAAAGTCGCGCAGTATAATTCAAGAAATTATAAAAACGGGAATGTCAAATACTTATACTATTGATAAAAATGGCGAAAAAAAAATGATACATCAAGCGCCGTGGTTTAAAGATGGAATTGTTGCTGGAGTAATTGAAATGAGTATTGTATTGCCGAATAATATGCCTCATTACCAGCGATAGTTTTTTTACTTCAAGTAAAAATGAATTTAGTTAAAGATAAATTTGGAAAGGAATTTTATTTAAGGAAATTAGTTGAATCTGATTCAGGTAATCTTGGAAGCTATTTTGAAAATTTATCGGATGTTACAAAGAATAGCTTTCAACCTCATGCTTTAAATTGTAAGTATGCAATATTTTTATGTCACAGAAATTCAGATACAGCAGAACGGTTTGTGTTAGTTGATTTTAAAAATAATATACAAGGTTATTTTATTTTAGAATTTGGACAAATAGAACACGAAGCCGAGCGTTATAAAAAATATGGAATTATATTAAATCATGATGAAACTGTTTATTTTGCGCCTTCAATTTCCGATAAGCATCAAGGTTCTCAATTAGCAAGTTCTGTAATGCCATTTTTTATTAATCGCATAAAAAACAAGGGAATAATGCAAATGGTTTTATTAGGTGGAACGCAAGAAACAAATATTTTAGCACAGAACTTTTACTTAAAATTTGGCTTTAAAAAAGTGGGAGGATATCAAACCGAAGTTTGGAATGTGGATATGGTTTTATATATTTAAGTATAATTAATTTGTTAAAAATATATCTATTTATTTTATTCTTCCCCTTCCATCCAGCGTTTAAAATCATTCACTTTTTCGCGACTTACAATTATGTCCTTGTCAAATTTGAAATTAACATTGAGTTTTAAACGACTATTTGAATAGGCAATAACTTCTTCAATGGCATTGTATTGAACAAGGAATGTGCGGTTTACGCGGAAGAACTTTTTGGGGTCTACAAGATTGCAAGTTTCTTCAAGTTTTTGATTGACAGCATATCTGCGATTATCTGTTGATAATAAATACACGTCGCGGTCGTCGGCATAAAAAAGTTTAATATCATCGGTTTCAATGGCTTTTATTTTTTCACCTTTTCTCACCATAAAGCGGGTTTTATATTGCTTTTTATTAGCATTCAATAAATTTTGAATCATTTCCATATTAATGGATGGCTTTTGCGAAAATTCTGAAAGCGATTCACTAAGTGAGTAAAACTTATCCAAGGCAATTTTTATACTATCGAAAGTGTAAGGTTTTAATATATAATCGATGCTATTTAGCTTAAAGGCTTCCAGCGCATAATTATCGTAAGCGGTTGTAAATATAACTGGTTTGTTGATTTTTACTTTTTCAAAAATTGAAAAACTCTCGCCGTCAATCAATCTGATATCCAAAAATAATAAGTCAAATTCATTTTGTTTTAGTTCAAGTAATTTAACAGCTTCGGCTACACTTTCAATGGGGCCGCTTATAATAAAATCGTCATTGTATTTTTTTAATTGACGCTCCAATTTATCTGCGGCAGGTTTTTCGTCCTCAATAATTAATATCCGTAGGTTTATCATGAGTTTTCAAGATTAATTAGTGGAATAATTATTTCCTTAAGATTTGTATTGTTAGTTTTTATTTCAACTGTCCTATTTGTATACCAGAATAAGGTTTCGGTTTCGTAGTTTAAATTTAGTTCATTTGAGTTTTGATTACTAAGTTTTAAATTTTCGTGGAATTTAATTGCTACATTTTCATTGAAAACCGATATTTCAATTTTCAATGGTTGGGCAGCATTTGCAATATTTTCGTTAATTATTTGTTGAATTTGTAATATTAGGTAGCCTGGAATAATGTGTCTATTGAGGTCAGATTTGCCGGGATTAAGGACAATCAAAACTTGTTTTTCGTATATTTTTTCAATTAGTATTTTTATTTTGTGTAACAATTCAATCTCTTTAAGTATAGAAATAATTTCTTCCTGATTATCAAGAATTTGCCTGTATAAATTGGTTAAATCCATCAATAATAAATCTGCTTTCTCAATATTTGTGTGCGCATACCCAATAATTTTTTCTAAGCTTTGATATAGTAAATTAGGATTAATTTTATTCTGAAACCTTTGCCATCTGTCAACAGCTTCTTTTTTCAATTTTTCTTCTTGAATGATTATTTCTTTATGCTGATAATTTAATAAAAACTGACTGCTATAAACCATATTATACAATAGAGCTGAAATACTAAACAGAGAGCAGAAAATTATTAATTCTGACGAAAAGCTAATTAAGCCAACAATTATTTTGAAGTAGAACCACACTAAAAATCCAGTAATAATTAACCCACTTGAAACCGAGAGCAATGATTGAATAAATATTTGTTTAAAGGGTTTTTCGGAAAGTTTCTTGCAACATATTTTTATTAGAACTCGCCACAATTCAAAATTAATAAAACAAAGGAAAAGGCAAATAAAATACTCTACACTAATTAAATTATCAAGCAATTGAAGGGCGCTATCAAAAAAAAGAAGTATGAGTACATATATAAAAAATGCAAACACAATGGGTGTTAATAGTCGAAATGCCCAATTATTTATAATTATTTTATTCATTTTTTATAATTTAGGTGGGACAGTAAGGGCAGGTGAGCTTCAAAATTTTTATCGCTAAAAGTTTTTACGTCGTAATTCCCTATGAGTGCGTATCTTTTCTTTAAGTTTTTAAGACCAATTTTGTGTGATATTGGTTTTTCGGAATTCTCAGTAATGTTATTTTTAACTTTTAAATAATTGTCATTTGACGAAATGCTAATATTTAAGGGATTTTCTTTGGATGCAATGTTGTGTTTTACTGCATTTTCAACAAGAATTTGCAAGCTAAGAGGGGGTAATAAATAATTTAGCACTTTATTGTCGATGCGGTATTTCCAATGGATATTTGCACCAAAACGCACTTCCAATTGAAATTGATAAGCCTTTATCATTTTAAGCTCATCAGCCACCGTAACCAATTCCTTATTGCTAATTGATAAAATATACTGATAGGTGTTAACCAATTTTCGTATGTATTTTTCCGTAATTTTTGCTGATGATTCCAGTAAACTTGAAATGGTATTTAAACTATTGAAAAGATAATGAGGGCTGAGTTGTTTTTGAAGCATCTCAAGTTGTAATTGCGATCGTTCTTTTTGCTCTTCAATTACTTTGATTTTTCGATAAATGTAATTTTTATATGAGAATATCAGATAATCAGATAATACATATACCAGAATGAGATTAAAGCTAAGGATAGTAAATTTTAAAAAAATATTTGTGTAATCAATTTCAGCAATCGGATTACCAATTATAAAAAAATAATTGTTTATAAAAAAAGGTATTAAAAGCTGAGCTAAAACCCAGGAAATGCAGGTAAATAGAGTTAGATTCGAAAGAATTTTTAATAGCGGAATTTGTTTCCAATTCCATAATTTATTCATTACAATACTTGCTGCCCAAATTGAAAAGCCAATGATGTTGCTAACAATAATTGAAAATAAATATGGATAACTATAAAAACTTATCGAAGGAAATTCACTATTAAAACTAAAAAAGATATAAATAAATAATGCAAATCCTAAAAAGCTGTTGAGTAGAAATATGAATAAATATTTCATTTGTATAAACTTTGATTAATACTTTGTATTTCGGTAACTTATGTATTTCAATTTATTTTTTGTGACATTTGTTCATGGC
>JAEINW010000343.1 GCA_016342715.1 Salinivirgaceae bacterium | reverse complement strand
TATGCCACATTTCAGGTATTGGACCGAATAAAGAAATTGACATATCTGCAGCTGATAACAGCTTAACAATTTCAGTTTTAGGCACGGGAGGAAGTATATACAAGTTCTTATCCAGAACATTCAGCTCTGCAGCTTTATCTATAACAGTTTGCTTTTCCATGCCGTCACCAATCGCAACAAAACAAACCTTGCTATCTATTTCTTTCATGCTCTTCGCAAGTTCAGGAAGATACCCCACATTATTAATTAATCCAAAAGTACCCGTATAAACAACTAACTTGCGCCCTTTTAAGAAACCCAAGTTAGTTTCTTTATAGCTTTCCCCAAGAGATTTCTCAACATCAAACAATTCAGTATCACAGCTATTTGTTGCCAGTGTAACTTTGTCTTTCGCAATTCCGTGGCGAATAATACCATCACACATACCAGGGGATAACCCAATTAACCTGGCTGAATTTTTATAAGTATATTTTTCAAGCCATTCAGCTAATTTAATAACGAACGGGTTTTTAATTGCACCTACTGCTACCGGCAACTCAGGCCATAAATCTCTAATTTCGAAAACTAATGGCGTTTTTTTAATTTTGGAATAAATCAATCCAGGTATTGCAATCGTTAATGGTGTACTTGTAGCAAAGACGACATCGCTCTTTATGCTTAAAGACTTTAGCGTAGACAGCCACGAAAATTGTAAAAACTTAAAAATACGTTTTATAAACGAGTCTTTATTTGAATAGGATAAATGCAGAACATAAAGCCTGATACCATCGATTTCCATTTCATTCCAACCAGCCTTTAAAACGTAGTTATTGGAAAGATAAGCTGAAGTGGTAACAAATGTTACTTCATGGCCTTTTGCAGCCAAACGCTTTGCCATTTCATACGAGCGTGTTCCGGCATTTGATTCAGGCGTGGCAAAATATTGGTGTAAATATAAAACATTCATGAAAACAAACACCTTGAATATGATTTAAGCATTAATGATAACTTCTTAGAGAGCGTTAAGTCGCAACGTATATTCCATGCCCATCGAAGCAGCAATATACTGCTGATGTATACAGGCAAATAATGCAGAAAATATCCTCTCGCTACAAACCTTTTCTCATGATCAATATTTCGATTTTCAATAAGCGTGGTGTGGGAGCAGGGGGCCACATCAAAGTAGCTTACTGACTCACTTTCTTTAAAAATATCCAGTACAAACTTATTTTCTTCGCAACATGGCATATTGGTCCCTAAACCAAGTTTTTCATTGAAAGTGATTTTGTTCTTTTTAATAAAATCCACATTCACAAGTATCTCTATCGATGAAATTTTTAACGCATTTAACAAAGAATGTTTTTTATGGAATGTATAACTTTTGTAATATTCAGCAGTATTTTCACAAGAAAGTACTTTGATGAAAACCGCATCTGAAACTTCACCTTTTAATAACGATAATAGCTGCTCAAATTCCTTAAAGTTTAAAGAAATATCATCGTCTTGAATCCACAACCATTTTGTTTCAACATTTTTAATAATGATATTACGACTTTTACTAAGCCCGACTGAGTTGTCGAGAATAAGCTTAATTCGGCTATTAATTTGCTCCTCTTTATAAGAGTCTTCTTTTTGGGATACAACTAAAAAAAACACATAAGGAGGAAATTTATCCATATTTGAAATCAAGTACTCGAACAATGCTTTTTTATTTGATTTTAATGTAGATATTCCAATAGTTAACATTGCTTACCTCTAGCTTCATATAGCGAATTATATAAATTGAGGGTCAATGCTGCGGTTTTTTCAATAGAAAAAGTTCCCCCTCTTTCAATTAAAGCTTTAGACTCTATTATTTTAAACAGTTCATCAACTTTGGCTGCCTTAACTATGCCATCAGAAACAGAGAGTTTTTTTGCAATTTCATCACCTAAAAGCCACTGAGTCACTTCATCTCTTTCATTGTGAATAATTGGGCAGTTATACGACATTGATTCTAACACTACATTTGGAGTACCTTCTCTGCTTGAAAAGAAGATAAGCCCCAGTGATATGGAGTAAAGGCGAGCCATATCTTTCTTTGACTGGTTTCCAACAAATTGAATCGCTCCATCAGGCAAAGTCGCAGCAAGCGCTTTACACTCATCATAATAAGCATTATTAAACTCAGGCAAATTGCTATCACATGGGCCTGCTAAAATAAGCGGAAAACCAGTTTTTGAATAATGTTCAATATAGTAACGAATGACTTGCAAAGGCTGCTTTCTTGGAACTATAGCCCCTGCAAATAAAAATATATTGCGTTGCTCAAGCATCGGCGCAGAAGGTAATTCAACACCATTAGGTATTATGACCAGCTTAACTTTATCTATATAGTCCTTATTAATATTGTATATTCTATTGTTTAAAGAGTTTATTACATCAACTTTCCTAAAGATCCATTTATGAAGAAAACTAAATTTGCGAGAGGATAATGATTTTAAATCATCGCTTCCTTCAAGAGTGCATTTAAAAACAATTGTTTTTTTAAATATGCGGACAAATAATTTTTCTGCCAGATGAAAACCATGGAAATGATGAATGTCAAATTTGTACTTTGATACTACTAGCAAATAAAAGATACTAACAATCTTAAATAACAATCGACTAGGTAGATCTATTACAGTTATCCCGTCATCTTCTTGTATTTTATAAAACGATAAAGTGTTTTTTTCACTATTAATAAAGGTAGACTTAACGGCTTCTCCGTCGGACATGATCCTAGCAAGTTTAATAGCTTGCTGAGTTGCTCCGCTATAAGACCAATAATTATAGACATGATGTGCTACTTTCATTTCGTAACTCCATTTTTCTGCACAAAGATCCCGGCAGTAAACAACCAGAAATAAAGTACAAAAGGTAAATTTCTATTAAAATCATTCCCCACACTGAGAATGACGAAAAAAATCAGGAAGAATATACAAAATTGACGCGCTTCCCTTCCCATTGTTTTTTTTCTGAACGTAAGGTTCATCATGCAAAGCAATATATAGGATAAATAAATAAACAGCCCGAAGAATCCCGTTTCTACAAGTACAGAAACAAACGCATTTTCAACAATAAAGCCTCCAGTATCCATTGATGGATTGGACACACCAAAACCGAGTCCCCACAAAAAATAGACTAAATTATCCAAGGCATTGATAGCTGCAGCCCAATGAATTACCCTAATATTTTCAGAATACGTTCTTCCCTCAAGCATGCCTGCGACTCTGTTAATAAGATGTTCAGTATTAATATTGGAAGCAGTCGCCAAATCGGAGACACTCAACGTCGAAGCAACAAAAAGTACAATTAAGCAAGCAAATGCAACAACAAACCAGTCCTTATTTCTGATACTAATAAAAATAAACAGAAAAAAATACACCATCATAGCAAGGCGGCTAAATGTAAAAAAACAAACAAAAGCAGATGCAACAATTAACAAGTAATAGGTAATTCTACTTACCCTTTTAGCGGAGTACATAAACTGAAACACAATAAGAGAAAGGCAAGTAAAGGCCCCCAGATTAATAGGATTCCCCATAACCGAAATTAACCTAGAACCGATTGCAAGAGTTGTATTCTTCATTTCACTTTTGGCTATACCATACATCACTTCAATAATCTCAACATGAAAAAACTCAATCCACGCGATACAAATAATTATTATCGATTGAACAAAAATAATTTGTATAAACTTTCCATAATGAAAATTAAAGCGACGACTCAAAATTAGCCCAAGGCCAATTAACATATAACCTAACTGGTATCTTGCACCATCAACCCAAAGGGTAAG
>JAEINW010000342.1 GCA_016342715.1 Salinivirgaceae bacterium | reverse complement strand
AGTGGTGATTTGCATTTGCGAAAAAGTGGTGAAAACCAATTGCGAAAAATTGGTGATTTTAAATTTGCTATTTACAACATATGAACTTATCTACTGACCTCTAAAAATATATTTAAGAACAAGGAACATTGATTAACAATTTAAGAAGTTGTTAATTCTGAAATAAAAATTCGTTAACTTCTTTCATGAGCGTTAGCGAATAACTTCTCTCATGTTTCATTTCGTGAGAGAGACGCTGACAAGACCTTCGGACGTTGTCAGGTCAAATCTGTCAGCGTGCGTAGCTCCTGACAGCATTTACACATATAATAAGCCCGTATAATTGCTGCGTCTGTACATATGAACTTATCTATGACCTCTAAATAGTTATTTACTAACTAATTCAGTCTCATGAACTTCTGACGAGTCTCACGAAGTTCTGACCTTAACAACTTTACAGGAAAATTAATAATCATTTAAAAAAAACAGTACCTTGTCTTGCATAGTACTGTATTTTTTCCATATCTTTGTATAACACTTTTACATTGCAATGTATAGTACTATATTAATACAAGAATAATTAAAGCTTATAAATTATTGTAACGTTCATTAAAAACAGCTTAAAAATTAACCGCAACCCTTGCTAAGGGCCGCATGTTAAAACCTTAAAAAACCATGACACAAACAATTAGCATTAACTTAGGCGGGCTACTTTTTCATATCGATGATGAAGCTTACGAAATCCTGAAAACCTACCTTCAGGCAATTGAAAAGCAATTTATTAACGAAACGGAAAAGAAGGATATCATTCAGGATATTGAAGCCCGCATAGCAGAACTTTTTGCCGAACGAATTAACCGGAATAAAGATCTTGTTTCGGTAGATGATGTAAATGCAGTAATTTCTATTATGGGCGAACCCCATGATTTTATTGAAGAGGATGAAAATCAAAAATCAACATCGGGAACAAGCTATAAAAGAACATCAGCAAGCAAACGAATGTATCGGAATCCCGATGACCGATTATTAGGAGGAGTTTGCGGTGGCCTTGGTGCCTATTTTCAAACAGACTCCTGGATATTTCGAGTAATTTTCATCTTGCTATTCTTTCTATTCTTTGGCGGAATTATTTACTTGATATTATGGATAGCTATTCCTGAAGCCACAACATCGGCACAAAAACTCGAAATGCGCGGCGAACCCATTACGGTTGAAAATATTAAAAACGCCGTGAAAAAAGAGTATGAAAATGTAAAGCAGAAAATGAATATTAAGTAGTGCTCTTAATTATTTATTCTTAAAAAATCTTAAACCAGAACAGATGAAATAGCTATAAGCAGTAATTAATACACAAACTCTGTATAATTTATGGTGTATTCCCTGCCTGTCGATAGCTAGGTATTTGACCTTTAAAAAATTAAAACCTAAACAAATGAAACTCGATAATACAAAAGCCCAAATGAAAAAAGGCGTTTTAGAGTATTGCATTCTTTCCCTTCTTTCGAATAAGGATTGCTACGCCTCCGAAATAATTTCAGAACTAAAAAACTCAAAATTAATAGTTGTTGAAGGAACTTTATATCCGCTCCTGACTCGTGAAAAAAATGCTGGCTTATTAAGCTATCGCTGGGAAGAATCAACCCAGGGACCTCCTCGAAAATATTACACCATTACCGAATTAGGGAAAGAATTTTTAAAAGAACTCGATTCTTCATGGAATGAGCTGGTAAAAGCTGTAGAGTCAATTAAAACAAAAGGAGGAAATTAACAATGAAACAGCCAATGGCTGAGATAATTATTGAGAAATAGCTCATCAATAATTAATTATTCAACCAATCAGTTAATGTTTCAAAAAAAATAAATTATGAAAAAGACAGTAAAAATAAATATAAGCGGTATAATATTTCACTTAGATGAGGATGCATTTAATGTATTGCAAGCGTATCTAAATAAACTTAAAGTACATTTTTCTGCCGAAACCGAAGGAAACGAAATTGTAAATGATATTGAAACAAGAATTGCAGAATTATTGCAATTAAAAATTACCGAACAAAAACAAGTCATTAGCATTGACGATGTTCATGAAATAATCGAAATACTGGGTAAACCAGAAGACTTTTTAGATGATGACCACACTGACACATCAACAGAGCGCAACTCTCGCAATGAAAAAACCGGAAGAAAATTTTACAGAGATTTAGACTCCAATGTGCTAGGTGGTGTTTGCGCCGGATTAGGTGCACACTTTAATATCGATCCTGTAATACTTAGAGTGCTGTTTATTGTATTTGCTTTTCCTTTGGTGGGCTTTACAATTCTACTTTATTTAGTATTATGGATAGTAATTCCTGCTGCTATTACAACTGCACAAAAAGTAGATATGCGTGGTGGTAATTATTCCATTTCAGACATTGAGCATGCTGTAAAGAATGAATTCGAAAATGTAAAAGGAAATTTCAATAAATTCAAAAGCTCCAACACCTATAACAAAACTAGAAGTTCAGTAAATCAAGCAGGTAGTGGACTTGTGGAAATTATAGCATTCTTTGGCAGGATAATAATTGCCCTTATAGGAATAGCATTTATTATTGCAGGTATTAGCATGATTGCAAGCTTCGCTGGCTTGTTTGTTTTTAGCGATTCTTTTCTGTTTTGGACAAATCCAGGAAACCATCATGCATTTATTCCTGATTTCATGTTTTCTTTAGTAAATCCTAAAAGTATTGTGTTGGCAAGTGTTTGCTTAGTTATTTTTATAGGCGCACCCATAATTGCAATTATCTATTGGGGATTGAAACTTGTTTTGCGATTTAAAGCAAATGACAAAGCAATCTCGTTAATTGCATCAGTTGCCTGGATTTTAAGTATTTTGATCCTCCTTGGCATAACTCTTTTTGAAGCCAAAGAATATGCTTTCTCAAATAAAATTGAAGAGAATGTTGAATTAAACTTAGCCCTCACACAAACCATATATCTAAAAACAAATAAACACATGGATGATTTTTCGGAAGCTTACTTTTTTGAAGAAGGATTAGAAGTATATACCAACGACGAGTTTCCTAACCGTATCTATTTTTCTCCTAAAGTAAAAATAAAATATACCTCGGACAATGACATCTCCATAAAATTTGAGAAAGAGGCCAGAGGAGCCACGAATAAAATGGCCAAACAAAATGCCAAACAAATTAATTACAGTTGGAATTTGCATGATTCTATCCTATACATTGATCCGTTTTTTTATCAAAACAGCCAAAAAAGATGGAATTTTCCTGAGTTAGATGTGGTAATTTATCTGCCAGAAAATCAAAAGATTTGTGTTGATAAAAATTTAGAACAAAGCTTGCATTACGTTCGCACCGCACATGATATTTGGATCGAAGAAATTCCAGGAAAATGCTGGATAATGACTGAAGATGGATTGGATGACTTTAATGATTAATTAAATATTAATTCTTAGAATTCGCAATACAGTTCTACGAATCAATACACTAAGTGCATAAAACTAAAAAAATAATTGATTAATAAGTCTCAATTTTATAAATTTACCTTATTGTTAGTTAAACCCTTAAAAAACAATTACCATGATTGTCTCACTAATAATAGTAATACTTACTTTTTTATTTGGCCTATGGTATAAATAGAAAATTCAAAAAATATGGTTCGGGGTCAATTGTTTGACAGTTTAAATACTTGATAGCGATTGGCCTCTTTTTTTCTTAATTTGGGGCTTTTCTCCATGTTTCCGATTTAAAATAATCTTCGTTTATTTAACATAATTCTTTTTTGTTAAAGTTATTTTCACTTTTTTATTTTTCTATATGCCAGTTGCTTATACCCTATATGAAAATTATTTTTTGTTTTTAGTGAATACGTTTTAGTGGTTTTTGCAATTAATTAATAGTAAGCAATTAATTAAAA
>JAEINW010000341.1 GCA_016342715.1 Salinivirgaceae bacterium | reverse complement strand
TGTTCTTTTTTTCATAATCATAAAAGTATAGATTTTAATCTATATTTTAGTCAAACTATTTAAGGGGCTAAAACACCGTCGGGGTCACAATTTAATGACACAAAAAGCTATAAGTCAATCACTTATGGCTTTTCTTTTTTCCTTACTAAAACAATACTAAAACATTTCCGTAAGTAGTTGAATATGTAGTATTTATGAAGCTTTATAATTTGATGTTTTGTTGAGGTATAAAAATCCAATTATTAGTCGAAAAATTAGTTTAGTAAAACAATACTAAAACATTGCTTACCTTAATTTATAGAAATTTAAGATATGATTGTTTTAAAGAGAGTTAAATAAGTATTATATTTGTTTATTAGAGAGGTAGTTAGAGGTAAATTGAAGTAAATTAAAGTATTATAAATTATATCCGGTGGGGTCACCACTCAAAATCTACAGCCCTTGTCCGTAAAGGATTAGGGCTTTTTTAAAAACCCAGGGGTGAAACTACGCTAAAAGCTCTGATTTTTGAAATTATGCCAAAGCATATTCAACAATTAATCAGTCATTTAAATCAATAGTTATGTGAAACAACACAAACAATTTGCCAGAGTTTATTAGATGATATTCTTGTATATGTGAATATGACAGAGCGGCAGTTGTTATAATGGAATTAAACTGTACTCAGATATTAAATCCATATCTTTGTTGCGCTAATTAATTTTTAAAATGAAATCAATTCTTCACATAAAAAACATGGTCTGTAACCGCTGCATAAAAGTGGTTAGAGATGAATTTGAGAAATTGAATTTAGAGATAGAAGCCGTTGAATTGGGTAAAGTAAGCATTTCCTCACAGCTTAATGATTCTATGCTAGCAGAAATAAAAAATGTGTTAGATAAAAATGGATTTGAACTTATTGATGATAAGAAAAGCAAACTTATCGATCGTATTAAGACGCTTGTTATTGAGATTACTCATTATGGAAAAGAGGTTTCCGCATCTATTAATAGCTCAGAGTTTATTTCTAAAGAAATTGGATATGACTACTCATATTTAAGCAATCTTTTTTCTTCAGTTGAAGGTATTACCATTGAAAAATATACCATCAATCAGAAGATTGAAAAAGTAAAAGAGCTTTTAGTTTACGATGAGTTATCTCTAAATGAAATTTCTTTTCAGCTAGGTTATAGTAGTGTTCAACATTTATCCAATCAATTTAAAAAAATTACGGGTCTTACTCCTTCACACTTTAAAAAACTAAAAGAAAACAAGCGCAAACCTTTAGATGAAGTGTAATCCAAAAATGATATTACTTTTTTCAAAAATCATGTAACAGCAATAGGTCTTATGCTTCCGTTCTTTGTAATATAAAATTACAACTATGGAAGTGATAGCATATTTTAGGACATTTTTTACAGACTTTGTTAGCATATTGGCGGAAATGTCGCCCTACTTATTGCTTGGTTTCTTTTTTGCTGGTTTACTGTATGCCTTTATGCCACGGCAAAAGATTGAGCGATATTTTAGCGGCAGTTCAATAAAGTCATCGGTACTAGCTTCTCTATTTGGCATACCTTTGCCACTTTGTTCGTGTGGTGTTATCCCAACTGGAACTGCACTTTATAAAAATGGTGCGTCAAAAGGCGGTACTGTTTCATTCCTTATTTCCACGCCACAAACTGGAGTTGATTCCATTTTAGCAACTTTTTCATTACTTGGACTTCCCTTTGCTATTATACGACCTTTGGCTGCTTTAATTACTGGGATTACTGGCGGTATAATTACTGGTCAGATTACTCCAAATAAAACAGAAAACACTTCACATCCAGAACAAAAAGAAGTTGAAAAAAGCCTCATTCAAAAAATAAAAGATGTATTCCGATACGGTTTTGTTGAGTTTATTCAAGACATATCAAAATGGTTGGTTATTGGTTTGGTATTAGCAGCAATCATATCTGCACTGATACCTGATGATTTCTTTGAACTTCTTAATTTTTCTCCAATTCTACAAATGCTAATGATTCTTGTAGTATCTATTCCTCTTTATATTTGCGCTACAGGAACTATTCCATTAGCTGCAATATTAATATTGAAAGGTCTAAGCCCGGGAGCTGCATTTGTTTTATTAATGGCAGGGCCTGCTACTAATGCTGCAACCATTACGATGATAGGAAAAGTTCTTGGGAAGAAAAGTCTATTTACCTACTTGGGGACAATTATTATAGGTGCATTATCTTTTGGATTAATCATAGACTATGCACTTCCATCAGAATGGTTCACTCAAATAGCAAATGAACATTTAGCTCATAATCATGGACAAAACAGTAGTTGGTGGCAAATTACCTCTGGTGTAACTTTAGTAGTTCTAATAATTAATGGATATATCCAACAACACTTTTCGTCAAAGCAAAAAACAAGTAAAACAATAAATAATAATAGCATGGAAACTCATACAATTAAAGTAGATGGAATGACTTGCAATCATTGTAAGTCAAATGTTGAATCGAATCTTGAAAAGCTAAATTTCATGACTAGCGCAAAGGTAAACCTGAATGAAAAATCGGTTACCATTGAAGGCGATAAAATAGAAGTTGAAAAAGCAAAGGAAACCATTGAGGCTCTCGGATATAAGCCTTTTTAATCCCACAATGTGGGTTCATATTTCCCGCAGCTTGCTGCAAGAAAACAAATGTTCTACTATTTTGATACCTCGTCTGCAGCGAGGTAGTTCATTTGTTTTTTAAAGTAAAACAATGAGCCTTAGTCCAAAAATGAAATGCCGAATTATATAAAACATATATGATTAAATAGTGTTAGTTTGTATAGAGCATAAAAATAATGTTTAGAAAAATAATACATATCGTCTTGTCCGTTTTCCTAATGTTTGCTAGCATAGGTATAACATTTTCTATGCATTATTGTGTCGGTAAATATGTTTTCACATCCATTAATAAAGAAGCCAAATCGTGTTGTGATGGTACAGGTGGATGTTGCGAAAATAAGACTATTCACATTGAAATTGAAAACTATTATGTAAGTCAAATTCAAATCGACAATCCTAAAATTGTTGAGATGGATGTTCTTTTTCCTATTATTTTCGCTTTGTACTTTGAATTGTTACCTGAATTAAATGACACATTTGAAGTTTATTCAGATACGTCACCACCGCCTACTATACAGACACGCCTTTCTTTATTGCAAACATATCTTTGTTAACCATTTAATTAATTGATATACAATTTACTTACAAGCTGAATTGTATTATTATGCAATTTATTTGCCGTAACTTTTAATTAAATGAACGTTTATCAAAAATATGAAATATGCTGAATAGAATAATCAAATTCTTTCTTGAAAACAGGTTGGTTACCTTCTTGGTATTGATCGTTTTTATATCGTGGGGGATTGTTAATTCTCCATTTGGATGGGAAACTGGAATTCTGCCATCCGACCCGGTTCCTGTTGATGCCATTCCTGATATAGGCGAAAATCAACAAATTGTTTACACCGAATGGGCTGGTCGTTCCCCACAGGATATGGAAGATCAAGTTTCTTACCCCTTAACAACATCATTGTTAGGAATTCCCGGAGTAAAAACCATACGTAGCAATTCCATCTTCGGAGTATCAAGTATCTATATCATTTTTGATGAGGATATAGAATTCTATTGGAGTCGTACCCGAATTTTAGAAAAATTGAATTCGCTTCCGGCTGGCACATTACCGGACGGTGTTATACCAACACTTGGGCCAGATGCCACGGCATTGGGTCAGATTTATTGGTACACACTAGAAGGTAGAGACAAACACGGAAATCCTTCAGGAGGATGGGATCCCCATGAGCTTCGCACAATACAGGACTTCTATGTAAAGTATTCTGTAGTCAGTAACTTGCAATCATCAATTTTTCGCAAAAGTAAATCGTCAAATTTTGGCAAAAGTAAATCGCC
>JAEINW010000340.1 GCA_016342715.1 Salinivirgaceae bacterium | reverse complement strand
TATCCCGAAAAATATTTTTAAGCAACCCCCTTAAGTTAACTGTTTTCAGCAGTTGGGATTGCTAGCCGAATTAATGGAGCTTAACTTTTAGCATTAGTGCACAGAATAGTGAGAACTCCATTAAAATAAAGGGCATTAAAAAAGAAAACAAGCAAGGAATAATCACTTTAGTTTACAATATGAACGAAACCCTGCCTAATACTGGGAGCGTTGAGAATGAAGTAAAACACTACTTAAAAGAGAAAAAACAGAAATTTCATAAAAACGAAAATGCTGAATTAAAGTATATCAGAACCATGGAAACTAATGGAGGTAAATCTATTGGTTTTATACAAGCCTATAAAGATATTCCGGTTTTGTATTCAAATACGGTGGTTTTTGTAGATAATAAGAATCGGATTCAATCCATTTCGAATAATTACAAACCTCATATAAATATTGCAACAAAACCGAAAATTACAGTTAATGTAGCTAAAAACAAAGTGCTTGCTGATGCTGATGCTATTGAAGAAATGTTAATTTATCCAATTAAATGTGAATTATATATTTATCAACATACTGATAGTACCTATTACTTGGTTTACCGTATTAATATTTCACCAAAAAATGAAGGTTCGTGGTGTTATTTAATTGATGCCCAAACAGGAAATATATTAGCAAAAATTGATAATTTACTAAGATACAATGGAACAGGTAAAATATACAAAAAACATGACCCAGTAAGTAATTTAGAAGATATTAATTTACCAGATAGTAATGATTTTAATTATTTTGACGATACAGTTTACCAAACGGTAACATTAAAAGGATTAAACTCTTCGGTAGATGGGTATTACTATTTACGAGGTGAATATGCATATTCGACAGATTATTCAGACCCACCAGGAATTGTACAAGAAACTTTAGCCAATTTTAATTATAACAGGAGTCAGGCCGGGTTCGAAGAAGTGATGGCCTATTATCATATCGATAAGATAATTCGATACGTGCGATCATTGAACTTTGTTCCACGTTGGGAGAGTAATGTAACTACCAATAATGATTTTGATATGGTATTTGATGCAAGAAGTGATTCTTGTATGAATATGATTGGAGGAGCATACGATCCATATAATGAAACTATTGGATTGGGAATTGCTGCGATTGATGCTGGAGAAGATCCAAGTATGATTATTCATGAACTAGGACACGGCTTACACGATGCATTTTTAAATGGTGGCTTAATTCCCAGCACTACGGATGTGAATGACCCACCCATAGCTATGAGTGAAGGAATTGCGGACTATATGGCAATTAGTTATCGTAGGAAGCTATCATACTTTAGACCTAATTATTTTACCAATTGGTGTGATCGTTTGGCCAGAGAATCAATATTGCCAGCAACAGAACTTGATTTTCAACCTTGGGTCGATAATATTGAGTCACACAAAAGAGGAAGAATATGGGCCTCAACACTTATGGATTTAGAATATAATGTTTCAACTGATCCCTCACAAGGGATAAAATTAGGCCGAGATACCGTAGCAATCTTATTAATTGCTACCATCAAAAAAGTAGCAAATGTATCTAGCTATGATTCATATGTTTCAAACATGTATGAATCTGACAAGGAATATTATAATGGAGCTCATTTACCTGTTTTAATTAATGTATTTAATAATAGAAAATGTCTGGATGGCGAAATTGTATCAAATGATATTACATCTAATAAAAGCTTTTCAGATTATAATTTGGTTAAAGCCAATATAACTATTAGGTCGAATTCAACTTTAACTCTCAACGAATCAAGCGTATTAGTATTAAATGGCAACCTAACCATTGAAAATGGTGGGAAACTAATAATAGAAGATAACTCAAGTATTTATAGTTTTGCTAATAACATAATTAATAATGGTACTATTGAAATTAATGGAGAAGTATTTATTTCTGGGGATTATACCTGCGATATTTCAGGCAGTGGTTATATTAATTTAAATGGCAATATAAATTGTACCGAAGGTGCATCATTAATTATTCAGGGAGTAAGCCAAAGTACCAAATTGCTCGAAGTACAAAAACAAATTCAATTTGGCAGCGATTTTGTAAACCTTACCATTAAAAATGGTAAAATTCAAATGAATAACACTTCTGCTGAACTTTACATGAATAGCGGTATTGATAATGTTAATATTGACAATGTTCTGGTTACCTCAAACAATGGTATTAACAATAGCCACAAAGGTATTGATATTCGGAGCAATGGCAATGTAAATATAACAAACAGCACATTTGAATATGGTACCTATGGGATATATGCTTCCAGAGCCTCCAATTCGTCGTTATTAGTTGTTAATAATTGTAATTTTACAGAAAACACAGTTGCCTTGAGAGTTTATAATGGCGGATTTGATGTTAAGAACTCTACATTTAAAAATAACAATTCAAAAGCTATTTACGCATCTTTTATTGATAAAGCCAGTTATATTTATGAAACTGACATAAGCAATACTACAAATGGTTATGGGGTTTATTTTGAAGGCTCGTCATTGGCTGGATTATCTGTTGATTATTCAACGATTAGTGATAACAAGTATGGTTTATATGCTTTTGGAGCATTTACCACCGAACTAAAATGCAACTACATTCAGGATAATGATAATGCAGGAGTTTATATTCAGGATAATGGAACTGTTTATTTAGCTTATGCTCCTGGAATATCTGCCGGTCGTAACTTTTTAAACAATAATAAATATGCTCTATACGGAAGCGGAACCATTAATTATTTTAACTCTTTTTATTTGAATAATGGATATAATGATCTTACTGATAATGGTGCTACAGGCTCGTACACGGTTGGTGGTCAGTTTGGTGCGTTTTGCGGTGGTACCGTAATAGCAAATAACAATAAATGGAAATATTCAGGTTCTCCAATTTATGGAGTAGATTATAATGTTCTTGGAGGTTGTTTCGATACAGGTGACGGAGTTTTTGCAAACTTGACAATAACAGATAATTCTCCGGAAAATAAATTGTCAGAATGTTCGGCTCTTGGTGGGGGAAAATCAGGTATAGAATTTGCACCCTATGACGAAACTTTCGATTACCGAGAAGTTGTAAGCGATATTGGTGTTTTACCTTTAGATGTTGCGGTAATTCAAATTCTAAATACTGAAGATTCTATAGGTGTTGTATACGATTTGCAAACACGTTACGATTTGCTTTGTGAAGTTTTATCCTCCGATTTAGATGATTTAAACATGGGAGAAGAATGGTATGTAAAACATAGTTACAAAATGTTAAAAGTAGCTTTAGGGCAATTTAAAAAACAGAACCATAGCGATCAGATTAGTCAACGAGTGATTGCTAAAATGATAAGGACCATAAAAAAACTTGAAAAAGATCTTCAGAAATCTGAGAAGAAAAGTAAAGGAGATAGTGAGATTTCGCCCGAACTCTTTGCTTTTATTATTAACGAAGCCGATGTTGTTTGGTATGGTGGAAATTACGATGAAGCTATTGAGTTATTAACAGATAAACAAGATGTTGCCACAGCTGAACAATTATGTGAAATCGAAAAAATGATTTGCATAATTAATCTCGATCGCGATTTTATTGCAAGCAACAATACGTTGGATATTGACGAAGCTTTGGAAGCTTGCGAAATTTGTAACACTGTAGAATCAGACAATGGTGACTCTGGTGACAAAGGAGCAACATCAATTTCAAATAATCTAATAGATGGAATTGAATTAAGTATTATTCCAAATCCGGTTACAAATGGTTCCGAAATAAGAATAAATGGTGCTGAAAGTGGTTCGGAATTGTATGTTTATAGCAGTGTAGGAAGCATTGTATTTAACGAAACAATAGCTTCAGAAAACTATAATCAGACTTCCAATCCTATAATTGTCAATCAAATAGTTACGTGAATATGCTCGTAAAATAGAAATGATTAT
>JAEINW010000339.1 GCA_016342715.1 Salinivirgaceae bacterium | reverse complement strand
GAAAGATAATTATGTGTAAACAATTTAGATAAGGATTGAGACATAGTTTAATTTTTAGCTGCCCTTACAGGGCGAGTGATAAAACGGGATTCTTAGGCCCAATGCGTTGCCATTGGGCTGAACTAAGCTGCCACTTCGTGGCGATTATTAACACAAATATAAAACGATATCCAATTTTGTTTAATGGAAAAAATCTACACACCTTTTCTAACTGATCCCTTTATTTATGTTTCGAGTTTCTAAAAAATACGGATAAATAGGAGGTACTGCCCAACTAATTGAAATGATCCCGTTTTTGTTCAAGCTCCGCATGCATTTATTTAATAAATAATGAGACTCATCATTCCCTATAAAGTTCAACAACAGGAACAATAATGGATGAAATCTCATAATTGCCAAGGGAACATATTTTTGAATACGAATTATATAAAGCAGGCAATTTAGAGACCTCAGATTAAAGGAAAAACCAGCAGAAAACCCCTAAGTTTCAGCTTTTAGAATGTTGCCAATGAGAAGTTTTGCGCTTTTCTCGGATTCACGCACATAACAGGAATTCGAGCGGTATTAGCTATTATAAATTGCTCACTAGCTCCCATTACATAATCAATTGTTCCAATATTCTTAGTGGTCATTATTAACATTAAATCGGCTTCAATTTCTTTGGCGTAATTAATGGTTCCTTGAGCAAAATTGCCAGATTTTTCTGCAGTAGCAATTTCATAATCAACATTATATTTACTCAAATATTTTCTGGCAAATGTTAAATTTTGATTTACTTTTTTCACCAAGCTTCTGTCGCTTACATCTTGTTTAACAAAGTGTATTTTTGCTTTGAATATTTTACCAAAGTAGATGGCCCAAATAAGCTTCTCTCTATTTTCACTTTTAAAGTTTACTGGAAAAACTATTTTATCGTAGCTAACTTTTTCTGTGGGTGAGTCTTGCACCACAATAAAAGGAGCATGTGAACTAACAATAACTTTTAATGCCCAGCTGCCAGTAAGTTTTTGAAGACCTTTCATTCCATGGGTTCCCATGATTACTAAATTAATGTCTTCGTTGTCTTCGGTAAATTCGCCAATGGTAGTAAATATTGTACCAACTTTTACCAAGGTTGTGGTTTCAATTCCTGTCTCTTCCTGTGCTTTAGATGCTCGTTCTTTTAAACGATCCATTGCATCATCAACTTCCTTGTCCTTTTTTACAATGTGTAACAAGACAATAGTATTATCAAGAACTTTAGCCATTTTCACAGCATGAGCTAAAGCGTTTTCAGCTTTGTCTGTAAAATCCCAGGGAACAACAATTTTTTTTCCGGCTTCCATATTAAAGCATTTAGGTTATAGAGTTTATTGGTAATTCATTCGGTGACCACCAAATTTATGCAAAATTTTTATATTAATCAATCTAAATGAAAAAACCCCATTCATTTTTGAACAGGGCTTTGGCTATTTTTTGGTTTTTTTATTGCTAGTCTGGAAAATATCCGGGTAAAATGCCTCTTTTTGAGCTTCTTACAAAAAGAATAATTTCATCGCGTTCTTTTGATGCGGGTAACTCTGCTTCGATAAATTCAATGGCTTGTGAGGTATTATATCCTTTTAAATACAAAATTCTGTAAATATCTTGAATATCACGAATCTGCTCATTGGTATAATTTCTTCTTCGTAACCCAATAGAATTTACGCCGGCATATGAAACTGGTTCACGTCCTGCTTTAACAAATGGAGGAATGTCTTTTCCAAGTTTTGCTCCGCCTTGAAGCATAATGTGAGCACCAATATGTACAAATTGATGAACCAAAACGCCACCACTAATAATGGCAAAATCGTCGATAATAACTTCACCGGCAATTTGAGATGCATTTCCGATAATCACATTATTACCCACAATACAGTCGTGAGCCAAATGTGAATAGGCCATAAGCAAACAATTAGAGCCTACAACCGTTTTTCCTTTTGCTGCTGTTCCGCGGTTTATGGTAACACACTCTCTAATAGTAGTATTATCACCAATTTCAACATGGGTAACTTCACCTTGAAATTTAAGATCTTGCGGCACAGCTCCAATTACAGCCCCATGAAACACACGACAATTTTTACCAATTTTAGTGTATTGCCTGATAACTGCATTTGCTCCAATCCAACTTCCATCACCAATTTCAACATCCTTATCAATGGTTACAAATGGTTCAATGGTTACATTTTTACCAATTTTTGCTTCAGGATGAATATTTGTTAGTGTATATTCCATTCTATGATTCTTTTCTTTCGCTACTCTTCAACTTTGTTTTTTACCAATTGAGCCATCATTTCTGCATCCATAACTAATGTGTTTCCAACAAAAGCCTGACCTCGCATGTGAACAATTCCTCGGCGGATGGGTGTAATTAATTCCAGTTTAAAAATTAAATTATCTCCCGGAACCACTTTTTGTTTGAATCGAACATTGTCAATTTTAATAAAATAGGTGGACCATTGCTTAGGGTCTTCAATACTGCTTAAGGCTAAAATTCCACCTACTTGTGCCATGGCTTCAATTTGCAACACACCCGGCATAACAGGCTCACCTGGAAAATGTCCTATAAAGAAACCCTCGTTCATGGTTACAGCTTTAACACCCACAACCGAAGAATCATCCATATGAATGATTTTGTCAATCAATAAAAAAGGCGGACGGTGTGGCAGTAAAGCCATGATGCCTTTTATGTCTATTACTGGCGGCTCATCGGGACTATAACGAGGTGCAACCCCATTTTTTTGCTCAAACTTTACAATTTGGCGAATGAGTTTTGCAAATTCAGTATTTGCATAATGTCCCGGACGTTTTGCAATAATTTTACCTTTTATTCTTTTCCCGGCCAAGGCCAAATCACCAATTACATCTAATAATTTATGTCGGGCTGGTTCGTTCGAAAAATGAAGATCTATATTGTTTAGTATCCCTTGTTTTGCCTTTAAATGTGGTTTATTAAAGATATCTGCAATTCTATCAAATTCTTCTTGAGGATATTCATGCTCTACAATAACAATGGCATTTTCTAAAGCCCCTCCTTTTATTAAATTGTTTTTAAAAAGCGGTTCCAGTTCTTTAAAAAAAGCAAAAGTTCTACAGGGAGCTATTTGTTCACCAAATTCTGACAAATCGGTAATGCTAGCAAATTGATGCCCCAATACTTTAGAGTTAAAATCAATTAAAACATCAATGCTATATTTATCATCAGGATAGGCAATAATCTCTGTGCCCTTTTCTGCATTAACATAGCGAACATTTTCTCTAACCTCAAAATACTCTCTTTCTGCATCTTGATCAACCGTTCCAGCTTCAGAAAGGGTTCTAAAAAAATGAATAGAGCTTCCGTCCAAAATAGGGGCTTCGGGTCCATCAATTTCAATTAATAAATTGTCAATTTCTAAACTATAAGCAGCAGCCAACACATGCTCAATGGTTGAAACTTTTGCATCTCCTTTTGCGATAGTAGTTCCACGAGCCGTGTCAATAACATTTTCAGCTAATGCAGGAATTAATGGTTGTTTATCTAAATCTATTCTTTTGAATTTATATCCGTGATCAACATGTGCTGGTTTAAATGTCATAGTAACCTCAACTCCAGTATGTAAACCAACTCCTTTTAATGAGACCACGTTAGCGATGGTCTTTTGCATATCTGCCATATATTGCTATTCAAAAGTTTGTATAGTATTTCAAACCTGCAAAAATATACTTTTTATTAGAGATTGCAAAGGTATCGCAATAATAAGCGTTATTATACGTGAAATGCAGGGTTTATAAGCTTTATATATTTGACAATAATGATTAAAAAACGCACTTTGCAGGTCAAGAATTGATAAAAAACATCTTTCAATTCATTTGTTTACCTACTTTTGAATGATTTAATAATAATGTGTCCAGTATAAAAAGGTGCTAAATCGGGAAAAGTTA
>JAEINW010000338.1 GCA_016342715.1 Salinivirgaceae bacterium | reverse complement strand
CAGATGACACGGATTTCACGGATTGTTTTCCGACGGAAAACAAGAAATTTGTGATAATCTGCGTAATCTGTGGTTACTTTTTTGGTACGGAGTGTCTTTTTGTAAATGCGATCGCCATGGGGTACTGGGTGAGTTGGTTTTACGAGCATTGGGGATGGCATTTACAGCATCTGGTTCAGGGGCACACTCCTGAAAGATCCCGATTAGAGGATGGTGAAAACAGTCCTGTTTAAATGGATGAGATAATAATGGTTAGATCCTTCAATTTATTTTGCATCATTGGGTGCTGGGTATTGTGTGAGGGCTTATTTATTAAGTTACGTATTGTTTTAGGTATTAAATAATTCGATTATACACTAAATCTTACATTTTACGAATTGCTTTAAAACTAAGGTAGAGGTATCGAAATTCCATAATAACTCTTAATCTCTTCTCTTTTTCGTTTCAATGCTAATTCGGAATCTTCATTTTGCTGATTGCCAGTAGCATTTATTATAAACCATTTTGAATAAATATCACTCAATGCCCTACCTGTTGTCAATATGGGGACAGCATTATGGCCGGCATTCGGATAATCATATGATTTGTAACTAAATTTTTCTGGTAATTCCGTGTTATCTAGCATATCCATCATCTTTTTCCAGCCCCATCTATCATCTCCCTGGATAATACTTCCAATACCGCAATAAAAATAAGTTCTGCGAGAAAGATTGTCAACCTTTGCAAGGTTAGCCTTTAACTCTTTGGTTAAATTAACCTTACCTAAATAAAAATATGGGCTGTTTGAGATGACAGCAAATAAATCTTTAATGTGCTCGCTAAAAAGATACCCGGTATAATACCCATAAAATGAATGACCAACTAAAACAACATGCTCTTTGTCAGCAGAAAAAGACTGTTCCATATATGGTAATAGCTCTTTAAATAGAAACTGCTCTAACTTCTCTCCTTTTGCATTTTTAAGCTTTTCATCAGAGATTCTGGGATTATTAAAAGGTGCCACTCTAGGCAGTAACACCTCTAAAGCCCTTGGTGCGTATCCAGATTTTGAAGTAATGGCAACAATAACAAAGCTGGGAATTTGACCAACATTTGTCAATTTATCTATCTGGTCGATTGATGAATTTGTCTGAGCATACTCATTATCAAAATGAATAAGTAATGGATACTTCTTATTAACATCAAAGGTACGGGGTATATATATAGAAACATGTTTCCCATACCCCAAATAAGTAGACTGCAGAACAGTATCTTGCGATAGCTTATATGCAAGCATATTATTTTGAGTCTTCGCATTTAAGGCAAATGCAAAAATAAATGACAAACAAATAATTCCTTTGGTAATGCTCATAATTCTTGATTTGTGGTGAAATTTATCTTATTATCGTATATCGGTCAGCTTTTATACACATTTCCCTATGCGTTGTATAACCCCTTTACATATGCAACCTAACGTAAAAGTGTTTCATCCTTTGTTTGAGCAAGATAATAAATATTGATTAACAATAAAGATACAGTAGTAAATAAACAGAGCTGTTAATGTTGTTATAAAGGATAACACATTGTTGGAGGATGGCGCCGGACTACAAACCTTGATATTTGCTACTCTCGCTGCCATTGCTAATACAAAGTATTGTGTACTGAACATTTAGAATAATTCCTCAATTGCCTTTTCCATTTCTAATTCAGTTACTCCTTTCTTAAAACCAGATATTACTTTTCTAATTTTTCTATCCTTGTCAAGAATAAGAAATGTTGGGAACAGGCTTAATTTATATTTTTCTTCTGTTTGTTTATCAGCAAGTAATACATTATAAGTTATTTCTTTCTCCTTAATATATTTCAAAAGACCCTTTTTTTCATTTTCAACATACAATGAAACAAAGCTAAAATCCTTTTTATCATATTTTTGGTTTAACTCTTTAAGAAAAGATACCGACATTCCGCAAGGACCACAAAACATTGAAGTTAGGTTTATCATATATACTTTGCTTGATACATCATCAAGACTTTGAAATTGACCTTCCATATCCTGCAAGGTATAATTAAATGCCGTGGTATTTATTAAATCTTCTGTTGCATTCTGCTCCTTACCTGTCCTTCGAGGCATGTCCTCAGGGATGTATTTTGATATACTAAAGTTTTCTTTGCTAAGATGATTTGTTTTTAAATTCTTAATCTCGTCAATAAGAGTATTAGCAGGTAAAGTTCTTTGAAGTTTAAAAGGGAGCTTAGTTTCCCTGTTAACCCATATAACATACTCAGATATAATTCCGTCGTTAGAGCCTAGTTCATTAATGTGGATTGGTAACCTTCCAACAAATTCAACCCGTTCATTAATAATTGATATTTTATAAGCCACATTGCTTTCATGAACGATCGAATCTATATGAAGACTGTCTTCGGTGCTCAATGCATATTCAATTAAAGCTTTTGACTTTGCGAAAAATGGCGCCATCACCCTTCTAAACGAATTATTACTAAAATCATTAGTCCTAAAGTGATTTTCTTGCCAGTTAATTCTTGCCTCAATCTTACCATCGTAAGCATATATCATTTTTGTAGTGTCTTCCACGTCAAATCGCATAAAAGAAGCTCCAACTGATGTGTCTGATGACGAAGCATATTCCTTGTAGTATTCAACCATTTTTCTGTCTATTGGCACTGTATCTCCTGAATAACAAAAATAAGAAGATGAAATATACGAGGCTGTTTCAACCTGCTTAATATTCTCTAAGACAACAGGTAGGCTAATGATTTGTGTTAACTTGGTTTCACAGCTGGTCAACCCAAAGATTACAACAATAAGAGTAGCTACAAATAATTGTTTCATATTTTATCTCGCTTTGTGATTTGTTTTGCACACAACGTAATAGTGTTTTATCCCACTTATAGTTGTTCTAAAACTACCAAAAATTAAACAAAGCACACCACTTATTAACAAAAGTATTTTTGTGAACGGCATTCGTTTTCGGGTTTATGAAAGCTGGTAAAAAAGGTAGGCTCACTCCGGTGGTCATTATGCTATGCATTCGTTCACCTGGTTTTGTGAAAACAGGCATGAGTAAATGGATGGACTATTAATCGTTAGGCCTTTGAATTTACCCTGCATGACTGGGTGCTGTGCATTGGATAAAGGCTTATTTATTGGCTGCTGACATTCTCTTGTTTTGAACTGATAATCTTTTTATTAAACTTCCTTTTTACTTTCACTGACATTTTGCTCAAATGATTCTTTGACTTTACTTTTGTCATAGTTAATCCTCATTAATTGACTTATAAGCTACAGTCAAATTGTTGTTCTTATCATTTATAGATTTAAATTCGTAATCATGTATTAATTGGTCATAATCCGAATACGCAATACTTTTTTTCTCAGCATATTCTAATAATATGCTTTTATAATTATTAGATAACATCATACCAAATCCATTTAAAGACTCTAACATTTCAGCCTCACCTTTATAGGCTTTAATTATTCCAAGATTCCATGCCATTACTCCAAGACCTACAATACTTTGCTCTTCCGTAAAGCTTTTTGCATTTTTCATCAACGGTGCTATCATCTGAAGTAGAACGTTGGATATTTTTATCTGAGGACTTTTGTTTCGCAGTTTGATATCTTTGCCCTCATATTGCTGATTTAAACGGCTTTCTATTTCATTTATTCCAGGAGATTCAGTATTCTGTAACGCCTCTCGTTCCTTTTTACGTAAACGCATCATTTTGGCTCGTTTCCTATTCTTTGTTTTCCCCATTATTTATTTTTCTTTTGGCATTGAACTTTGTGTTCTGTAACCGTATCGTCTTCTTTTGCTTGCGTCAACTCGTCGATAGACCGAGTATTCCACCTATCCCCCTATCTCTATCAACTTATTGTTGTTCTAAAACTACCAAAAATTAAACAAACCAAACTACTTATTAACAAAAGTATTTTTGTGAACGGCATTCGTTTTCGGGTTTAT
>JAEINW010000337.1 GCA_016342715.1 Salinivirgaceae bacterium | reverse complement strand
CAATCTCTACATCGGGGTTAACTCTAAGTAAAGCGCTTGTTCGCTATGCTCCAATCGCTCAACTTAGATTTGATTCACCATTCTTGTGGTGCAAAACTCTTTTTTCGATTTCTTCTTCTTGGATATGTTAAAGAAATATCTTTAGAAGGTCAGTAGATAAGTTCATATGTACAGACACAGCAATTATACGGGCTTATTATATGTGCAAATGCTGTCAGGAACTACGCACGCTGACAGATTTGACCTGACAACGTCCGAAGGTCTTGTCAGCGTCTCTCTCACGAAATGAAACTAAGTAGTTAACTACAGCCTCTAAATATCTTTTTCGATCAAGAATTTTATTTTTTAAAAAACCTCATATATATTCTTATCTAAAAGGCGATAAAGCTAGTTGTGTTTAAAGTCTCGTTTCTCAACAATGTTCATATTTCCTATTGTTTTTATCTGCTAAAAAGTTAACGATTTATATCAAGATTAAGTTTTGGTAGAATTATAAATTGTATTTGCATTTTAAGTTCATATTCTTTTTATCCCACCTAACCTCCCTTGAGAAGGGAGGAACTTAGCAAAGCGTTCTCACGAACGAAGTGAGTAACTAAATTCTGCAAAATTGAAAGAACACAACCCAAAAATTAACAAATAAAATTCAAATTGAAATACAAATGAAGCTCCCTCCTTTCTAAGGAGGGCTGGGGAGGATATTATTTTACAAAAATTAACACCAAAAACAAAACCCTGCTTATAGCCAGGCTTTGTTTTATCTTATATTCTTCTTTTTTAATTGCTTACCACACGGAGTAAAAGCATCTAACCATTCCATAACAGCAAAACTTACAAAACAAACTCCTTTTGGATTATAAAAATGTATAAAACGGCTCATGTAACCCAAATTTAAAACTATTCTTTAGAAAATAAATAATTCTAAATATCAAACAACAAGAAAGATTTGCCTAGTATCTAGTTGGCTAGCAAGCTCAGGCTACCGCACGATTTCATCGTGTGGTCACAAAATAAAACAAAGCCTTACCAATTAGTATAGATAAGGCTTTGAAATATTATTGTTTCTTAAAACCGTTTTTTTTAGTTACTTACCACATGAAAGAATCGTGCGGCAGTTATTCAAATTTGGGCGCTTCTTATCGTCTCTTCGGTTATCCAAAAAAATTAGTAGCTCAATTTCCTTTTTTCTTGGTTTTATTCGATAATATAAAGTATTGTGTTCTGTTATAAATCCTTTTCTTACGTTTTTGTATTTCATGGATGCTTCAAACATGTTGGGTGTTTCCTTAATACGGTTGATTACTTTCTCTACTTCTACAGCAAAATTATTTACTACAGTTTCGCCCAATTCTTCTTGAAGATAATCAGCAACTTTAAAATAAGTATTTAAAGCCCTAAGCGTCCAAGTTATTGTCATTTTCTAATGATTATACCGATTTTTAATCTGTTGCATGGCATCGGCATGAGAGATGGTTTTACCTTGGTCAGCTTCTTCTACGCTTGCTTCGAGTTCTTCTTTTAACGTTTCGCTTAAAGTGTCTGCCCAATCAACCCTGGCAATAGATTCTTTCGATAAAATGACTTTAACAGCTTGTAAAATACTCAAGTCGTTTGCCCTTTCAATTAATTGGTGTAAATCCGATTTTAACTCCATTGCATTCATAATTCTCATCATTATTTCTCCTACAAAGTTAACGATTAATATTATTTTGTTTTGATTTAGTAAATGAAACTTTACTTATATACTCTTTTAGATTGCCAAATATGCCTACAATTCCTTTGGTTGAAAAACTTATCCCACCTAAGCTCCCTTACGAATGGAGGCACTAAATTCTACAAAATTTTAAAATTCGCTTCAATTTTTAAATACACAAGTTTCATTGAAAGTACTCACTAGCTCCCTGCCTACCGGCCTCCTTTCTAAGGAGGGCTGGGGAGGATATTATTTTACAAAAAACCACCAAAAACAAAACCTAGCTATTTAACTAAACTAGGCTTTGTATTATCTTATATTCTTCTTTTTTTAATTACTTGCCACATGAAAGGTTGATTTCGTCGAGCTAAAGTTTAGTGCGGTAGCGGAATTTTGAATAGTGTAAAAAAAGGTATTGCATCATATAGCATTGATAGAAAAGGCAACTTATTTCAATGTTTTTTGTCTTGTACCATTGATATTAACTAAGACAATTTGTTTTTTTCTTGGCCTTATTTTATAAGTAACAATAGTAAGTCTATTTATTGGTCCACGGTAAAGGTTGGTTTTACTTGATGATTGAAGCATTTTAGGATTTTTCTTCAGTAATTCAAAAAACTCTTGCTATTCCTCCATAAAGTTCTTGATTTATCTTTCTGTCCAGTTTTCTTCTAAATAATTGACGATTTTATCAAAGCCTTTTTCAGCTCTATTCGACCAGATGATTTCTAAAGCCATTTTTTATATTTTGACATTACTTCATCATGTGTCTTTGTTTCGCCTTTTTCTATTTATGCAAGACCTTATTCTATTTCTGATTTTTCTTCTTTACTTATCAAATTCCACCAATCAGGTTCGGTATTTTGAAGGCTTTCTATTTTAGATAAAATTCTCTCATCATTAAGCCTTGTTATCCAACTGATTATACTTACTTTCCTTGTCTCAATATTCATAATTTACATTATTTATTACTCCAACAAAGTTAACGATTTTTATCATGATTAAGCTTCGGTAGAATTAGAAATTGTCTCGCAATTTAAGCTCATTTTTTTATTATCCCTCCTAACCTCCCTTAAAAGGGAGGAACTACATTCTACTAGTAGTGCGTCCTGAAAATTTCATTAAAAATTCCGGCAGTTTATCTTATGCAACTTTAGCAATGTGACAAAATAATCTTTGTGCCAAAGTATACATAAATACTTTCAGCCATTTTAAATCATCTTCAATATGGTTCTTTTTTGTTGTAACAATTACATACTCCACTAAATATCTTTGATGTATGATTTTTTCGTTTAATGATAGCCAAACCTTTTCATCAATAAGATCACAATAGTTATTAATAATATTAACATGGAGTTTTAATTACATTCTTACCAGGCGAAGAGATTTTAGTTATAGCTGTTGCATTTACTGAATTCGATATTGAAGCAAATTTTGATTACATAGAAGTTTTTAATGGAACATCAAGCGCTGCTGAAAAAATTGGAAAATATTCAGGTAGTGGTATATCTGTACTTGGAGAAAATGCTACTATTAAAGCTACCAATGACGAAGGAGCACTAACGTTCAAATTCAAATCAGACATTCTTGATGTTAAGCCAGGTTGGAATGCGACGGTTACTTGTGTTACAAAGGTTGGAGTAAATGATCAAACGGCTAATGACTTTGAGTTTTATCTAAATCCTTCAAAAGGACTATTCATAGTTAAAGGATCAGATATTAACTCTATAGCAATTACAGGAACATCTGGAAAACTTGTATATAACAATACTACTAGTAACAACAATAAAATTGATTTAAGCCATTTAAACAATGGTATCTATTTTATTCATGTTACAACAAAAGATAACACTGTACAAACTCATAAAATTAGTATTGTTAAGTAATTAGCAATAACTACTGTTAAAAAAAGGCATCTCCTATTAGAGATGCCTTTTTTTGTATCAAATACTCAACTATTATAATGACTATTTTTGCTATTAAAACAGAGGTAAAACATAAAAAAACACTATATCATTCCTACAAAATGTCGTTTTAGTTAACTAATCAGAAATATTTATTGAAAAAAGACCATGCGATAAAAATCAATTTATTCGCATTTTAAATAAGTAACCCCATTTCGTATAGCAATGAACTGCAAATAGGCTCAATTACCAATAAGTGCATGTGAAAAATGCATAGCGCATTGGTAAAATAGTATGTTTTATTGAATGCGGTAATAATGTTCATTAATTCGGCTAGCAATCCCAACTGCTGAAAACAGTTAACTTAAGGGGGTTGCTTAAAAATATTTTTCGGGAT
>JAEINW010000336.1 GCA_016342715.1 Salinivirgaceae bacterium | reverse complement strand
GCCTGAATTTCCCCTATGCCAGCAACAACTAAGCTTTGCTTTCGAATGAGGTTTAAAAATGGGAGATGGTCAATTATTCTTAAATTCAGGACCAATCCACCAGAAAAAATTGTATACCAACTTTTATATTATGATAAAATTAATAGAAAAAAAACATAAGTTCTTTTCTATAAGAATTTGAGTCGTATGGGGGAAACGGCATGTAAGGTACTTAGGGGGCGAAGAGGGAGTGAAACGTCGTTGTTACTCGACTTGACAATTAGAAAAGCTCAATATGAAGACGTTGAGGCTCTAATTTATACTAATGCAGTTGCACCGACATGCTGTCTGATAGGTTTTTATTTTATACACTGGTTATTTGATAGCTTCAACTTTTTAGAGATAAGAAATGAAAGAGAACTTACCTACACTAAAAATACCATTCGGTATATTCTATTTGCTGTTGAATATCACAATTTGACCAATCGAAAGCAAACGGTAGTTTTTGATACCTCGTTAATTTGGTTTAATTGCTTTTGCATTAGAATGATGTGTAAATAGGATTTTTAAATACTTAAATTATATGATTGTCTAGTAAATAGGGTTATTCGTCAAAATTGTTTATTTAATAGCGAATTTAATTAAACAGCACATTGAGTAATTCACTAAATTTATTTAATGTGTTAAGTGGTTTATTATTAGTATTGATGCTAAAGTTGTAATGCGAATTGGCTCTCTTATTGATGATAGGGGTGTTCTTTTTCAATGTTTATTTGGAGATACACATTAAAAAATAGGAAGCTTTTGCAATGGATGATAAATAAATATAGACCAGTGAGCCTGTAAGTGTTTTCTGTTGTATTTAAGTTAATTAACTATAACTCATAATAGGTCATGTCAAAAAGCAGTCAACTTAAAGTGGTTAATGAACGTGGTTGGGCTAAACTACTTTCAGAAATAAAAAAGGGTAATGTTGTACCAATCATTGGAAATGAGCTTTTAAAAATTAATGTTAAAGGTGAAAGAATTCTACTTAGGGAATATTTAGTAAAGCAGTTGGCAAAGAAAATTGACGTGGCATATCATGAGGGACTGAGCTTTACTGATTTATGTTGTGATACTTGTAATGCTAATTGGAATAAAGTTGATTCAGATCCCTATTATGAAGTTTATCAGATACTTCAAAATATTGATTTAGAAGTTCCAGAATCATTAAATAAGTTATTTGAAATAGAGGAGTTTAGAATTGTTTTGACAACTACATTTGATAACTTAGTTGAGAAAGCCTTAGCCCAAAGAAAAGGAAAAGATAAGGTTAAATCTTACTATTACGAGAAAAGAACAAATGGGCAAGATATTTACAATGTGGATGATGTGATCGTTTATCAGATGTTTGGTAAGCCTGATGTTATTCAAAATTCTTATGTACTTACAGAGGATGATCTATTGGAGTTTCTTCATTTATGGTTAAATGATGAATGGAAGCCTAAGAATCTGTCAAGGATACTTAGTGAAAAGTATTTATTGGTAATTGGATGTAATTATCCAAACTGGTTGTTCAGGTTTTTCCTTCATTCCATGAAATCAAACATGAATACCATACCCGAAAAGAAAATGGGGATGATTGCTGATTCACAAATTGATGAAGACTTGGTTACTTTCCTTTCCAGAATTGATGCCCAAATGCATGATGATGCTGAGAGATTTATTGATGAACTTGTATTCAGATATAAAAGCTGTACAAAATCTGAGGTTAAAAATGAAGTTTTCATTTCTTATGCAAGCGAAGATGAAAATATTGCCAGTCAAATAGTCAATGCATTCAAAAAAAATAACATAGGTGTATGGTTTGATAAAAAGGAACTGGAACCTGCAGATGAATACGTAAAGAAAATAAAGTCAAATATCCAGGATAGCAAAATATTTGTTCCTATTCTCTCTAGAAATGTATTAACTCCGGAAAGGCGATTTTTTAGGGCCGAATGGAATTGGGCGATTGAAGAAACTGTTTATCGACCAGCTTCATTTATTTACCCTATTGTAATAGACGATATGGATGTTCAGCACAATCATATACCTAGGGAAATATCATGTCTACAGACGGTTGATTATAATAGCTCTGAATTTGAAGATAATTTAAAAAAAGTGATTCGTAACACAAGGCGTTAAAAGTTTAATCATGAATAATAATATATCTCCCTGGTTAGGACTAGCCTCTTATGAAGAGAAGCATTCACATTTATTTTACGGTAGAGCTAAAGAAATTGAAGATTTGTTCTCAAATATAGTACACAACACTCATAATGTTGTA
Organism: Salinivirgaceae bacterium; assembly: GCA_016342715.1. GTDB lineage: Bacteria > Bacteroidota > Bacteroidia > Bacteroidales > SZUA-534 > JAEINW01. The sequence continues at coordinate 1,739 of JAEINW010000336.1, read as the reverse complement.
TACGGGCCTTCGGGAACAGGAAAGTCCTCAGTTATAAAAGCTGGAATCTTTAAGAAGGCAAGGGAGAGTAATATGTTGCCGGTCTATATTCGGTTGAATCATGAAAGTCAGGTTAGTTATTCATCGCAAGTAATTAGTTTAATAGAGAGCGAGATAAAAAGAACTGAAAGTGAAATTGAGAAAATAATTCAACCGATTGGAGAAACAGAAAGTTCTTTATGGGAGTTTTTTCATAGTAATGCTTTTTGGACTAAGGATAACTTTCCTTTGAAACCTTTAATAGTTATTGATCAATTCGAGGAGATTTTTACCTTGAATCAAGATAGAAATAGAATCGCAGATTTCTTTGACCAACTCGCAGATATTTGTGATAATACAGTTCCAAAGTATATACGTGAACATGCGGTTGAGAAAAATATTAGATTAAACTATCCAGATGATATAAATTTTAGATTGGTAATAATACTGAGGGAGGATTTTTTAGCAAGGATGGAAGAGATGGCTGTCAATATCCCTTCTTTGCAAAAGAATAGGTTTAGTCTGCAAGCGTTAAATGAAGAGCAGGCAATGGAAATTATCATGAAGCCTGGTCAAGAGATAGTCAAAGATGAAGTGGCTATTAACATTATAAAAAAAGTAACAAATTGTGAAGATTTTAAAATTGATGGAATACCAGAAATAACAGTTGAGCCTTCAATATTGTCACTCTTTTGTGCTGAACTTAATCAAAAACGTATAGAAAAGAAGAGTTCTCAAATAACTCATGAGTTAATTGAAGATTTTGGAGAGAATATTCTTAAAGAATTTTACGGTAAAACAATCGGTCAAATATCGGAAAAATCTGCAAATTTCCTTGAAGAATCTCTATTAACAGGCAGTGGTTTTAGGGATTCAATTGCGTCAGAAGATGCTATGACGCATGGTGTAACAGGTGAAGAAATAGAGTATTTGCGGAAAAACAGAATAATAAGAATATGTGATAGAGATGGTGCGAAAAGAATAGAATATACGCATGATATACTTTGCAGGGTAGTAAAAGAAAATCGAGATAAAAGGAGAAATGAAAAAGAATTAAAAGAAGAACGGTTCTTCAAAGGTTGATTATTTCAATCCTGTTAATGATTATTATTGGTATTTCATTATGGATTTATAGTAATAAGTATAGAATCCATATACAATATACTTCGGCTCTAATAAAGAAAAATGGATTTTTAGAAGGAATTGATAAGCTTACTAAAGAAGAAGCCTCGCATAAACAGTTTTACTATTTACTTTCTAAAAAAGGAATAAAGGGACCTTATACTAAAATAGGAGCTTATGATGGATACCATAATTTGACAATGAACCATAATATTGAAACACATCTTCTTAATCGCTTTGATGATGAGGACGATGGGGCGAATGAATATTCAAAAGAAAAACTTAAGAAGGTTTGTCAATGGGAGGTTGTGATGGATGAGCATGAAAGAGTCATATATGAACGTGCCTTTGATAAGTATAATCAATTAGTTTATACGTTTTTTTATACAAGTTATTTCCAAGAAGACGGTTATGTCCATAGATTTGGTCAATTTATTGATAAAAATGGCTTACCATTTAAGCAGCGAAATAATGGGGCGGATTTTATTAGAATTAAGAATAATACAATGGGCTATGAGGTACTTTATGGCTCTTTCTAAAAAAAGATGGGTAGATTCATTATTATTATCTTTGCCCCAAATTTATAAAGATAGCGTATG
>JAEINW010000335.1 GCA_016342715.1 Salinivirgaceae bacterium | reverse complement strand
TGAAGTTAAAAGAGGATCATCAGTTAAAACTATTCTAAAAAATGCCTCGTGGGCTTGCCCCGAGGATTATTTACTTTGTGCCGTTGCTAAAATGAATTACGCTTATAAAAACACTCCTAACGAGCATGCCATTTACGATTTAGGACAAGCCGTTTCGTATTTAACCATCCAAGCTACTGAAATGGATTTATACCTACATCAAATGGGCGGTTTTTCGCAAGAAATAGCAAGAAAGAATCTTAATTTACCCGATGATTTTCTGCCAGTAGCCATGATTGCTATGGGTTTTAAAGGATCTTTGGATAGAATTCCTGAGGAATACCAGAAAATAGAAAATAATGAAAGAATAAGAAATACGGTGGATTCATTTGCTTTTCAAGGTGTTTGGAAAAAATAATCTGCTATTTTTACGTTCATAAATACAGACAATGTCTGAGATAAATATTGAGATAAATAGGAGCAATGATAATTATTGTATTTTTTCTCAGCATGAACGCAAAATTAAATGAATGAAAAAGGTACTTCTTATACTTGGCTGTTTTTTATTAATTCATAATACTAGCTTTTCGCAATTTTACGATAATGGGCAAGATCCTTTTTCTACGAACTGGAAAGTTTTAGAAACTGCTAATTATAAAGTAATATTTTCAGAGGATATTGATAGCTTGGCAAATGTTTATGCAAATTATTTAGAAAAATCGCATACCCACTGTAAAAAAACACTTCAGGCAGATCCAAAAAAACTGCCTGTTGTTTTGCATAACCAAACCATAATAACCAATGGTGAAGTTGGATGGGCGCCCCGAAGAATGAATTTATATTTGGTGGGCGATCAAGAACATTTTTATCAACCTTGGAGTCAACATTTAGTAACTCATGAAGTAAGGCACAATTTTCAGTTAACTAAGCTCAATCAGGGTTTTACTAAAGGCTTTGGTTTTTTATTTGGTGAAATAGCTGCAGGAGCAGTATTAGGTTTGCATCTTCCGATGTGGTTTATCGAAGGCGATGCCGTTTCTTTTGAAACAGGAACCACCTATGCAGGGCGCGGAAGAATGCCTGATTTTTCAATGAAACTTAAGGCGCAGGTTAACGAGGCTGGAATTTATTCATATCCTAAGGCAATTTTTGGTTCTTATAAAAATTTTGTTCCAGGAAGGTATGAATTAGGTTATTATTTAGTTTCAAAAGGCAGGTTAGATTATGGGCCAGATTTATGGAATAGTACCATGGACTATGTGGCAAAATGGTCCATTCATCCCAAGCCATTTTCAAAAGGTATAAAAAACACCACCGGATTACCTGAACGAAAATTCTATAAACAAAGTTTATTTGCTTTAAAGGATACGAATCGAGTTAACGAAACGACAGCGAAAAAAGAATTTAAGCACTATTCCAATTATTACAATCCCATGCAATGGAAAGAAAATCTGGTTGTTTTAAAAACCAGTCTTGGTGATATTCCAAAATTTGTGTTAGTAAATTCAAAGGGTGATGAACAGGTTTTAGTTACACCTGGTACTCTTTCAAGCAATACATTTTCCTTGAATGATTCTGTCATGGTATGGAATGAGTACTATCCAACTCGTTTTTATAATCAGAATTATAACAATATTGTTGTTTATAATCTTTATAACCATAAAAAAACCGTTTTAACAAAAAAAGCACGAATCTTTAATTCCAGAATTTCACCCAATGGAAAGACAATAGTTTCGGTTGAAGTAGATGAAAAAATTCAATGGTTTTTGACTTTTCGTGATTCAAAAACGGGAGTTATTATAAAAAGTCTGTCTTTTAATAATAAGCAAATTATTCAGCCCGAATGGTCGCCCAATGGAGAAAGCGTGGTCTTTATTCAAATATCAAATCAAGGAAAATCGTTAGGTATATTAAACTATAAATCGGATAAAATTGATTGGCTAGTAGAAAACGAAAAAATTGAGATTTCAAATCCAAAATTTTCTGAAAATTCAATTATTGTGAAAGGTACCAACGAGAATGTTTCAAATTTTTTCAGCTACAATTTACAATATAAAGAATGGAACTTAATGACTAATGCTGTCTACGGTGTAGGAGAGGGAAGTATAAAAAATGATAATTTTTATTTTACAAGATATACATCAACAGGTTTTAAAATTGATTCAATAAATATTGAACAAACCATTAGCCAAAAAGCACCAATGATTTATAGCGATGAGTTATCTGAAAATTTATCAGTGGAAGAGGAGGCTATTGATTATGAATCAGATCATAAAACATATACTTCGTCAAATTACAGCAGGATTTTACATTTGTTTAATCTTCATAGTTGGGCTCCCATGGCCATGCGAGTAAAAAGTGAAGAAGTTGGGTTGGGAGTGTCACTAATGTCTCAAAATGCTCTGAGTACTTCGTTTTTAGAAATGGGCTTTCAAAATAATATGGTGGAAAGGAATAGAGAGATTTATTTGGAATACGACTATAAAGGTTTTTATCCCATGTTAAGTTTTAGGAATAGTTTATTCCTTGAATCGTGGGAACAGCCTGATATAGATAGCATTAATCGAGAAATTAATCAGAGAATAAATATTTCAATTTTTAGTGCAACCGTTCCTATTTACAATACATGGGGGTGTTTTGCAAACCGTATTTATTTGCAAGCTTCAAGTTTATTTTATTATAAATTTTATAAAAGCACGGAATACTTTCACACAAAAACGAATTTTATAAATACCATTTCATTAGGCTTACAATTTATTACCAAACAAAAACAAAGTCATAGAGATTTGTATTCAAAATGGGGACAAACTTTTTATGTTGATTATGAATATTCACCTTTTGATGTTGATTATAACTACAATTTAACTCTTGAAAATGAGCTTTTTTTTCCAGGGTTATTAGCCAATCATAGTTTTCGGCTTTATCATGGTTTTCAGTCGAAAAAAGAATCAGAACGCTTATATAGTTTAGGAGTTTTATATCCACGAGGAACAACTTATTCTACTTTTACAAACATTAATAGTTTTCGGGTAAATTACAGTTTACCTCTGCTTTATCCCGATTTAAATATATTTGAAGCTCTTTATATTAAAAGGCTTAAAGCAAATTTATTTTACGATTATGCAAAATATTCGAATGAAAATAATACTGTTGAAATAAATACCACAGGAATTGAATTAACTTCTGATTTACATGCCTTACGATTTATTGCACCCATTGAGATAGGAATTCAATATGCACGATTATTAAATACTTCGGACAACTATTTTGGATTCTTACTTTCACTTGATTTTGGATCTTTTTAAAAACAGTTTTATAATTTTATCCTATAATATAACTACTTGTACAGTTTCTGATTATAGTTAAATTTGTAAAAAATGAAATTATGACACTTGTTCAATTGGAATATATTATTGCTTTAGATACGCATCGACATTTTATAAATGCTGCTGAAAGTTGCTTTGTTACACAACCCACTTTAAGCATGCAAATTAAAAAGTTAGAAGAAGAATTAGATATTTTAATTTTTGATAGAACAAAACAGCCTGTTGAACCTACTCTAATTGGTAAAAAAGTTATTGAACAAGCTAAAACTTTAATAAAAGGCAAGGGTAGAATTGCCGATATTATTGCGAATACTCGCAACGATATTTCAGGCGAACTTAAAATTGGAATTATTCCTACCATAGCAAATTATTTGGTTCCTTTATTTGTGCCCAAATTAGCTGAGAAATACCCCGATTTGGATATTTATATTGAAGAGTTAATGACGCATCAAGTGGTAGAGAGCTTGAATAATGGAACGATTGATTTAGGAATTGTTGCCACACCTCTTTCTGAAGATGGAATAAATGAAATACCCGTTTATTATGAACCATTTGTTTTGTATGTATCGGAGCAGCATAAATTATTTCAAGAAAAAACCATATCGAGCCGCGATTTAAAATTGGACGAAATGTGGTTACTTTCCGATGGTCATTGTTTTAGAAATCATGTAATTAATTTATGTGGCGATGAAAATTATTTTCATCAAAAGTTGGGTTTTGGTTATAATGGATAATCCGGAGCAAACCCTGCCACTCATTCCGATGATATGCTGCCACTGATTCCGGTCAAAGGCTGCCA
>JAEINW010000334.1 GCA_016342715.1 Salinivirgaceae bacterium | reverse complement strand
AAGCAAAACCATCAAGCAACTTGTGAAATCTTCAGGTAAAGTGAAAGGATTTTTAGTTTTTTAATTGCCACTTAACGTTATTATAAGCAAAGTGCGTGTTTGAAAGGATTCCGTTTCATTTGGCACAGAGCAAATTTAATTTATCGGTTACAATTTAACGATTTAATTTCCAACCGGAAATTAAATTTGTGGAGCTTATTATTTGCACACACTTTCAAGTAGCTAATTTGCAGCATTTTGTTTATAAATTGTTATGGGCTGTTGTTATTTAACCAGATTAAAATACACAAATTTTCTAGTATAGTTATTCCATATTGCAATTAAAAAATTTGAGCCTTTTTCTAAAAGAGAATATCCTTTTATATAACTTCTGAATTTATCTTCAAGTTCTTGAATTTCATCAGGATTTGATTGGCATATTAATAATCGATATCTAGCGTTTGTTGCTAAAAGTTTCTCAAAATCATAAAATATAGAATTATGGGAAATATTCCACTCTGATTCCATTGCGAGCTCGATTGAAGCCAATAATTTGTCTTTATTTTTATACCAAATGAGGTCAAATAAAAATTCACCAGACGCATCATCTATGCCTGCTGTACAGGTTTTACACTGATTGTCTACGCCAAGTTTGGTTAAATCAGTCTTTATTCTGGCTGTCCAAGCCTTATTAGATTTGTTTTTTTCTAAGTCTGTTGATATTTTATCTAGAACTTTTATAATTTCATTATATGGATTTTCCATTATCTATACAGTTTAAATACTATTCTGTTACGATTTTTACCCCAAAAGCTTTTACAATAGTTTCATAGTTAATTACTTGATCAAAATCTATTTTATCTTCAAGTTTAGTTTGTATTATCTGCAATTTTTTAAGGTGTAAAGTTTGTTCTTTGATATTAGAAAAATCCTCGTTATATATTGTCATATAAGGTTTAACATTTTTTTTGCGTGCGGTAGATATAACCTTAAAGTGATTATTTGCTATTTCGTTTGTTAGCTCTACCATAAAAGTTATATCTTCAATCTGTTGTTTTGGATAGGATTCATTAGGCATATAGCGCAGAGATGAGTTGTATTGTTCAACTGCTGATTTGTAATTTCTTTGTTCACAATAATTATCTCCTTTTTTAATGTGCTCTAAATATTTTGTTTCTTTTATGCCTTCTTTAGTTTTTCTATAATCAATAACAATCCTTTTGTAACCGTGCTCGATCTTTATTTCTCCACTCTTTATACCATAAAAAACATTTTCAAATTTTTTACAGGATTCTATAGCACAATCGTGCTTTACATAAGTTGTTCCATTCCCATTATAGCCGTTGTATATTGCATCATAGTCAAAGTAATTATTGTCAGATTCTTGAATTACATATTTTACACCATCAACTATTGAAAGCATGGTAGTTTCATTTATATTTTCAAATAGTTTGTTAACAAATTCAGTACTATCTATCATGTATAATATTTTTCCTGAACTAGTTTCTCTTACAATCCTAAAGAATAAAACACCTTGCTTATACTTTCTAATATCCTCAATTTTAGTGCCGTAAGGTGTAGTTATTTTCCAGTCACCATCAAAATAACCTTTATCACTAAAATTTCCTAATATTTCAACTTCATGTCCAAAAACATCTCTGTAAAAGTATTTACCTACTAATATTCCATTATTAAATGTTGCCTCTACAGTAGTTTTCATTTCTGTGTCACTACCTTCTATTTTTTTCCAAGCAAAGCTACCATCTAAAACACCATTATTAAAATTTCCATTGATTCTATTGTATTTTGAACTGAGAGACCATGAATCATGTTTTAAACCATTTACATAATATCCTTTTACTTCTCTGTATATTTTATTGTTTAGCCTTTTTTTATCCTTTGTGCCAGTTGTAAATACGAATGGACCATCATATATTCTTTCATATTTATCATTTTCATAATACTGATATGTTGCTTCACCTGTGGTTTCTCCTTGAAAAGAGCCTGAATATGTTTTTTTCTCCTGAGCAAAACTAGATTGCAATACAAGTAAAAATAATGTTAATGCATAGTATTTCATAATTTTCTTTTTTTAGGGAACGTACTTTTATTGATTTTTAACATTCTCATCTAGGTCTATTTATTATTGGTTTTTAAAATAATATTCTATGTTTACTTATTCTCTGTGGTTCTACTTCAATTGCCCATAACATTTGTATATACCCACCTTGCCTATTTGTATTGTGGATATATCCGTTTTGTTTACAATTAAATTTTGTTTCGTTATTGTTTGTTTTCATGTTTTAAATGTACCATTCTGAATCATCATATCCAAAGGGTTGCGAATTTTTTGATTGCTAACATTAATTACATGGGTGTAAATTTCGGTAGTTTTGGTGCTTTCATGCCCCAATAAAACCTGTATGTTTCTTAAATTTTCACCTCCTTCAAGCATATGGGTAGCGAACGAATGTCTTAATGTATGTGGTGTTGACCATGGATTTGCACCCGTTTTTATTTGTGCATCCCTAAAGATAGCCTGCACGCTTGCTGCACTATATTTTCCACCATCTTGCCCCTCAAAAAGCCAGTACGAAGGCTTGTGCTTTTTATAATAATCGCGCAAAAGTTCCAGAAAAATTTGTGACAGTAAAGTATGCCTGTCCTTTTTACCCTTGGCACCTTTTATAAATATATAGCCGTCGGCCGATCTTATATCGCAAACTCGTAGGTTAATTACTTCGCTTAAGCGCAAACCACCTGAATAAATGGCATGCAAAATGGCTTTATGTTTAATATTATTAGGTTTGTTTATTAGCTTATAAACCTCCTGAGTACTTAAAGTATTGGGTAGCATATGCGATTTTTTAGGTCGTTGTATATTGTAATATTCACGTGGCATACCCAGCACGTGCTCATAGTAAAATTTGATTGCATTTATTGCACAATTCTGTTTGCTTTCACCGATTTTGTATTTGGTAATCATATAAAATACATAACTCTCAATCTGCTCTTTTGTAATGTTTCTCAACTCAAAGTTTTCAAAATATTTAAAGAAGAAAGTCAATTCTGCTTTGTAAGTCTTTAACGTATTAGGACTGTATGCTTTAAGTATTAATTTTTGTTCCACATCGCATAATGCCAAAATTGATTTTTCATTCAGTGTAAACATAGGTATCTTGGGTTGAACCTCTTCACTAACAAGCTTAAATTTGCCTTTAAAAATTGTTTTAAGCAAATCAAAATTTTCTTTGGTATTTAAAACACTCCAAAGTCGCTGGGAATAATGATAAAACCGCGATGCCATATTCTTTATCATTACCCTTTCTTGTTCCATTTCATAAGGAATAAATACCTTTATCCTTTTAGAGTTATGCATTGGGGTGTAAATGATGATACTCATAGTTGAAATTTTAATTAAAAATAAAGATAAATTCAATTGGAAAAGAAGCACAAATAAAAATAATCGTATATTAACCGTTAGAAACGAATAATCACAAAAGCCACTGTTTAAAACAAATAATCATGGCAAAATGTAAAATTTGTAGCAAAATGATAAGTGGAAGAAGCGACAAAATATTTTGCTCGCTTAAGTGCAAAAACTATTATCACACTAATCTAATAAGGGTGACTAATATTGCAGTAAGCCAAATTGACATTATACTGCATCGCAACAGGAGTATTTTGCTCGAAATAATGGGAAAAAATGCCATTCAAAAAAAGATTAACAGAATAGTACTTGATAAGAAAAAATTCAACTACAAATATCATACGCACACTACAATAAATTCTGTTGGAAAAACGTACGTTTATGTTTATGATTTTGCCTGGATGAGTTTTTCTGACGATGAAATACTTATTGTTAGGCGATGATTCAACGTAAGTTCCTTTGCTATTTTACTCGTGAGTTTTCAGCAATAAAATCATATTGTTAAGCATTTATAAGCGTATAAAATATTAAACGTTTACAAACCGCCTCGTAAACTTTATACTACGGATATAATAAATATTTTTAGAGTCAGTAGATAAGTTCATATGTACAGACGCAGCAATTATAAGGGCTTATTATATGTACAAATGCTGTCAGGAGCTACGCACGCTGACAGATTTGACCTGACAACGGGATCAAGTAAATATTAGGGTTGTTTTTAATATTTTTTCTTATTTTCAAAAAATGGAATTAGAAACTTTATTACAC
>JAEINW010000014.1 GCA_016342715.1 Salinivirgaceae bacterium | reverse complement strand
AGTGGTGATTTGCATTTGCGAAAAAGTGGTGAAAACCAATTGCGAAAAATTGGTGATTTTAAATTTGCTATTTACATTCGTCGATAAAAAGCCAAAACTAACAACAGAGCTGGTTTGCCAATGAGAAAGATGCTTCGCATGTTTGCCATTGCCATTGCAGTAAGATCCTACGGATGCTTGCCGAATGGATTGGTCGATTAAATGTCATTTGGAACATAAAAACGTTGCAAGCAGGTGGAATAAATTTGGTTATAAATCAACATGCTACCAAATTGACAATATTATTTTCGATGCATGACTAATAAATATGACTGCTAGTATCGATTGCTTGTGTCAAATATTTTCCATGAGCGAATGACCATGATTAAATTAATTGCATGCTTTTACCCTGTTTTCATAAAGTTTTGAAAATAAAAAGAGCAGGTCGGAGAGACCTGCTCTTTGTTTACGAAATGATAAATTTTTATAGAACCACAAACCTTAATGTGCCCATCTTTTCTCCATCAAGAACCTTAACATAATAAATGCCTTTGTTTAAGTTATCAATTTCAATTAGATTTTTATGACCAACGTGATCCATTTTCTCATTTCGCCAAACTGTTTCCCCAGTAATATTAATAATCTCAACAACGGGGTGTGTTGTTGAATTGAACTCATAAACCAACCAAAATTTACCATTATTAGGATTGGGGTAAACAGCTATGTTTTTAGAAATATTATCGTATATACCAGTTATTGTTATCGTAACCGTATCGGAAGCAGAACAGCCTTTATTATTAGTAACCACTACCCAATATTCGCCGGTTTCAGTTACGGTTATTGTTTGTTCTGTTGAACCTGTTGACCAATCATAGGAAACAAATCCTGCTCCAGCATCAAGAGTTAAGCTATCATCTTGAAAAACATCAGCACCTAAATCAATCAGTGGTAATTCATTTACAATAACTTCAATGCTGTCGCTTGCTATGGTACCCGTTGAATCGGAAACAGTCACTCCATAATAGCCTGCAGTTGTAACTTCTATGCGACTGGTATCAATGGCACCCGTTGACCAAATGTAAGTGTCAAAACCTTCGCCTGCATCAAGTATAGCCACATCGCCTTTACATATTTCAATGGGTGATTCAAACATCAATTCTATACTTCCATCAACAGTTACGGCTTCGCCGGTGGAAACAATTCCTCCAAGAGTGGTGACATTAAAACTTACTCCTGTTGGATCGATTCCCGCTTTAAATTCAAAATTTAATGTTGCAATTTCACCAGATCCGCTAACATTTTGTTGGTCAATTCTTGTGGATCCTATGTAAATAATATGCCGATTGCTATCCATTTGAGCTACCGTTAACATGCTAACATCATCTTCACCAATCCAGCTGTTTGCAAAACTCACATAACTGGTTTTCCATATTATTTTTTCGCCACCAATTACTTCAATTTCATAGGCAATGGCATATAGTTCGCCTTCTTTATTTTTTGCGGGTGGTGATAATTGAGCTTTTGCACCTCTTCTACTTCCAGCAGCTTTATCGTCAATAATAGAATCCCAAACACAGGATATTAACCATTGAGGATTTTTAATTTTTGCATCGGGCTGATAGGTGTGACTAGAAGCAAAGTTTTCAGTTATAGCCAATGTATCTGCACTATTGATAACTCCATCTCCATTACAATCACCATGCTTATTATTTGTTCCATCAATTTGGAAAGTGCTCCAGCTTTGCGCAAACTGTCCATACCAATTAAGAGTCGCATCTTCGCGTTTTGGACCTTCCATTCCATAATTTAAACCAATGGTCATAATATCGTAATGGTTGGCTTCTAAGTCGTTATTTGCATCACCAGGCCACACACAACTAAACAAGCAAGGATTCTCAATAGTATTACCAATGTTTACATCTTTGCAGTATGTTTTAAATACATTAGTTGCTGATTTAGTAGTTAAACAAACCGCATAATACCCAGTATCGGCATAGGAATGAGATGGATCTTTTTGATGAGAATCATATCCATCGCCAAAATCCCAATAATGATCCACAATGTTTCCTAATGACTTGTTTTTAAAGTGTGCTGTTGAAGTTAGCGAATCGGCAAAATAATTGAAGAATGCAGTACTGCTATTGCTTACATCTCCTACGGCAATAAACTTACATTTAGTTTCTTGATTATCGGTATTACTTATGGTTAAACAAACTCTGTAATAATCATTTGTATCGTAAACATATACAGGGTTTTGTAAAACAACGGCTGGAGTATTATTACCGAAATCCCAATACCAGCTTGACACATCACCTAAGGATTCATCCTTAAAGTTTACACTGAAGGTGTTGGGTGTTGTAATATTGCTGAATTTTGGTTTCAATTCGTCTGAAGTTGAACCACCTCCAGTACCCTCAACAAAAATAACTTTGTAACGTGTATCAAAACATTCTTTGGCTGTATCAACTACCGAATAGGCAACTTCATAATATCCCGGATTTTCAAAAGTATGTGCGGGATTTATTTTATTGCTGTTTTTGCCATCATCAAAATCCCAGAAATGCTGTTCATATGCTCCTGTTGCTTGTGATGTGAATGAAACGTTTAAACCTGTTGGGTAATAGGTGAAATTTGATTTGCATAAATTCGCACTATCATCAAAAACCACCACCACATCAAAATATTCGTCTAAGCATTCGGTATTTGAATTGTAAACAGTTTGAATGACTTCATAATAACCAGGATCGGTATAAGTGTGAGAAGCAGCATAATCTGTACTATAATAACCGTCACCAAAGTCCCAGAAATAATCAGTGATGTTTCCAATACTTTCGTCGGTAAATGTAACCGTTTTGATATTTGTATAATAAGAGTAACCGGCTTGACAATAGCTTTCCGTTGTATCAATGACCTGAACCACTTTGTAATACGAATCAATACAGTTACTTGAGGAACTATAAACAGTAAGTTCTACCTCATAAAACCCTGATTTGCTATAATTATGTACAGGAGACTCTTCTGTACTAAAGGTACCATCGTCAAAATACCAGAAATAATCAGTAACATTTCCTTCTGATTTATCGGCAAAAGTTACTTTTTTAAGATTTGTGAAGGATGTAAATTTAGCATTACATGAATTTGCTGTAGAATCATAGACAAATACTACAGAAGAATAATCATCCACACAATTGTTTACATCGTTAAATATTGTGAAATTAACCTCATAATATCCTGATTTGCTGTAGGTATGTTGCATCACACTATCGTACCCATAAGCTCCATCACCAAAATGCCAGAAATAATCAGTAACATTTCCTAAGGCCATTCCATTGAAATTAACATCAAGGCCATCAACAAAATAGTCGAATGAAGCATTACACGTTGGAGCCCCAATATTGGTAACTGGAATTATTTTACATATTTCATCATAACATTCCGATACCGTATCATAAATTGCTAAACACACCTCATAATATTTTGCTTTTTTATAGATATGTGTAGGATTCTTTTTCTCGGAATAGCTTCCATCGCCAAAGTACCAAAAATACACCCCATTATTCAAGGTTGAATTGTTATTAAATACCACTGTGTTTTCGTTTACTACAAAGCCAAATTTTGCCTGACAAGTAATGGTGGTATCTTCAGGTACAATAATAAAAATAAATTTAGATGTGGTTGAAAGGCAGTTTGAAGTGCTATCAAAAACTGTTAATGAAACATCGTAGTACCCAGAATTCAGGTAGCTATGCGATGGATTTGTAATGGTATCAGTAAATCCATCGTCAAAATTCCAAAAATGATTTGTAATATGTCCATACGAATTTGACACAAACTCAACATCCGCACCATTAATAATATAATCGAAATCGGCAAAGCAATTTGCGATGGTATCGCTTTGAACCTCAACCAATTTGCAAACTTCGTCAAAACAGTTAGTAGAATCGCTATAAATGGTTAAGCATACGTCGTAAAACCCATCAAACTTATACGTGTGTGAAGGATTTATTTCCATTGAATAATTTCCATCGCCAAAGGCCCAATAATAAGTGTCTGGGTCGCCCTCGACATTGCTTGAGAAGTTTACAGTTAAGAAATCATTTTGATAAACAAAATCGGCATAACAAACTGGTTCTCCAATTTCAATAAGCACTTGCTTAACAATAGAGTTTAAGCATTCGGTTATTGAATCGTAAGCGGTTAGTGTTACATCGTAATAACCGCCATCCAAATAAACATGTGTAGGATTTTCTTCGTTTGAGAATGTATTGTCACCAAAATCCCAAAAGAAATTAGTAATGTTCTCGGAAGAATTATTAGTTAAAAATAAGGTGTCGGTTGAAATCAAAAAATCAAATTTCGCCAAGCAACTCGAAATGGTAGTATCGCCAAGCACCTCAATTAATTGACAAAATTCATTCGAGTTTCCTGCTTCGTCTGTCACCTGCAAACAAACCTGATATTCTCCTGGGTTATTATAGGTGTGAATAGGTTCAAAAACGGTTGAGCTTTTACCATTTCCAAAACTCCAGAAAAATTCAGCGGTGTCGGTTAAAGCAAATGAATAATTGTAAAACTCAACAGTTAAATCGCTTGAATAAAACATAAAATCAGCTATAGGATTTACATCGTCGTTCCATATATTTGAAACTTCATGCAATGCACTATCTGTTATTTCAAGGAATCTGACACCTATAGGCTCGTAAATATTTTGGTTAATAATAAACTTGTATGGTAGCATTACTCCATCGGTAAAGAATGCACTGTCAACTTGAACAGTGTAAATTAAGTTAGCGTCAACATCCTCCATTAGAGCATTTATACCACAATTTACTGATGCTTCAAGAAACAAAGAGTCATTCACCGGATTAAAAAGTCCTAAATAAAACTCTTTATTCAAATCAATTGAAAAATTTATAGTTCGGAATATTGGATTAATATCATCGTTAAAAATATGAAATAAGGTGTCACTTTCGCTTTCAACAACAAATTGTCTGTTTTGTAAAAATTGGAATTCGTGGTAATCGCACCAATCGCCATTGACTCTTGCTTTATACTCAATAGTATCTCCAATAGAAAAACCATAAATTAGGGCTTCATAAATTTTATCATTGTCTTGATCTTTAAGCCCAACTCCCGACCATTCGTTGAATGTACCAGCTAAATCAACATAGTCGTTTGCCGGATCAAAGAATCCCGATGAAATCATATAGTTCATATCATATTGAACAAGAATAGTTGGTCCTTTGGTAAATTGTGAAAGGCCTTTTTCGGTACCAAGCCAAACGGTACCATCATCGGCACCTACAATTGACCAAACCTTACTTGGTATTAATCCATATCCACTATAAATAATGATCCAGTTCATATCATTAAACATGGCTGCACCATTAGCTCCTCCAAACCAAATGTTACCATCGGCATCTTCTTCAATGGCTTGAATATATCCAATGGCAGCCACATCGGCAGAAAAATCGGTAAAATTTGTTCCGTCATATCGTTTTAGTTTATCGGAACCATAGAACCAGATAGTGTTGTAGGAATCGCGGAATATTTCGTTTACATACACGGATTCACTATCAATTAAGAATTCAGTAAAATTTGTACCATCAAAGCTCATAACACTTCCTTGGTTTGCAAATAGCATGTCACCATTCGATGCCTGATCTATATCTTCAATTATTCCACCGGCCTCTAAATATTGAGTCCATGTTGAACCATTATACATAGCAATTCCATTTCCGCTATATGAACCAAACCACATGTTACCTGTAGCATCTTCAAAACTACATTCTTCAAATAGTAATGTGCCCAGTTCAAAGTGCTTGGTAAACACGCCATTTTTATAACTTGTAAAACCTCCAGTGGTTGCCGGAAACCAAACCGTTCCATCGCTGGCTGCTTGTATGGTCCACGAATAATCTGCAGCCAATCCATCTTCTTCGTGATATTGTATAAACTCAGTACCCGTATAACGAGTCACCCCTTTAAATCCAGACATCCAAATATCACCATTAGTATCTTTGTCGATTGCCCATACATAATTATCTGCTAATCCATCGCAAATATTATATGACATCCAACCGGGTTTTTCAACGTATGAACTGTTGTAAACAGCATAATTGAATGATTGCGAATTATCGCTTGGGTTTTCATCCACGGCACATCCCACATTTGTTTCAAACAAATAGTATTGTATATAATCTGTCCCTCCAGCACTTAAATCAACCATTTGGGTAAATACATAAATTAAAGTGTCGCCAGGATAAACCGTATCGGTGATTGTTTCTGTTGCCATTAAAACACCATCGACAGAATAACTCATCTCCAAATCGAAGGCAGGGTTCATTCCTGTATTTACCATTCTAAATTCAACCGGAGTTGGTGTATCATGACACCCATTGCCCACTTCTGTCCAGAATAATTTAATATTATCGCTTAATTTTGCATCAGAACCTAAACGCAAGTCATCCATATAAATTAAACCACTAAAAGGTTCAGCTTGTCCTTGATTAACTTGTACCGCAACCTGAGTTATTTGATTGGCATCAACCTGAGTATGTTCCCAATTCTTTAATTTGTTTGTAAAATCCCAATAATAATCATGATACAGTCCATCGCCAGGAATTTGAAATCCTCCATTTCCATAATCTGTCCAGGTACCAAAAACATCTACATAAGCAAAACGTACAGTTATGGCAGAATCAGATTTTAAACGAACTGCTAAATATGGATTGTCTGCTATTGACATGTTCACATTATAATTAAAGGCTTCCCAATCAATTTTATTGGTGGCTGTAATTTCTAATTCACCAGCAATTTCGTTTAAAGTATAGGTTGGTTCTGAATCCCAGTTTGTTAAAACATTGTCATTAAAATTTTCAGTTAATCCTAACAATGACTCCTGAATTGAAAAATTATCAAAGGCAAAACCATCATAATCATTGTCACCATTATCGCTACCAAAAATAATTCTAAAACTTACTGAAGGTTCGCCGGCCAATTCGGCAATTGAATGTTCGGCATATTG
Source organism: Salinivirgaceae bacterium (assembly GCA_016342715.1). GTDB lineage: Bacteria > Bacteroidota > Bacteroidia > Bacteroidales > SZUA-534 > JAEINW01. The sequence continues at coordinate 45,444 of JAEINW010000014.1, read as the reverse complement.
CCAAGCCCACATTTCGTGAGTCCAATAATTCATAATTCCGATTTTTGCCAATCCTCCTTGTGAAGGATTTGCTGTCATATTATACCATCCCATCACAGAATTTTCAACTCCTATTGTTATCCAAGAAGCTCCGTTGTCTTTTGTGTATTGCAAAGCAGCACCATCATCAGCATCCATCATTTGAGCCCAAACATTTAAACTTACTTTTGGTGCAACAAAACTTGATAAATCAAAGAAAGGACTTTGTACATAGGATAATTCATCGGCAAAATAAAAAGCGTTAGTTGCAAAAGCATACATACTTCCTCCCGCTCCCGTGTTAATTGTTTGACCGGATGGCATTCCGTGCTGAAATGATCCCATAGCAGCAATACCTAATGAGCCTGTTACCCAACCTTGTGGCCCGGATTCAAAATCGAATGCATAAGGAGGTGTGCTTAGAAATGGTAAAATATTTACCCCTTTACTTAAAATATTGTTTGATGTATTTACATCGGCAACATAAGTAATCTCAGCATCCACCGAATACTCCCCTTCAATAGACAAATCGATAGTTTGAGTAAATGTATGCTCATAAATCTCTCCTGGCAATATATTATTCAATACCGTTTCGCTTAAAAAAACGGTGTCGTAAGAAAACGAAATATCAAAACCTGTTGCAGGATTTATTCCTTGGTTTTGTATTAACACACGCACCGTATCGTTTGCTTGACCAAGTCCAGTAGAAGGTGATTCAATTTTTATCAGAGCTAAATCATCGGAAAAAGGATTATCAAAAACTTGAAAATTATCTATTGCAAAGCCATCACTCCCACTCCAGTTATCGCCCACAGAATATAAAATTTTAAACTGAACTTCATCTATATCAGCAATTTCAGGAAAAGAACTGCTTGCAATCATCCAATCGCCATCAACGATGTTTGACCAACCTTCATATTGTCCTTTGTTATAAATTTCAAAACTTCCATCTAAATAGTTATTGTACCAATTTTGATCAACCACACCCAATTGTTGCCAACCACTTTGGCGGGTACGGCACTGGATACCCATTGCATTTTGATCGGCTGCAGTAAGTTCTCTAAACATTGCAAATTCAATGGATGGGCGGAACATTCCTGAAAAATTAAACCAAGGAGATACTGCAACTGCTGTAGTTCTAAAACCTCCATTGCCAATTACATTTGTAGCCATTGCATTTGAACCTGCATAAACCCCATAGATATAATCGCCAGAAGCGCTACCAAATTCAATTAATTTGTCTTCATCAAAATCATCGTTATAAACATTCCATAATATTGTTGATTCAAAATCGTCTGTAAATGGAAATGCCGTTATAGTAGGCATTTTTACACCTGAAATAACAAGTGTGTCGTTGCTTTCATTTTCATCGCCATCGGCATAAGCTATTATTGTAAGGTTATAAGGACCATCGGCTAAATTGGTCAAATTTATTTCGACACTTTCACCAACCACATCTCCAGGAAAAATAGAATAGCCAATAAAATCGTTTGTAAAAACTTCAGCATTATCTAAATGGGCCTCAATGTGCCAATTATTAATGTCTAAGTTTCCATAGTTCAAAACCGACACAAATACATATTCATCAAAATTGGCATTCAAGTTATCTTCAGTTTTTGCGCTGACTATAGATAGATCGGTATTTAGTTTTTCGTAGAATTTAAAATCATCAAAAGCAAATCCATCTGAACTTAAATCAAGTACTTCTTCGGAACCAAAAGCTACTCTAAAAACCACTTCTGAAGCTCCGCCTAAATCACCAAGATCATAGCGAACGGTTTTCCAATAATTATAAAACCCAACAAACCCAGCCATATCGCCAGTCCAGCCTAATGCCGGAACATCGTCTTCGTTTCCATTCGGTACGGTCCAATTATCCGCTAGACGCATCCAGGAAACTCCACCATCACTAGAATATTGAATGGCAGCACCTGCCTGCCAATTGCTATGACAAAAATATGAGAATTCAACAGCGGTATTTGTAAATGGTCCCTGAAAACGAGGACTTATTAAAAATGATTCTTCGCCAGGAGCAACTGTACTTGATAATCCTGTAACAAAAGCATTTGATCCGGAATGTGCCGAATTAATAACACTTTTTGTAGGTGTCCCTCTTTCCCAAGAACTATTTTTTCCGCCAGAAAACCAACCATGGCCTGCAGATTCAAAATCTTGATAATATGGGTAAGTTGATTCAACAGAAAGATTGGATATCGTATAATAAACCGTATCATCTAATGGTTGTTCATCTCCTGAGGAATAGCAAGAAACCTTTAAAACATGTATTCCTTGTGCCGACACATCAATAGTAGTATCAAAAGTGTGTGTATAAGAATCACCAAAGTTTAAGGTTACCGCCCTAAACTCTGTAAAGGGCAGTCCACCATCAAACTCAAGGCTTAAATCAAAACCTTCAATGACATTATAACCAAGATTTTTTACTGTTACTTCAACACTATCGGCGGAACCAGAAGACATGGCATTTGGTTGGTTTACAGAAACTATAGCTAAATTATTAGTATACTCTTCGTCGTTATACAGATACGATAAATTATTAATTCGGTCTTCAACAACCCAGCTTCTATAAGCACCTCCTTGGAATTCTTCATTTCCCGGATCGCCATTTATGCGAAACTTAAATTGAAGACTATCGGTAATATATTGACTGTTAAGTGTTAAAGTATAATAACCACCGCCTTCATGAACCATTTGTTCACCACCAGCCCATCCATTAAAAGTCCCTGGCACATCAACAAAATCAGTGCCCGTATCAAATTTGCCTATCCCTATTTGGTAATTCATATCTACTTTAAAAGTAATATCGCGCAGGTTTGATACTTCGTGATTATACATATCAATCATTTGCGCAGAATCAAGCGCATAGCTAAATATTTTAACTTCGTCAATTACTCCAGTAAAACCGCTTGTTCCTAAAGAATCGGCAGCACCATATACATGGCGTAACGATAAATAAGGCGAAAAATAATCCATGTTGGGTTCCTGAGTAAAAGAACTTTTTACACCATTAATAAAAAGTTCAACCGTATCAGGAGCACCTATAATGTAATTTGCAGATAACATATACCATTGATCGGGCAATATGGATTCGGTTGATACCCAAGTATAGGTGGTAGACCCACCATCATTTTTTGAAAATGTAAACCGGTCATTTTTGAGACCAAACCAAATATCATTACTCGGGAAAAGTTGCATTAAAAGAACACTTGTGTCTACAATAGTTTGTGTCTTTACCCACATGCTCATCGCAAACTGATTGTTTTGCAACCAATCGTATCCACCCGCATCTTTTAACGCTGAATTAAAACCATTAAATTCATATGCAGCAAATTCGCCACCATTTCTGCCAATTACTGGTATGGCATTTAAAATTACTAAATCATTATTGTTGCCTGAATAATCAAAGCTGTTTTTTTCAAAAGGATAATATGCTTCAACATTAGGGTATCCAGGCAAGTCGTATTGGTTTGTTGGTACAATTTGTGCCTGTATTGAAATTGCTACTAGCAAAAACACCACAATATTAAAAGACTTTTTTATCTGATTTGAACAATCAAAAAAATGGGTAATTTTTTTCATGACTACATTGCTTTAGTTTATAATACTTTTATGGGTTTACCAGAAGTTAACACTATAAATAAAAAATAGTTCATTAAAAACAGGTGTTTTAATCAAAATATAGTTATGTTAATCTATTGAACTTCAATTAATTTATGTTAAAAAAATTTATGTCAATTAAATTTATGAAATTTTAAATAAAAAATCTCTTATTTGTGATTGAAAATAAAAACATGGCTATAATGATAAAATTAAAATTTTTTATATTTACGATAATCGCAATAACCTTTATGAGTTGTAACAACAGAAAGGTTACAAAAAGTTTACTTCCCAGTGCATCGGGTCGTGCGGGTGAAGTATTAATAATAATGGATAAAAACCAATGGCAAGAAACACCGGGGCAAGGCTTTAAAAAACTTTTGCAAGAAGATACACCTGGATTGCCGCAAAGTGAGCCTTTATTTGATGTGGTAAATATTCCTCAGCAAGCTTTTTCAGAACTTTTTAGAATTCACAGAAATATTATCATTACAAACATATCTCCCTCAGCTGAAAAATTTGGCATAAATGTGGAATATAACAAATGGGCTAATCCACAAATGGTTATTACCATTGTGGCTAAAACGCGGTCGGATTTTATGGAAATTTTTGACGAAAACAATCAGAAAATTTTGAGCTTATTGTTTAAAGCAGAAAACGTTCGTTTAACAAAAAGATATAAAAAGTACGCCGAACAACCAATAATTAAAAAAGTTGAGCAAAGAACTGGTGTTCATTTAACCATTCCTAAGGGTTACTCATACGATGTGGATACCAACAATTTTATTTGGATTTCGCATGAAACATCGCAAATGATTCAAGGATTATTTATTTACTATTACGATTACAAAGACAGTACAGACTTTACGCTTGATAAATTAATTAAATCGCGCGATAAGTATTTAAAATTATACGTTCCTGGTGAAAATCGTGGATCGCATATGGCAACTGAGTTGCAAGTTTTTCCAACATTTCGGTCGTACAAAATGAATGAAAGCTATACTGCCGAAGTTCGCGGATTATGGAAAGTTGAAGGCGACTTTATGGGCGGTCCATTTGTAAGTGTTTCGCAAATCGATGAAAAAAGAAATAGAATTGTAACTGTGGAAGGTTTTGTTTATGCTCCAAAATACGACAAACGAAATTACGTTCGAGAATTAGAAGCGATTTTACATTCCATGGAATTTGTTAAAGAAAAACCGAAGCAAAAAGCTAAATAACAAAAAAGCCGAGCATTGCTCGGCTTTTTTTATATCTCTTTCACAACCTCATCATACTCATATCGTTTCTGAGGATACCAAATTCCGCCTTCTGCCCTTTGTCCAACAGAAATAACCATATTTATTTCCGCTCTTCGTGGTAATTTCAAATATTTTTTTATTCTTTTGGAATCTACACCCTCCATAGGGCAAGTATCGTAACCCTCTGCTTTTACACTTAACATAAAGGTTTGTGCGGCTAAGGCCACACTTTTATGAATGGTTACTTTTTTATTTATAACAGTTACTTCGCGAACAATGGGGCGTTTCAAACCAACCACAAAAACTACTAGTTTTTTAATTAGGGAAAGAATAAATAAAAAATCGCGAGAATAAAACAAAGGCATTACTTTGCTATAATAAGTTCTGCGTTTTTCTCTAAAGTCTTCTTTTTCAAAACTATTGGGGTCGTTAACTAAAGATAAATTTAACTTTATCGATTCTTTAACTTTATCGGGTCTGGCAACAATTACAAGCAATTCCGATGCTGTGGTTGCCGTACGTTGATCTAAACAATAATAGGCAATTTTCTTTTTAGCCTCATCAGAAGTTATTCGGTAAAATTCCCACAATTGCATGTTACTGCTATTGGGAGAAAGAATGGCACGTTCCAAGCTTCGTTTTACAACATCTTTATCATAATCAATGGTTTCGTCGTATCTTCGAATAGAACGGCGTTCGCGAACCACTTTGTCAAATATTTCTGCCTCTTGATTCATTTTTATCATCTTTTTTAGCCAACAAAAGTAAGCAAATTATTAGATTGGATAAATAACTGAAGGGATAACTATAAATAAGTAATAGTAGAGAGTAACAAGTATCAAGAAGAGAGTACAAAGTAATAAGTATCAAGACAAAAATTGTAATTCTTGTGTTTTGATACTTATTACTTGATACTTTTTTTACAATTTTTGGAAGTAATCGCGAATCTTTTCAATTTTCTTTTCTTTGGCTTTCGGGTTTAAATCGGACCACAAACCAATATTAAACCATTTGATATTTCTTATTCCGCAAAGTTTTAAAATAGAAACCGTAAAGGAATCGCTATATCCTCCGGCGGTACGTGAACTAAATAAAATTTGTGGAATTCGCATAGAAGTAATTAGGGAAGCCTTGACATTTCTTAGTTTCTTATCCGAAGCAAATACTCTTCCTCCACCCCATTCCGCCATAAATACCTTATCAACAAATCGGCGAACATAGGCTGCCATTTCATTCCAGTAATGAGGAAACAGAAAAACAATATTGTTGCATTCAGCAATTTCCTCTTGTACAATCCTCACTTGTTCAGACACCTCTTCGTCAGTGGGCAATTCAAGCTCTTGACTTGTCATTAGTCCTTCGGGAAAAATATCACCAATAATATTTACAACATAGGTTTCGTGCCCAAGAACCTTTAGCTCCTGAAGTACTGTATTCAACATCTTGTTTTCAAGTTTTGAATCACTACGATGGCAATATATAATAACTGTTTTCATTCTTTGCTGCAAAAATAGCGAAATTATGCGGTTTAATTATACAACAAATCGAACAATAATCGTGTTCAAAACCTAAGGGTTTCTGCAAACGATTGTTTTGTTTTTCGTTGGTTTCTAAGCAAATAATAAGCAAAAGCAGCTGCAATTTTATATATTTGTCCTACTATATTTAAAACTCAAAAATTAATAAAAGCATAAAATTACAGTTATGACTAAAATTAGTAATTACAATTTTAATGGAAAAAAGACCATTGTTCGAGTGGACTTTAATGTTCCCTTGAACGACAAATTTGAAGTTACCGATAATACCAGAATTATTGGTGCTATGCCAACTATTAAAAAAATTCTTGCCGATGGCGGATCTGCCATCCTTATGTCTCACCTTGGCCGGCCAAAAGACGGACCAGAAGAAAAATTCTCTTTGAAACATATCATGCCAGAACTATCAAAACAATTGGGTTTTGAAGCCAAATTTGTGGACGATTGTATCGGCGATAAAGTAATGCAAGCTAAAGCTGATTTGAAAGCAGGCGAAGTGTTGGTGTTGGAAAATTTACGTTTTTACAAGGCCGAAAATAAAGACAAAGAAGCCATGCCTGAATTTGCTAAAAAATTGGCGGCCGGAACTGACGTTTATGTTAACGATGCATTTGGAACGGCACATCGTGCACACGCTTCAACTGCAATTATTGCTGAGTATGTTAATGTTAAAATGGCTGGTTTATTGCTTGAAAAAGAAATTAAATTTTTAGGTGACACGGTAGCAAATCCTGAAAAGCCATTTATTGCCATTGTTGGTGGAGCAAAGGTTTCTGGTAAACTCGAAGTTTTAAAATCGCTGCTGGAAAAGGTAGACACAATATTAATTGGCGGAGGAATGGCTTATACTTTTTACAAAGCACAGGGTCATGCTATTGGAAACTCCTTGGTTGAAGAAGAATTGGTTGATACTGCCAAACAAATTCTTAAAGATGCTGAAGCCAAGGGTGTTAAGTTTTTGTTACCCATTGATAATTTAGCTGCCGATAAATTTGATAACGATGCAAGCATTGAAACCGTTGGGGTTGAAATTCCTGAAGGAAGAATGGCTTTAGACATAGGACCAGAAACCACAATTCTTTATTCGACAGAAATAGCTACTGCAAAAACCGTTATTTGGAATGGCCCAATGGGTTGTTTCGAAATGCCAAACTTTTCACATGGAACATTTGGTATTTGTAAAGCTGTAGCCGAATCTGATGCCATTTCAATTATTGGTGGTGGCGATTCGGTTGCTGCTGTAAACCAAAGTGGTTTGGCTGACAAAATGAGTCACATATCAACAGGTGGTGGTGCTTCATTAGAATTCTTAGAAGGAAAAATTTTACCTGGAATTAAAGCGGTAACGGAATAGATTTATTATTATATATTATTATAACCCTGTCAAAGTTTATTTGAAACAGTAATGCTAATTATTTAATATGCTGTTTACTAATTGAACTATGACAGGGGTATTGGTTAAATTTATCGTTTATCGCTGACAGAGTTATTTTGAAACACAACCGTTAAATTTTTGACAATCTACTATTCATTTTAAAACTATCCCTGACAGAGTTGTTTTGAAACACAACCGATAAATTTTTGACAATCTACTATTCATTTTGAAACTCTGTCAGGAATAGCAAAACTTTTTTTTTTACTCCAACTCCCCAAATAGTTTTAATAATTCAAAATCAATAGCTTGTTGGTGCATGTATTCCAAATTATTTTTTCCGCCAAACCAATCAATAACGGTCGCACGATCAAGTTTTGTTGGTTTATTGCTTAAGTACGACAAATAACTACTCCAACCCCACTCAATAGCATCAGAAACAAACCTGTGGTGTACTGGATTGTTATGAATATAAACTACCAATGTCCGGAAATACTTTTCATCGGCTACCAACCTCCGTTTAAAGGGTCGCTGAAAAAGTGTACCACGTCTTTTATGCCATTTATTAAAAGCCTGAGTATAGGCATTAAACAAATTTGAAAAATATTGGTGCGGTGGTTTTTGCAAATTATCGTTTACACGAATCAATAAATGAAAATGATTAGGCATTAAACACCAGGCAAAAGTTGTAAAATTTGGGTTTATGTATTTGTTATACAGATGCAGAAAATATTCATAGTTTTTTGCGTCAGCAAACAAATTAGTTCCACTAACTCCTTGATTAAAAATGTGGTAATATTTTCCTGGTTCAATAGGTAATGTGCCTTGCATAAACTGGTTTTAACCAAATTTATAAAATTTTTATTAATTTTTTATATTTAACCCTGACAGAGTTATTTTGAAAATAATAATTAACCGATTAGTATTTTACTATCAATATGAAACTCTGGGTTATTAATATAAAAAAATTAAAAATTCCACTTTAACCGTGCAAAGGCAATGGTAGTTCCTACTCTTGATGAAACCCCAGTATATGGATTCTCAAATTCAAGGTTAAAATACTGAGCAGAAGTCGTAAAAACCAAGTTGTCTTTAAGTGATACATCAACTCCAGGCATTAAAAAATACCCTTTATAATCATGAAAATACATACCCGCAAAATTTACCGTTAAAATTGGTAATATAGGATAACTAATGTTTCCAAAATAATTGGTTTCAGAAAACGAAAGACTTTTTGAATTTTGCGGCGCTCCAGAAAATAATTCCAAAGGACTATTCAACACTTTATTGTCATTATACAAAAATTCAAACTGAACCATCATTGAATTTTCGAAGGCATAATCGGCACCCACCGAAAACAAGAATACACCGGAGGTGTCGGCGAAATTTTTTTCAGGTTGATAATAGCTCATCTCCCCACGAAAGGCAAAGGATTTTATGTTTCCTTCCCAACCACCACCAATGATATAGTCTTCAGAATTGACATATCCAGCCAATATTTGAAAATCATAGCCCCAATTGTTAAGTTTTGTCAAGCCTGCAAGGGTTAAGTTTTCAGCACTATCCATCTTTGCAACTATCTCTACCGACGACGCCATACCTGTGTAATATAACGCACGAAGTGCGTCGGCGCCGGGTTTTTCCATATAGTCAAAATCGTAATATGAGTAAGCATTAAACAAATCGTTAGGATTCCAAACCAGAGTTCTTCCCCAATTTATACGCTGTCGTCCCAGGCTCAATTCTAATTTTCCATTTACATATTCCAAATAGGCTCTATCAATTTGAGTATTAAGTAAATTGTTGTCACACTCAAACCAGTTCCAATTTAAATCAACCATGCCTTTATCCTTAGAAAATTGCTTTGCATAATTTGGAGTGTTTTTAGCCATCTCACCAACAACAAACTGATTGCGAAACTCTAAATGCCCGGTAATTTTATCGTTAGGATAATAAGTAATATTTATCCGATTATGAATAATCAAATCGCTTTGAGCATCTAAATTATCAGCTGAATCTTTTATCATAATAGATTGGCCCACGGTGGAAATATATCCATTGATTGTCAATTTATCTTGTGCTTTAAGTTGATTAGCTAATAAGTTGAATAATATAAATATATAAACTATTCTTTTCATTGTACAAGTAATAATTTTATCTTGTTTCACGTGGAATTTTATTTAATAGTTTTTATTTTTTTAACCCTGACAGAGTTTCAATTTGAATAGTAGTCTGCTTAATTGTTATAAACAACATTTCAAAATAACTCTGTCAGGGATTAAATAAAAATTATAAAAAACTACTCCCCACCATTTTTAGTTACATCACTTAATATTTTACCATCTTCCAATGTAATTACACGACGCGCTTTTTTTACTACTCTTGCATCGTGTGTTGAAAATATAAATGTGATGTTTTCTTCTCTATTCAGTTTTTCCATAATTTCAAGTAGTGTTTCAGTCGATTTTGAATCGAGATTAGCTGTAGGTTCATCGGCCAAAACAAATTTTGGCTTTGATGCAAGCGCCCTTGCCACTGCCACTCTTTGCTGCTGGCCTCCCGAAAGTTTGTTTGGTCGGGCATTCATTCGTTCGCCCAAGCCCACAATATTTAAAAGTTCTTCGGAACGTGTTTCACAAACTTTTGCCGATAAACCTTGCAAACGCATGACAAACTCAGTATTTTCCTTAGCGGTTAAAACAGGAATTAAATTATACGACTGAAAAACAAAGCCAATATTATGCAAACGAAAATCGGTAAGTTCCGCACCTTTGAGTTTGCTCATGCTTGAACCGCCAACAATTACCTCTCCTGAAGTGGGATCGTCTAATCCGCCTATCATATTTAGCAAGGTGGTTTTTCCAGAACCAGATGGTCCAACAATTGCAGCAAATTCACCTTCTTCAAAATCGAGGGTAACACCATTTACTGCATGCACCTCTATTTCAGACTCTTTGTATATCTTATTTAAATTTTCAATTTCTATTACTTTCATGATTGTGTGTTTTTTATGTTCTTGTAAGTTTTTTGTACACTGTTTAATTAGCACTATTAATTATAGCAATACATGTTTCAAGTTACATGTTTACAAGTTATTTTTCAGATTTCCAATTATCTTCAACGTACTTTATGAATCGATATATTTTTGAACCTAACACTTCATATGATTCGATTAATTCGTTTATCGGATTTGACACAAAATGAATATCATTAATCATATTAAGTTGTGACGTTGCTTCATCACACGATGAATGAGCAAAAACTAAGAATCTGACAAATTCCGCCTTATATCTTCTTCTCCCATAACCTTCGGTAATATTATCTTTAATACTTTGCGTGGATCTTCGAACCTGGCTGCCTTGTTCATACAATTCATGCTTTGGAAGTTTCATTGTCATATAATAAACCTCCTTAGCCAAATTATAACTCAATTGATAAATCTCTAAATCTCTATAACTACTCATAACATTTTGTTTTAAAGCTTGTAACATGAAACTTGTAACCTGCTCTACTCCATTCGAATTGCTTCTACAGGGTTCAATTTCAAAGCTTTTCGTGCTGGAATTATCGATGCTAAAATTCCAATTGCAATCACCATTAGGGTTACACCAAAAAAGAAAGATAGCTCAATGCTTGGATACACCAGGGCTGACCACCCAAATGCCTCAAAACCTTCTTGCACTGAAGAAAAGTTTAAACCAACCCGACCAGTAATTCCAATAGTAATGGCTCCCAAAATCATCCCAACTACACTTCCTGTTAAAGTAAGGAAAACAGTTTCCAACATAATCATATTAAAAACCCGTTTTTTGTTCATGCCTATTGCCATTAACATTCCAAGTTCTTTAATTCGCTCAAGTATAGCCATTAGCATGGTGTTTATTATTCCAAAAGCTAAAGCGAAAAAGATCACTCCCATAATTATATAATAATACACTTGCATAAAGTCAGCCATCATCCCGGCATCAGGAGCTAACTCTTTCCAAGTCATCACATTGGTTTCTGAAAATTTCTCAGCCAATGTTTGAGAAAAATCTTTAATGTCAACAGATTCTTCATTAATAATCATGTTTATTTCATGGTATTTATTAGGCTCAAAACCAGCAACTTTTGCTAAATCATCGGCAATAACAAATGCATTCATTTGATCGAACATGGTATTGGCTGTTTTATAAACACCAACCACTCTGAATGATTGATATGACATCTCTCCATTACTACCAGAAAATGTAAATACAATTTTTGACTTAACCTTATAATGCTTAGCCATTTGCATTATTACTGGGCCATGAACCCGAATCTCATTTTTATGTAAAATTTCTTCAAGAGCCGACTTAAATTTCTTTTCAGTTATAAATCGTTTATCTTTTATACTTGCCAAACTTTCAATAGTATGATCTTTTACTTTAAGTAACTTAAGCGTATCAATCAGATTATCTGTAATTTGATAATTAATTAATCGCAACTGATCGGCTGTTTTTTCACTTATTACAATTGGGTTTTTAAATTCTGATTCGAAATAATTACCCCCTCCTTTAACAATATTTGTGTACAGGTCTGAAACACGCTTTTCTTCATCAGGATTAATTCCTTTTAGCATAACACCTGTGTTTCCACGTGAAGTTGCAGCCATGGCCATAATTTTTGTGTGTTTAGTCCAGGCTTTTACATTTTCCGAATTATTCAAATAATTTTCAATTTCAGAATAATTCGGAATGGTATATTTTATTTCCTCGTTATTTAGGTACTCAGGATGTTGCATTTTTATATGCGAAACCTCTGTGTGAATAGCACTATGTATTCTTTGATCCACCCAGCCTTTCATCATTCCCGCCACAAAAACTCCAGACAGGGTTCCTAAAGTAACTGCGCCAATCACAATCATGCTTCGTGATTTATTGCGCCATACGTTTTTCCAGGATATAGAAGTTATCATTTTCTTGTGTTTTTATTTATGTTTTACTATTGCTAAAATTCTTCTTTCTTAATTTAATAGCTTTATAAAGATTGAATTAGATTGATGCTTCGCAGATTAATAAAGATTGAAATTTTATTTATGAATCAATCTCCTATTCTCTTTCGCATAGTTGCCAATATTTTTAATAATTCCACACTTTCATTATGCAGTGTTTTTATAAAATTATCACTTAATAAATTTGATGAAATAATCAGATCAAGCCACATTTCAGTTTCATCCGCCTCTTCAACTACAATAGAAAGTTTTGAAAAGAATTCCGCTTTTGATCGAGCCCTTAGCGCGGCTCTATAATTTGCATATGTGCTAGAACCAGACTTTGTAATCTGATAATTAATGACCTTCCCTCTTGTTGTGTTTGGTATTAATTCTGATAACTCAAGAATTTTTAAAACAAAAGCTTTCAGTCTTTCCCTAATCTCAGCTTTATATTCTATCCAATTATTGTTTTCCATAATCACTAATGTTAATTGTTAGCAAATCTTCATCAATCTTTCTCAATCTAATTCAATCTTTCTCAATCTTTCTCAATCTTTCTCAATCTTTCTCAATCTTTTCCAATCTTTTCCAATCTCTATTAGGCTTTTAAGGCATTCATTACTTTCATTTTACGTACCCCTTCTAATGGAAATATACAAGCAAGAATAACCATTATCATTATAATTACTCCTTGCCAAACAAAATAATTATCGAACCAAGCTAGCGGCATAACTGGGTCAAAACCCATATCCTCATACATTTTAGCCATTTCGCCAGTCATGCGTATAGGGTTTTTGTTACCTAAAACGATAAGTGGTGCCGCAGCCCCAAGCCCCGTTGCCATACCAATAAAACCAAGAAAGATCATTTCAATAAAAAGAATTACAACCAGTTTTGCTTTTTTCATTCCAATGGCCACCATTACGCCAAACTCTCTTTTGCGTTCAGCAACCATCATAAGCACCGTTCCAAAAATTCCGAAAAGCACTATGAAATATAAAATTCCAATAAAAATAACACCTCCAACACTATCTCCTTCAATTTGCTGTTTCATGGTTGGATTAAACTCTTCCCAATTCTTTACTGTGTATTTGTCGGAATTAATAGAGGCTAATAATTCAGATTGAACCTCCATCATTTCGTCAGGATCATATAAATTAATGTTAAGAGATGTAATTCGATTTCCTAAATCAAAAAATTGCTGAGACTTAGACAATGTCATGTAAACTAATTTATTATCTAAATCGGGTGATGGAATTTTTACAATTCCCCGAACTGGAAAAATTCCTGCTGCAGTCACCCCATGATATCCCAAGCCTAGCAAAGTAATAGTATCACCTACTTCAGCCATTAAATATTTTGATAATCTGTCGGAAACCAACACCCCATCATCATCCACTTTTAAATATTGTCCCTCGAATTTGGTGTGCTTTGTTATTATGGGCTTTAATTCGTCCTCTAGGGAGCCACTTAAGCTCAAACCGAGTGCCAGGCCAGCCCAACTACTAAACGAACCTTTTTCGTGGATTTTCAATAGCTCTAATTGCTTCTTGGGCAGTTTTGTTTCTGCCATTATCTTTTCAATTGCTTCAATTGTCAATCGATATTTAACTATTCGAATTTCGGGATTCGACAATTCCTTTTCTCGCAAAGGATCGATACCGGTAACCAAAACCCCTTTTGATTGCATTCCAGTTGAAGCCAATGAAAAGGATGCTACACGTGGAACCGCAACTTTTATTTCTTTATTGTTTTCAACAATGTTTGCTAATTCTCCTCCATATTTAAAAGAATTATCTAAACTAGGGTCATCAAAAAATTCCTTGTCTTGAATTTGTATATAACCCGTAAACGATTCTATTGCCTGATGAATCATATGCTCATAGGTTCCCAATTGAAAAGCCCGCATAATAACTGCAAAAAATACCGCGAAAAATATGGATGCTATCGTTATAAGCGTTCTCCTTTTATTTCGCCAGATATTTCGCCAAGCCATTTTTATTAATTTATCCATCTTTTAATTTTTAAAAAATTACTCTTTAACCCGAAAAATTATGCTTCGCATGAGCTAAAGGTTCGGGATTTAATTATTACTCTCCCGAGTTCTCGGGATCGTGAGATCGCTTCGCTTGGTTGAGAAGCTGTTTGTGCTTGATTGACAACGTGTTTGTTTTAGAACCTAAATTTATACAATAGCCCAAAAGTGGGCTATGAATTTGAAACTCAAAATGTGCAATAAACACAACAAAACCAACACTTTACGCAAACAGAATCTCTTTCCTCATGAATTATGGTGGTTTAAATATATTTACCGTACCCGTTTCATATTTTGTTGAGTAAAAAACGATTGTTTTATATCCATATCAAAATCCATTGATTTAATTTGAATGATGGTTTTATGTCCCTCTTCATCGGCAGGAATAATTTCAATTATTGAAGGTAACTCTCTGCCATCAAATACTTTAATGTCCTTTCCAATCTCTGTTCTCACCAAATATTCTTCTTCGTCATAATATTCAGACTTATGCATAATGAATAAAGCTTTATCAACCCAAACAATTACCTTTCCCCAAACCACATTGGCATCTTCATGCGGAATCATTACAATTTTAAAGCAATCGTGATCATTTATTGTTTCGCTTTTTGCGATGGTGTGGTCATAATCAACAACTATTGAAGACTGTTTTACCAAATCATCGTTTGAATAATCAGATCCCATCCAGCCTTGCGACATCATAGATGGTGGGAGTTTTATCATACGATTAATGGCAGGCATATAATTCCACATATCGTTTTGATGTTTCATAAAAACTTGACCCTTGTCCTTTGCAGGAGCAGTAACAATGGTCATAAAATAATCTCGGTCTAAGGACCAGTTTTTAAATTCAATGGTTCTTGTATAAGCCGGTCGAATAATTGACATTGACATTTCGCTTTTATTCGAATTTCCCTGAAATTTATCGTCGGCTTTTTTAATTATCTCTTTTGCATCCTGTGCAAAGACAGTAAATAAAAAACTTACAGCTAATATCCCAGTTGTAAAAATTTTCTTGTTCATAATTTTAAGGATTTATCGTTTGTGAAATTCAATTATTCTATTTATCGCTTTTTCAAATATTTCATCGCTAAAATTCTCAGGTGCAAAAACATACTGCATACTCAATCCTTTAACTAACGAAGAATACAAAAGCATTTCAGTTTCAGGATCTTGAAAATGTTTCTTGAAATATTGGTAGGTTATTGCCATCACATTTTGCATGAGTTCACCCGATGCGTGATTAATTATTTCCTGAATATTTGGCTGCATTAACAAAACGTAATACATTTTATAAAACTCACGCTTTTCTTTTTGCAAGCGAAAGGCTTCGCGCACAAAAAATTCAAACTCGTCACCTGTTAGTTCACCATCATGATTTCTATCAAACGAAGCATAAATTTCATTAATCATCGAATTAATAATATCACGTAAAAGCTCATCTTTACTTTCAAAATAATTATAAATTAATCCTTTTGATATATTTGCCGCTTTGGCAATTTCAGATATTGATGTTTGATAATATCCATTATTTGCAAAAAGTTCCAAAGCAACTTGCTTTATCATTTTCGCTTTTTCTAAACGGATTTCTTCAAATTGTTCTTTTGTTCTTGGCATAATAATTGTTTTTGACTGAACGATTGGTCAAAGTTAAGTGTGTTAAAACTAAATTCCAAATTATTTGACAATTATTTTTAAAATTCTATTACCATGCGCCTGTTGTTGTGCACTTTATAACACGACCACAAGTTCGTTCAAAATATTAACTCAAATTAATTACATTTGCCAATTATTTTATTGACTATAAAAAGCAAACAGTTTATGAGAAAAATATATACACTTATTTTCAAATTGCGTTTGGAAGAATTTTTAGCTCTTCTCTTGTTTATTCCAATGGTAATTTTCATGGTGTTGTTCCACGATAAAGAGGGTTTTTACAAAAGCGACATTGACCGCTTTGTTGGTACGCTTATTACGTTTATTGTCTTCTTGGGAATAATTAAAACCAAAGATTTAAAAATATTTCAAAAACATATTGTGGGAATATATTTTGTAAAGTTTTTGCAATTCTTGCGCGAAATTCTGCCATTCGGATTATGTATCTTAATTTACACCAACATGCACAATATGGTGCATCTCATAAATCCAAACGATATCGATCCACTTTTAATTAAGATTGATGAATTTTTATTGGGCGTTCAACCAGGCATTTGGTTAGAACAATTTATTTCGAAACCAATGACAGATTACATGTACTTTTCATATAGTATGTTCTTTATTTACCCCATGTTATTGCCGGCTATATTATATTTTAAAGGAGACTATAAAAATTTCAGAACCGTTTTAGCAGGAACCATCTTAACATTTTACGTTGGATACATTGGCTACGTAATTTTTCCCGCAGTTGGTCCAAAGTTTACACTTTCCCATTTATTTAGTGTTCATTTAGATGGCGGAATAATAACAGACAAAATTTCACATATTATAAATTATGAAATTTCGGAATATACTCGCCGCGATTGTTTTCCGAGTTTGCACAATGGAGTTACTATGCTAACATTACTTTTCTCATTTAAATATTTACGTTGGTTCTTTTATATAGTTCTACCCTTTGCTATTTCACTATTTATTGCAACTTTATATTTACGCTATCATTACTTTATTGATATGCTTGCTGGATATGTTTTAGCCCTAAGTATGTTTCTATTTGCGCCCAAACTTGAAAGCGCATGGAATAAGCTAATGAACCAATTTAAAAACGGTATAACTTACTAAATTAGTGTATTTCGTTAATTCTTTTTGCAAACGCTATGTTCATTAAAAAAAAACATTAAATTTGCTCATACAGCTAAAGCTTTTATTTATGTTTAACAATTATGATTTTTCAGGAAAAACAATTCTTATTGCCGAAGATGAACGGACAAATTATTTATTTCTTGAAGCTCTTCTTAAGAGAACCAGTGCAAAATTAATTTGGGCTGAAACCGGTAAATCAGCTTTAGAAGCTGTTCAAAATAACCCATTAATAGACATTGTTTTAATGGATATAAAAATGCCAGAAATGAATGGTTATGAAGCAACTCATGAGATAAAAAAAATTCGTCCTGAATTACCAATTATTGCACAAACAGCTTATGCTTTAGCTGGTGAGAAAGAAAAAATACTTAGTGCGGGTTGTGATGATTACTTGTCGAAACCGATAATGGGTAAAGTGCTATTAGAAAAAATTGACAACTATCTTAATAAAAAAATATAATATTTTTCATATAAAAAAAAAACCTTCATTATTACTAATGAAGGTTTTTTTTATCAATTAATGACTAAGTCGTTTTCTTTCAAACTCTTTTAAATATATTTTTCGCAGTCTAATTGCATTTGGAGTAACTTCAACATATTCATCCTTCTGAATGTATTCCAATGCCTCTTCAAGAGAAAATCTAATTGGAGGAGCCAATACTATTTTATCATCTGTACCAGAAGATCTGACATTTGATTGTTTCTTTGTTTTAGTTACATTTAATACTAAATCATTTGCTCTTGAGTTTTCTCCAACAACCATTCCTTCATACACTTCTTCAGTTGGTCCGATAAAAAACTTACCTCTATCTGTTAACTTACCCAAAGCATAGGCGAAAGAAGTTCCACCTTCCATTGCAATAAGCGACCCATTAACTCTTGCCTCTATTAGCCCTTTATATGGTTCGTATGCGATGAATCGATGACTCATAACCGCTTCACCAGCAGTAGCTGTTAGCATATTATTTGACATTCCGATTAAACCTCTTGAAGGAATTTTAAACTCAAGATGTATACGCTCACCCTTTCTCTCCATATTTAACAATTCACCCTTCTTTTGGGTAACCATTTCAATTGCCCTTCCAGAATACTCTTCCGGCAAATCAATTGCAAGCTGTTCAATAGGTTCACATTTTTCGCCACCTATGTCTTTTATTAAAACTTGCGGCTGTCCAACTTGAATTTCATATCCTTCTCTTCTCATCGTTTCAATTAAAACAGAAAGATGAAGAATACCACGACCATAAACGACAAAAGAGTCAGCTGTTTCTCCTGGCGAAACCTTCAAAGCTAAATTCTTTTCCAGCTCTTTTTCTAAACGTTCTTTTAAGTGTCTTGAAGTTACGAATTTTCCATCCCTTCCGAAAAAAGGTGAATTATTAATAGTGAACAACATACTCATTGTTGGTTCATCAATAGCTATAGGATCTAATGCTTCTGGATTTTCGAGATCAGCAACCGTATCACCAATTTCAAAACCATCAACACCAACTAATGCACAAATGTCTCCTGCATAAACAACATCAGCTTTTACTTTTCCCATCCCCACAAAAACGTACAGTTCTTTTATTTTTGAACGAATTACTTTTCCATCTCGTTTACATAAGCTAATTTGCTGTCCAACCTTAATTTCACCTCTATTAATTCTTCCAACGGCTATTCTTCCTACATAAGCTGAATAATCTAGAGATGTAATTAGCATTTGCAAGGTTCCCTTTACAACTTTTGGTTCAGGAATAATTTCAATAATTTTATCAAGTAAGGGAATAATATCTTTCGATGGTTTTTTAAAATCATCTGCCATCCAACCCTCCTTTGATGAACCGTAAACTGTCTGAAAATCTAACTGATCTTCGGTTGCATCTAAACTAAACATTAGCTCAAAAACCTCTTCTTGAACCTCCTCTGGTCTACAGTTTGGTTTGTCAACTTTATTAATTACAACAATTGGCTTTAATCCCAACTGTATGGCTTTTTGTAAAACAAATCTTGTTTGAGGCATTGGCCCTTCAAAAGCATCGACCAAAAGCAGCACACCATCTGCCATATTAAGCACCCTCTCAACTTCACCACCAAAATCAGAATGGCCAGGAGTATCTATAATATTAATTTTAATATCCTTATAAATTACCGAGACGTTCTTGGATAAAATGGTTATTCCCCTCTCTCGCTCAAGATCGTTGCTATCCAGAATTAAATCTCCTGGAGTTTCATGATCCTTAAACAACTTTGTTTGCATAAGTATTTTATCAACCAAAGTTGTTTTTCCATGATCCACATGGGCAATAATTGCAATGTTTCGTATTTTTAACATATTCATTTTTAATAAAAAGCTTGCTAAACGCTGCTTTGTAATTTACTTTATTCTATCTCTTATTAATTTCTACCATTTACACAAATACATCTAACTAAACAAACAATTGACGCTAAGGTTCTGTGAAAAACAGTTCCACGTGAAACAATTTGTGTTTAGTGTAAAATATTTGTTTCACGTGGAACTATTATCGCCCAAAACTCACCAATAATACATTAATATCTGATGGGCTAATTCCTGAAATTCTTGAAGCCTGACCGATTGTTATTGGTTTAATCTTATTTAGCTTTTGCCTTCCCTCTGTAGATATTGACTGGTATTTGCTATAATCGATTTCACTGGGAATGGACAAGTTTTCAAGCTTTTTTAATTTGTTTGCAATTTGTTTTTCCCTTACCAAATAACCTCTGTATTTCATACTAATTTCAGCACTCTCTAGAATCTCTTTCTTTTGAGACTCGATCTTTGTTGTGAACTCTTTTAGTTTACTAAATCTATCCACTAAATCCAAAATAGAAATATCGGGTCGGCTAATCAAATTGATCAATTTTATTGATTGCTTAAGTGTCGAGTTTTTTATCGAAATTAAAAAATCATTAATGTCTTCGGGTTTAATACTTGTTTCTTTAAAAAACGTAATTAGCTCTTCAATTGATCTTTTTTTATATAAATATTTACTGTATCTATCTTCATTAACCAAGCCTAAATATTTTCCTCTTTCCGATAATCTGAGATCTGCATTATCTTGTCTTAATAAAATACGATACTCTGCTCGACTCGTAAACATTCGGTATGGTTCGTCCACTCCTTTTGTAACAAGATCATCTATTAATACACCAATATATGCCTCATCTCTATTTAACACAAACGGTTCTTTATTTGAAATTTTCAAATGTGCGTTTATTCCCGAAATAAGTCCCTGTGCGGCTGCTTCTTCGTAACCAGTTGTTCCGTTTATCTGCCCGGCAAAAAATAAATTTGCTATTAACTTAGTTTCTAAATTGTGCTTTAGCTGTGTTGGATCAAAATAATCATATTCAATTGCATAACCCGGACGAAATATTTTTACTTCTTCAAGTCCAGGTATTAATTTAAGCCCCCTTAATTGTATTTCCCATGGTAAAGACGATGAAAAGCCATTTAAATAATACTCTTCTGTGTCGAAACCTTCCGGCTCCAGAAACAATTGATGGCTATCTTTTGAAGAAAAAGTTACTACTTTATCTTCAATGCTTGGGCAATATCGAGGACCAATACTCTGAATTGTTCCATTAAATAAAGGTGATTCTTCGAAACCCGTTTTTAAAATATTGTGAACATCTTTATTCGTATGACAAATATAACAAGATCGTTGTTTTTGTAATTTCTTTTCATTGTTCAAATAAGAAAAACACTCTGGGTCTTCATCTCCCTTTTGCTCAATAAGCTTTGAAAAATTAATAGACCGTCCATCAAGTCTTGCAGGAGTACCTGTCTTCATTCTTCCAGTACTAAACCCAAACTTTACAAGCTGTTCGGTCAATCCAGACGAAGCCGGTTCAGCCATTCTGCCACCAATTAATTTAGTAGAACCAATGTGCATTAAACCATTTAAAAACGTACCATTTGTTAAAATAACACTCTTTGATTTAAACCTAAACCCCATTTGCGTAACAACACCACAAGCAACATTCTCATTTAGAATTAAAGACACAACTTTATCTTGGAAAAAATCTAATTTCTCTATTCCTTCTAAATATTTTCTCCATTCCAATGAAAATATCATTCTATCACATTGAGCTCTTGGGCTCCACATTGCAGGACCCTTAGACCTATTTAACATCCTGAACTGAATAGTAGACTTATCCGCAACCAAACCAGTATATCCACCTAAGGCATCAATTTCGCGAACAATTTGCCCTTTTGCAATTCCTCCAATAGCAGGATTACAAGACATTTGAGCAATTTTATTCATATCCATTGTTATCAACAGTGTCTTGGAACCTAAATTAGCAGCCGCAGCCGCAGCTTCGCTACCAGCATGACCTGCACCAACAACAATTACATCATATTCTTGTAACACCTTAATAGATTTTTAAATATTTATTTTCTAACATTCTCATTATTTTGCTCTCTTCATCTGTTTTATCTCCATACCCAATTAGGTGAAGAATACCATGTATTATAACTCTTTTTAATTCATTATCAAATGACACGTTAAATTCCTTCGAGTTTTCTAATACTCTATCAACACTAATAAATAAATCACCAGAAAGAATCACATCTTGTGAATAATCAAATGTTATGATATCGGTGTAAAAATGGTGGGCTAAATATTCTTTGTTTATTTGTAACAAATATTCATCATTGCAAAAAATAACTGAAATATCACCTAATAATTTATTTTCTTCCTCTACACATTTATTTATCCATGTTTCAGTCTTTTTAATATTTAACTTTTCAACTGAAACTTCCTCACTAAAAAATTCTATCACTATTAAATACTAAATTTTAATACAACAATTGATCCTCCTTTATCGAATGAAATACCATCAGCTAAATGCTTCATTAAAAAAACACCTCTACCATCGGGTTTTTCAACATTATCAGGTTTCGTTGGATCAGGAACATTATCAAATTCAAAACCATTACCTTCATCCTGAATTTTTACTTCTAAATTTGTATTTTCACTTTTTAACCAAATACTTACAAATTTATCTTCTTGTAATTTATTTCCATGCACAATGGCATTAGTGACTGCTTCAATAACAGCAATCAAAACATTACCGTATAAATCAGCAACTAAACCTAATTCAATAGAAACTTCATCTATTAAATTTTCTATCATGCTAATGTTTTCAATTCTAGATGGAATCCTAATTTCTTTATTCATCAGGTAAAGATTTTACGTTATTAATATATTCCTGATATTTGATTTTGTAAAAATACATCAAATGTATGTTACTTTTATTTAATATATCATTAAAATTACTATTTTGATCATTATCTTCAAATAACTTTTTCGGATTACTATTTTGATATTCAAGGGCTTCATTAGACTTTCTTTTGTCATCCTTATCCCTTTCCTTTTCAGCATTTTCTGCTTCAAGTAATCTCGTAGTAATTTGATTTTGTCTATTTAAAGTGTTTCTATTTATATTAAAATTGATCAAATCTCTTTTGTTTTGTTCTAATAATCTATTTATTTCTTCTAATATTTTTGAGGCTTCATTCCCAGTACCATTCTTTTGATTAAAATCATTTAATAACTGCTGAAACATTTCCTGTTTTGCAAGCATTTTTCCCATTTGAGATGTACTAGGTTGCTTCCCACCATTTTTCATCTGATTTATCATGTTTTGTAAATCTTCCTTCAGACCTTGTTGAGTACTACGCAATTCAGACATTGAAGGTTTTCCTTTCTTTGGTTTTTTCTTCTTATTTGATGAGCTTCCTCCACCTCCACCTTCCATAGAATCCATGTTTTGCAAAGATTCTGTGAGCAATAATATTAAATCATTCGAGTATTCAATTGAATATCGAAGCATATTACGAACACTTCCATTATTGCCTTGTTCAAGTTTTTCATTAATCTCAAACAATTTAGCCTCAATATAAAACACCTTTTCGTTTATATGATTTCCAAGCAAAGGAGTACGTCGGCTTAAAGCATAAAGTGAATCTTTAATAATTGAATAATTATCGGCAATTGATTTTTGTTCCCTAATTAATTCCAAATATTTTGGATTTATATTTGAAATTGTTGCAAACTCTTCAACAATTAATTCTTCATTAAAAGAAAAATAAAATAGATTTTCAAGTATTTGCCTTAAACTTTCCGCATTTTCACTATTTTCCTTTTCCTGATTCGATTGCATCATTTGCATCATTTTATCAGCTAATTTTTTTGCCTTTTTGCTATTATCATCATGTGATTCCTTACTATTATTATTCTCTAAATCATTGCTCTCCTCTATTCCATTCTCTAAATTTTCGAAATCTTCTTCTAAATCATTAAGGTTAAGTGGCTTCTCTAATGCTTTGTTTAATTCAAAATCAGCATCGTATTTTTTTTGTAAATCCTCAATCTCCTCTAAATTATCCTTATTAAGTTCATACGCTGCACTATCAATTATTGCATTACTTAATTTTTCTTGATCTTTTGAAATGTCAAGTATTTTACTTGCTATGTTTTCTATATCCTTTTCAATTTTCAATTTTTGTAATAATTCCAAATTCCTATCCAATTCCTTTGATAGATTATCGTATTTTAAATCAAGCTTCTCAGATAATTCATTTAACTCATTTTCAGTCAAATTATTTTTAAGTTCATTAAGTTGTTTTAATAAATCTCGTAATTGATCATCCATCACAATTTCTAAAATATCTTGAATTTGCTTTTGCTTCTTTATTAGTTCTTCAGAAACATTATCGTATGAATTTAAAAACTTATCTTTTTGATTATTTTTATCAGCTAGTTCACTTAATATTTCAGAAAGTGATTTATGCTTTTGCTGAATATCCTCAATGATTTTATTTTTTTCCCAATTAGTCAATTTTTCAGTAAGCAATTTCGTTTTTAGGTTTTCAATATCTTTTTTAATTTCTTGAGTCTTTAAAAATGATTTTTCCATGAATTTAAGTATCTCATCATTTTTTTCCTTCTCATAATTCAACAGTTCATTTTTAGTAGGCAACACATATTTAAATATTTCTGATTTAGTGCTTTTAAAACCATTTACATTATCATTATCAAAAACTTCAAAATAATACTCAAATTCTTTAATGTTTTCACTGCCAAAATCATACACAAAAAAGAATTCTTGTGTGTTAATATTATAATTAATCGGGATATTTAATTTATTTGTGTTGCTTTTGAAAACCAAACTTGAAAAACCATAATCATCACTAATGATTCCTTTAAAATAAAAAATATTGAAATCACCTTGATCTTGAATAAAAGATACATCGATACTTGGAAACAGATCGGGAGAAATTATAATTTTACTATTAGCAAAGTATTCTTTTTTTAATTCTTTATTATTTGCTAAAAGAGAATAACTAAAAGAATTTATACACTTAGTTTCATATTCAAACAAATTATTATCCCTGCTAAATATAAATTTTGTGCTATCCTTACACAAAAATAAAGAATCGACATCCATCCCCTCAAGTGACCAACGACAAATAGTTCCGATAGGAACTTTTAAATTAGATTCATTTACAAATTCTTCATTATTTAAGGTAGTGTAATCGGGATAATCAGCAAAAACAATAAAGCTTTTTATAACAGGAGGAACCAAAACGTTTAACTCATAATTTTGAGATATAAAATTATCGCTGCCAATTTTGAATAAAAAATTTTGATTTACATTTTTAAATAAATAAGTAAATCTTCTGTTATTAATTTTTCGTGTGATATAACTATTGCTAGCTATTTTAATATATAATTCACTCGGTATTTTATCGCCCGTTATATTAATATTCAATAAATAGTCCTTACCCCGTTCTACATTTAACGAATCATTTCTAATGTCAATATTAAACCCTATTTCCTTAATATATTCAACATTATAATTTATTAACCTAGCACTACCATAAGTAAATATTTTAGGTTGAACTATCCCACATAGTAGTGAAAGTATTACTATCGCAACAAAATATTTTATAAACTTCTTTTTTTTTGAAAAATCAACAGCCGTCGAAAAATTAAAATGCTCCAAGTCATTAATCTTTTGAACAATGCTGGCAGTAACTAGTTCATGATCGTATTCACTTGATCTATTGAGTTCCAAAATATTTAGAATGGTGTCATCAATTCCTTCAATATTTTTTTGTATAATTTTAGCAGCTTCAAAATCGGTTAATCGATTAAATACACCAAGCATACGAAAAATAGGAAAAGCCAAAAAGTAAGCAAAAATTAATATAAAAGATAAAATGGTAAAAAGAAACAAAATAAACCTAATATTAGTTGGAAACCATGCAATATACTCTAATACTGATATTACTAAAGTAATACCTGCAAATAAAGTTACTGTAAGAATAATACCCTTAATAAAACTATTTTTATAGTACTTATTAATAAATGTATTTATCTTTTGTTGAAAATTTTCTAATATTTTATCCATTCTTATTCTTTGCCAACCAATCTTCTGGATTTAGTTTCTCGTTCTCCTTCCATATCTGGAATTGCAACACCGATTTATGTTCGTTCTCTTTTTCGGTAAAAACCACTCCTATAGTTTCTTTTATACTCACTTTGTCGCCTTGTTTAACCGTTACATCCTTTAAATTAGAATATACTGTTAAGTAATTACCATGTCTAATAATAATTGTTTTATTCGCTCCTGCAATGGCAAAAATACGACTTACTGTTCCTTCATAAATGCTTCGTACAATTGCACCTTCGTTAGTAGCAATGTCAATACCATCATTTCTAATCATAACTCCCTTAATAACAGGATGAGCATGTTCTCCAAATTCACCAGTAACAACACCACGTTGGGTTGGCCAAGGAAGTCTACTTTTATTTTTTCCAAAAATATCTGCTATTAATTGTTCTTCAGGCGTTAACTGGAAAAAATCACCGCCCGATTTTTTTAATCGTTCAGCTGCTTTTCTGGCCTCTTCTTCAATAATTCTTTCAATTTCTTTCTTTAATCTATTTGATAAATCGTATTGCTTTTGAAGAGTAATCTTTAATTCCCTTTCCTTCCCTGCCAAATAATTTACTTGTTTATTCTTTTCATCTTTTTCCGACACCAATATATTATTCTCAATTTTTTTATCCAGTAATCTATCTTTTTTATCAGCTTTCAGAATTTCCAACTCAACAATACTTTCCTCAATGGTTTCTCTGGTTAAAATAATCTTTTTTGCCTGTTCTTTTCTAAACTTTGTATACTGCTGATAATATTTTAAGCGTCTATAAGCTTCATTAATAGACTCTGAAGCAATAATAAACATCAAATTATTATATTTATCGTTACTTAAAAAGGAGTAATAAATAATTTTTTCATACTCCTTTTTTAAAAGTACAAGATCATTCTCCAAACCAATAATAATCTCTTGATGTACTTCAATATTATCATTTAAGTAATCTATTTCTTTCTCAATAGTTTTAACCAAGCCCTGTCGTTGCTTTATTTTACTTTTAATTAGTAACAACTTATTATATGAATCCTTTTTTGTTTTTATGGTTTCATCAATTAATTTATTGGTAAAATCTATTTCTTGTGCTGCTCTTTTACGCTGATTTTCAAGGTCTTGTTTAGATTGACCAAACAATGTAAGTCCGAAAAAAATTGCATAAAATAAAACTAAATATCTCATTTAAAAATTGTATAACCTTTTGGAATACTAATATTTACATTTTTATCCTCAAGTTTTTGAATGGCAAAAATATCGAAATTTCCTGATATAATGAGATCATTTATTTGAAATAACATAACTAAACTACCCGGAACGTTATATTTAACATAATTACCATAATTCGTATTCAATTTAATATTTCCATAAACGATAGAATTATGTGACAAAAGATTTGATTTATTTAACATTAATTCCTGATTATATAAACCATTCTTTGATGAAAAATGAAAGGTGTTTACACTATAAGTAATCACAGGTTTATCAATTAAGCTTACATATCTACCGGTCAATAATTTAATTATATCGGCTGTAGTTAAAACATCGCTACCTAAAAATGTCGCCAAATCACCAATAAAATACTTTTTATCTATCTTATTTAGATAAATAATTGAATCGCCAAAAAGATGTACTTTTAATATTTCAATTCCAATAGTTTTAGAAATTAATTGTATATGAACCTCGCTATTGTTAATAATTTTTACCTTACCACCTATTCTATTTGCTTTATTACTTAAATCAATTTTTCCTTTAAAACTAAATTCTATAGGTGTTCGCAATTGAATAAACTCAGCTTTAGCTAATAAATTTTTATCAGCCTTAACCGTACCCAGTTCATCAGTTACTTTACACCCAGCTGTTAAAACGACAATAAATAGAACTAAATAACTATTTAATATATTTCTTTTGTTTAATTTTTTCATCTAAATATCCACTTCCCTCTCCTTTAAGTTTTGCTTTATTCCACTGAATAATAGAATCCTCAATTCTATCATTAAAAAACAAAATATCTCCATAATGTTCAATAACTACATCACTTGGATCCAAATCAAATTGAATAGTCTTTTCAATATAAATAAGAGCTTCTTTATAATTTTTCTGCATAAACAATATCCAAGCATAGGTATCAAGATACGTAGGATTATTTGGTTCAGCTATTATCGTTTTTAACGACATCTCTGCAGCCCTTTTTAAATCTTTATTTTCTAATGAAAGATAATATGCGTAATTATTTAAAACCATTACATTTTCGACATCTTCTTTTAACAGATCATCAAAAATTTTAAAAGCATCACTTTTTTTATCGAGTTTATAATAACATTCCCCCAAAAAAGTCATATAATCTTTTCTTAAAGGATCATCTTTAGTAATAAGTTTAAAACCAAATTCAAAACTTTTTAAAGCCTCTTCGTATTTATTTAATTGAAAAGCACTAAAACCATTAAAAAAATATAAAAAACTCTGATTCGGAAAATACTCAAGTGCTTCGGTACTTTCATTGTATAAAGCATTCCAATCTTGAAATTGATTTTCAATTAATAATAATTGCTCCCAAACCAAATACTTATCTTTTCTAACATTAATTACTTTTCGCAAATAAACCCTAGCGTCTTTCAATAAATTATTTTTTAATAAAAAATCGGCATAAATAGTATTAACATCAGGATCGTTAGGATATTTTTTAACAAGTATTTCGGTCAGCTCATAAACGGCAGTCTCCAGAACTGGATCCTCTGATATTCCTTGCATTAAATTAACTAATAAGCCAACCTTTATTTCACTTGTAATTTCAACGGAACTAAAAGCCAATTTAAGTTCCCTAATCGCATCTTTTTTATTACCTTTTGTAAAATAACATTCAGCTAAACCCATATGCGAATAACCATCAAATGCATTGTCTTCTATATTCTTCTTATAAATTAAAATAGCTTCATCTATTTTATTCGATTTAAAATAAAATTCTGCAATTAATCTCTTATACGAAGGCTCTTTTGGAAAAGCTTCTGATAAGATAATCAACTCATTTAAAGCCTCTTTATATTTCTTTTGATGTAAGTAAATTTTGTGCTTTTCTAACGAAATCATATCAGAAACACCAAATTGTTTTTCAATATCATTTAAAGTTTTTAACGACTGCTTTAAATAATTTGCTTTCATCTGAATGTCGGCTAATTTTAAATAATAGTCTATTTCATTTTTATTACTTTTTAGTAAATTTTTATAGACATAAATAGCTTCATCAAACTTTTTATTTTCAGCATACAAATTACCTAGAAGATATTGATACCAAACATTTTCACTATTAAACATTACTGCTTTTTTAGCATATTGCTCGGCTAATACTAAGTCTTTACTAATTAAAAAAATAGATGCTAATTTGTAGTAAGCTACCGAACTTGTGGAATCAATTTTTAAGCAAGCTAAAAAAGCATTCGTAGCCTGATCATATTCACCATTTAGATAAAATTTATTACCATCATACAAATTATAGGAGAAATTGAATTTATCTTTTTCCGATAATTCTTTTACTACAGTACCACTTTTAAGCAGTTGTTTGCTTGTTCCACATCCCGATAACAACATTATCATTACAACAACTAAATAAACTAATCTCATTTAAACAATTTTAATTGAAGACCCTTACAAAAAATGTACCTATTTTCCAGTATGCCCAAATCCGCCAGCACCTCTTTCTGTTTCACCCAATATACTAACTTCTATAAATTCAGCTTGTTCATGTTTGGCAATAATCATTTGACAAATTCTTTCACCTGATTTTACAATAAAATCCTCGTTACTTAAATTCACAAGTATGACCTTAATTTCACCTCTATAATCAGCATCAATAGTACCAGGAGTATTTAATACTGTTAAACCATGCTTAAAAGCCAAACCACTTCTGGGTCTTATTTGTGCTTCGTAACCCACCGGTAGTTCAATAAACAAACCTGTTGAAATTAATTTTCGTTCCAAAGGCTTCAACACAACATTTTCACTAATAAATGCTCTTAAATCCATGCCTGCAGAAGCAAGTGTTTCGTAATTAGGTAAAACATTATTCGATTTATTTACAATATTTATTTTCATTCCAATATAATTTATGCTTTTATAATATTTTTAATAGTGTTAAAATTTATCTTTTCAATAATAACAATTGCCAAAATATAAATTAATAGCAATACAGTAGAAATTATGAAATTTATTGTGCTGCCAAAAATACCAATGTATTTATATATAAAGAACAAAAAAATTGCTAATACATTGTATATCAAAATCTTTTTTAATGGGTAATTAATTTTATAAACCTGACGTCCCCAAAAATACGATATTAACACCATAACCAAATAACAAAAAAATGTAGCCCAAGCAGAACCTAAATAACCAATTCGAGGAATAAAAATAAAATTCAAAACTACAGTTATAAACACACCAATAATGGCAATTATAGCACCACTTAAGGTTCTGTTATTTATCTTATACCAAACAGATAAATTATAAAATATTCCAAGAAACATATTTGCAAAAAGTATGATTGGAACAATAAATAAACCATCTCTAAACTTTTCACCGATAAAATATTTGAAAATATCGATATAAAGTGTGACCAAAAGGAAAATGAACAAACAAAAAATTATAAAGTAATTCATTACGTTACCATAAACCTTTTTAGCATCGCTATCAGCCGATTTCTTAAAGAAAAAAGGTTCGGCTGCATATTTGAACATTTGAATGAAAATACTCATTAAAATGGCTAATTTATAGTTCGCTCCATAAACACCAACTTCTTTCATTGAATCTAAATTATCAGCCGAAAGATATTTTAACAAAATTTTATCAGCTACTTCGTTAAACATACCCGCAATTCCAATAATTAATAGAGGCCAGGCATATGAAAACATCTCTTTTAGTAAGCGAACATTAAATTTAAATCTTAAACTAAAAAACTCTTTATATAAGGCAACGACATTAAAAAGAGAAGCAAATAAATTACTTAGAAATGCATAACCAACCCCTATTTCAGGTTTATAAAAACTACTTAAAATTTCATTAGTGCTATTTTTACATATCAAGAAAAAGAATATATTAAATCCAATATTTATTAATATGTTTCCAATTTTAATAAATGCAAACTTATATGCTTTATTCTCATTTCTTAATTTCGCAAACGAAACTGCAGTAATAGCATCGAATGTAACAATAAAAGAAAACCATAAAATATACTTTGGTTGATGCACATAGCCTATTAAACTTGCAATATTATTCTGAAAAAATCCTATAATTATTATAAATAGCAGTGAGGATAGTAATAAACTTCCTAAAGCATTATTGTAAACTACATTTTTATTTTCATTCCCCGACGAAAATCTAAAATAAGTAGTTTCCATACCGTAAGTAAGCAACACCATTAAAAATGCCACATACGAGTATAACTCAATAATAACACCATATTCGTTTTGTAAAAAAATACGTGTGTAAAATGGAGTTAATAATAAATAATTAAGTAAACGTGGAACAATTGTTCCCAGGCCATAAACCAATGTCTGCCCTGCTAAATCTTTATATTCTTTCAATGTTTAATCAGTTTCTACAGAAATACCATCAATTTTAATTAGCTTATTGTTGTCAAAAGTAAGTATTTTAAGCAGGCTTCCATAATAATCGTAATATTCCCAGTTCTTAATTTTTCTGCCAAATAAGTAATAACGTATCTCTTTTACTTTTTCATTATGATAATAAAAAATATGTTTTCCGTCGGCATTACCTTCCAAAAAACTTCCTGTGAAATAAATATCCCCATTTTTATAATGATATTCCCAGTTTCCATTTCTTAAATCGTTTTTATAAGTACCTTTCTCTGTATGAAAATAAAAGTCATAAAACCATTCACCCTCTTTAAATCCATCAACATAAGAACCTTTTGATATAACATTAGCAACTTCATCATATTCAATAGATTCCCCTTCCTCTTTTCCTAACTTATAGTATTCTTTTCTTTTAATATTTTCATTTTCAAAGTACCAAGTCCATTCTCCATCAGGTATTCCACTTCTAAACCTTCCTCTTTGTTCAATAGCTCCTTCTCTGTAATAATAAACCCATGGACCAATTCGTCTATTTCGTGAATATCTTCCTTTCGATTTTAATTGACCTGTATCATAATAAAATTTCCAATCTCCTACCTTATCCCCTTCTTCATCAACAATTCCTTCACCAATCAAATTTCCATTGCTATCGAATAATCTACTTCCAACAACCCTTCCTAACGAATCATACTCTCTATGAACTCCTATTGGTTTTCCATCAGCAAAACCGCCACTACTTTTTTTAATCAATTCACCGGTCGAATCACGTAAATTATAAAACTCTTCAACAATATTAATTTCAGCTTCCACATTAACGGCTGTATCCTTCAATTCACCTAATAAATATCTTTGAGTTCCAATTAATTCGCCTGATAGATTGTATTCTTTAACCAACCCATGTAATACTCCCAATTTATAATTAAGTTCTATTTTTACTTTTCCATTAGGATAAAATTCCTTCCAAACACCAATTTTTAATGAATCTTGAAATCGATTAATTCTTTCTCTATCAACTTCTTTTCCGTATCTATATTCAATAATTGAAGTTAAAATACCCTCTTCGTTAAAAACCCGTGTAGTACCGTGTTTTTTACCATCCTCATAATTTACCAATCTTTCAACTACACCATTTTTAAAATAATACTCCGAAATTCCTTTTCTCTTATTATCAAGATACAATTCCTGACTACGCAGAAAACCAACTTGCACACTATCAGAATTTAAAAAATAATCAAATGAATAATAATAGCCGTTTTTCTTTCCATTCAGATAATTTATTTTTTCACGAATATTTCCATCCTCATTATAAAAATTCCAAACTGAATCTAAAAAAGCATGCTGTCTTTTTCCTATCGATTTTAAAGTACCATTCACATAATAAGCCTTCCAAATTCCATCAGGCTTACCATCTTTCATATTTCCCTCACTTGATATTTGACCGTTTGGATAATAAAAAATATTATGTCCATTAGTACTTTCCTGGTTCCGAACTTGAGCGTTCAAACCAAAACATATCAAAAACAAAAATGTGATAAACCAAAAGTATTTATTCATTTACAAAGCTAATTTTTCAGATATTTCAAGCATTCTTTTGACTGGTAATAAAGCCTTTACTTGCATCTCTTCTGATATAACTATTTCAGGTACTTCGTATTTCAATGTATTATAAACCTTCTCTAAGGTAATTAATTTCATAAACGAACAATCGTTACAAGCACATGTAGCATCATCAGGCGGAGCAGGAATAAAATTCTTTTGCGGATTTTTAATTTTCATTTGATGCAAAACACCAGCTTCTGTAGCAATAATATAATTTTTACTATCATCAGTTTGTGTGAATTTTAATAAACTCGATGTGCTACCAATATGATCAGCCATAATTAAAACATCCATTTCGCATTCAGGATGAGCTATTATTTTAGCATCAGGAAATTCCTTTTTTAATACAACAATTCGTTCAACCGAAAAGCGCTTGTGCACATGACATGCTCCAGGCCAAACAATCATATTTCTACCTGTTAATTTATTAATATAACTACCTAAATTTTTATCAGGTGCAAAAATTATTTTCTGATTTTTTGCTAAACTATTTACAATTTCAACTGCGTTACTACTTGTACAAATAATATCACTTAATGCTTTTATTTCATTAGTTGTATTTATATACGATATCACTAAATGATCAGGATATTTTTCTTTAAACTTTTTAAATTCGGTCGCCGGACAACTATCTGCCAATGAACATCCAGCATTTAAATCGGGTAATAAAACCTTCTTATCAGGACATAATAATTTTGCCGTTTCAGCCATAAAATGCACTCCAGCAAAAACAATAATATCGGCATTGGTTTTTGCAGCTTGTTGCGATAAGGCTAAACTATCACCTAAAAAATCCGAAATATCTTGAATTTCTGGCAACTGATAAAAATGTCCAAGAATAATAGCATTCTTCTCTTTTTTTAATTTTTCAATCTCCGCAACCAAATCTAAACTTTTATCAACAGGTTTGTTTACAAAACCATTTTTAATTAACTCATCCATTACTTCAAAATTATTATATTCGCTTTTGCTATTCTATTCAAACTTTTATACAAACATATTTTCAATTAATTTCCTAAAAAAATATTTGCCAATTAAACTTTAAAACTTTTATACAAACATATATATTTTATCTTTTTTAGAAATTAAATTTACATATGATAATAATAATAGGCTGTTCATATTGTTTAAAAATAAAGTCGTTTTCTATTGTATTTTCAAATGGTTAATAAAGGTATTAATCTATTAACATTAAGTAGCGTAATAAAACAATTAAAACATAGACAATTACAAACGTAATTAACAAGTTGTTGAAAAACTATGTGTGAAAAAAAAGAATTGAAATTGCCAGTAATTTGTTGTGATAACTTGTTAGTTTTTTACCATAAAATAATTGCTAACTAAATTTGATTTTTCATAAAAATGTATATCCAGATGAATATATTAAATATGCAAATTAAACTATTAGTTTTGAAGCAACATTTTATTAACACTTATTTACGATTGTTAACATTTGCTATAAATAAACAGCACTTGAAAATCAAAGCTTTAACAAAAAGAGCAATTCTAAAAAACACATTATCAATTAATTAACATTGTTGAAAAAAAATAATTGCAAAAGACTTGACTTGTAAACAAACAATGAAAGAGGTTTAATAATCAACACTTTTCGTATTTTTATAGTAGAAATAAATTTAATGTTTTGAATAAAGAGCTAATGAATTAAAGAGATATTTAGTGCTTAATTATAACACGTTTATTTAATAGAAACATAGTATTTCTTTTTTAAAACAGAAATGCTTTGGCTGTTTACAGGAAATGCTATTTATTATGCTTTGGGTATTCCTTTGGCTTTTGTTTTAAACGACAAACGTGCTTTTTGTAAATATTTATGTCCGGTTTCCGCATTAATGATCGAGTTCAGTATAAAAAAAGTCGAATTAATGTTTTTAACATTTTTTGCCATAGTATATAAAGGTCATAAAGGCAGGGAAACTTTGAAAATAAGACTTCCTTAAGCGAGGTGAACAAAGTTCGGAGCGTAAATTTCGATTAAATTCATTTGGCTCTTTTCTAATTTGTTAGTTATTGTTATTCCTTATGATAAAATTTGTAATGGAGTTGAGAGCTAAAAAATATTGGAATTTATTCTCACAGCAGGCGCAGTGAGTTCCTCTGGATAGCGAAGCGCCTGCTTCGCTTTTAAAGTTACCAAACTATGGCATTACTAAATCGAAATAGCTTTTGTCGATCGTACTCTTTATTCTATTTTCCCTCTCTCCGCTTTGCGGTTTCTCTCCCAGAAGAGAACTTTTATCTATTAATCGATAAGCAAATAAGTTAATACATTACTACTAAAAGCTTATTCAGCG
This sequence comes from Salinivirgaceae bacterium, assembly GCA_016342715.1. Lineage (GTDB taxonomy): Bacteria > Bacteroidota > Bacteroidia > Bacteroidales > SZUA-534 > JAEINW01. The sequence goes on along the minus strand of JAEINW010000014.1, from coordinate 9,939 downwards.
AAAGTGCTCTCTTGGGAGAGCTGTCCGAAGGACTGAGAGGGAATAATGAAGTCGTAAAGTGGAATAAAGTACTCATAATAATCAAAAAATCAGCCCGAAAGGCTTATATAATTCAACTTAGGGCAGCGCCCTAAGAATCAGTACAACTGTACGAAAGGTCGCAAGCAAACAGGTTAAATTAGTTGTATATATCCACATGCGACGTAATCCATTCTATAAAAAAACGGCTTGCATTTTATTGATTTAAACCAGTGAGACTATATTTTGTGTTGCAAACCAAGAAAAAAAAAAAGCCGAACTGATTCCGATCACAAAGTGTATCGGGATATTTGGGTCTCATTACCTGCCTCTTAGGACGTTATAAAATACATTTCATTTTGCAACCCCGTATGCTTGTCTACAGGGAAGTTTATTAAAACCCAAATTGAGCGATTAGCTATCGCTATTCTGCTCAATCGACTGAGTTATTGTAAGGTTTTTAAATTTTTCATTTCACTCAAATTGTGAAAACCAACAATTTCTAGGTCGGGGTTAACTCTAAGTATAGCGCTTTTCATTTTATTCAAATCGCTCAACTTAGGTAAAAGACAAAAAAAGTAACACATTCCGAATGTATTTTATGTGTTGATTGTAAAAGTGTTTCTCCGGTAAACGCTATTTGAAGTCTACAATTAAAACTTTTCAGAAAAAAAAACCTTCAGGTATTAAATTATTCTATAAATTTGAAACGTTTAATTTAAATATCAAAATAATGAAAATTGCCATTGCTTGCGATCACGCAGGATTCGAAACAAAAGAAGCCTTAATAATTTATCTTACAGCTAAAGGACATCAGTTAATAAATTTTGGAACCAATTCTGCCGATAGTATGGATTATCCCGATACTGCTCATCCATTGGCATCGGCGGTTGAAAAAAAAGAGGTTGAATTGGGAATTACCATATGTGGAAGTGGCAATGGAATTAACATGACGGCCAATAAACATCAGGGTATTCGTGCAGCTTTATGTTGGAACAAAGAAATATCAGAATTGGCCAGACTACACAACAATGCTAATGTGTGTTCTCTTCCAGCGCGTTTTGTTACTCTCGATGTTGCCAAACAAATTGTAGATGCTTTTTTAGAAACACCATTTGAAGGTGGAAGACATCAAAAAAGAATAGATAAAATTCCATTAAGCCAATAAAAGATGTTGTCGAATACTAGTAGATATGCTGTTCGTGCTGTTATTTATCTTGCGGTTCATGGCCAGGATAAAAGAAAAATTGGCATCAAAAAAATTGCCGAAGCAATGGATATTCCAGCACCATTTTTAGGTAAAATACTTCAGGTTTTGGTTCGCCGGAAAATATTAGCATCTACTAAAGGACCTCATGGTGGATTTGGAATAGCTAAAGATCCATTCGAAATTTCGCCTTACGACATTATCACAGAAATGGACGGCGATGATTTATTTAATGCCTGTATTCTGGGTACAGGGAATTGTAATGGGGGAAAAAAAAATGGACATTGTGCCATTCATAGCGAATTTGAAATGGCAAAAAAGGAATTAGTAAGCTTATATAAAACCAAAACCATTGGCGATTTGGCTGCAAAAGCAGCAAGTGAACTTGATAAAATTATTTTATAATTTAAAAGCGAAACCCTACCGCTATACTTGCATAAGGTTTTGATGGATGGTGTTTCGCTTTAAAAGCACGGCTATTATATTCAATAGCAACAGCTGTTAATTCCGAATTTTCCGAACCCTTTATTTTATATGTCATTTCTAATTCGTAGCCAAGTTCTGCTTTTGCAAATATTCTTTTTATATGATAGCTATAGCCTAAATTTGGGTTTAAAAAAAAGGCAAAATACTCCAAATTAATGCTTATTGAATCGGTGCTACTTTTCTCTTGTTGATAAAAAGTGTGGCCGACATCAAGACCCATAAAAAAACCATCGCTTTGTAGAAAAAAATAATCGAAACCACCCGACACAATTAAATATTTTGTCGACTCAACCGTACTTTCATGTATGTAAAATCGAGTTTGTACACCAATGGACATTGGGCTGGAGCTATTTTGGTGTGCATAACTTAAACCCACACCCAAAGGGTAACTTAGAGCCAAGCCTAGTTTGTTATTATATGTTTTGTTGTACTGCGAAAACAATGGTGTTGTTAAATCGGCAACTAGTAAAAGCAAAACAAGGCAGAATTTACTTAACATATAAAATTCCTTTTAAAAAAAAATTATATCGGTCAGTAGTTAAGTACTTAATTTCATTTCGTGAGAGAGACGCTGACAAGTCCTTCGTATCCTGTCAGGTCAAATCTGTCAGCGTGCCTAGCTACTAACAGCATTTGTTCATATAATAAGCCCTTATAATTGCTGAGTCTGTACATATGAACTTATCTACTGAGCTCAAAAAAAATCAAATGCCGTTTTGTTAGTATGAAATTATAGTAATTCATAGCCACCCCAAAATCCGTAAGGAAAATTAATCAGCTTGCCAGCCTGTAGGCAGATATTTAGGGGTGAATAAAAACCTTTCAATCATACTAATGAACTCATAAGTTACAAAAAACAAAAATAAGAATTGCACAAAAATAAACGTTCAAGGGAAATAAAAAAGGTGCGCATATTGGCTGGGCTTAATTATTTTGTAGTTTTACTAATTCTGATAAGTTAAACCAAAATAATATGACCAGTCGTAAGTATTTAATTCTATTGTTTATTATCGCTATAAGCATAAAAAGTTATTCTCAACCGTATTTTGAAAATAGAGCAGACATTCCTGAAAAATACACCTGGGATTTAACGGTTTTATTTGAAGACTGGAATATATGGAAAAGTTTTTACAACGAAACAGAAACCCTAGTTTCGAAAATCGTTGTGCGAGACTCTTTTTGTACGGCAAATGAGTTATACGAAAGCATGTATGCATTAGATACCATAGGCAATAGAATTGATAAATTGGCGATGTATGCAATGATGCAAGCAAATGTAAACCAAAAGGATGAATTTGCAGAAAAACAGCGCTACAAAGCCATGGTTTTACGCACAAGGTTTCGATATAAAAATGCATGGCTGCCCCCATGTTTACAGAAACTTAATCGCGACACGGTTTATCAATGGATAAAAAATTACCCAAAGCTAAAAGAATATGAATTTTCGTATAGATCCGATTTGCGTGATAAAGAACATGTAATTCCTGAAGAAAAAGAGAACACCCTCTCGCCTTTCGATTATGCCTATTATGCCTTTGACGATGCGTATGAGGCACTTATTAATTTAGACAATGAGCAGCCAAAAATAACAATTAACGATTCGCTAATTAGCCTGAATACCACAAAATATTTCGATATTCTTAGAAATGAAAAAAACCGTGAAGTTCGTAAGAACGCTTACAAGCAAATGAGCAAATTATACAATTCAAATAAAAACACCATCGCAAATTTAATGTATGGTGCTGCTTCTATGAATTATGCATATGCGCAGGCATATAATTTTAAAAGCACCTTGGCATATCATATCGATTACGATAGCATACCCATTGAATTTTATTCAAATTTGATAGAGAAAATTAAAAAAGGAGCCAAACCACTTCAAAAATATCACAAGCTGCGGGCGCATGCCATGAAAATCAATAACTATTCACCCTACGACACAAAATTTAGCATCGCATCGCCCAAGGTAAGCTACAACGTTGAATTGGCAAAAAAATTGATTGTTCAGGCGCTTAAACCAATGGGCGAGGAGTATGTTTCAAAAACCATGGGCTTATTAAACAATCGAAAAATAGATTATTTTGAAAATAAAGACAAAGTAACATCGGTGGCTTACACCATAAGTTGTTTTGGCACACCACCCTATATTTTAACCAGCTATGGCGAAGGCTTAAAAGATGTTTTCGATTTAATTCATGAACTTGGGCACGCAGTTCATGCCATGTATTCCATGGAGAACCAACCCATTGCTACACATGAATCAACCATATTTATCGACGAGATTACATCCACTTTTAACGAATTGTTATTGAGCGATTATGTGTTAAACCATTGGGATACTAACGAAAGCAAGTTGTATATATTAGAGATTGTTATCGATAATATGATTTTTTATTATAAAAGTGCCCTAAAAGCAGATTTTGCACTGCAGGTGTACAACACTCTTGAATCGGACGAAGATATTACCGCCAGCGTATTAGACCAGATGTACGCAAAAATTCATACTGAGTTTTACGCAAATTCAATGAACAATATTGATTCAAGCTCTTGGTGTTCGTATGGTTTGCTTGAATTTTACGATTATCAATATGTTTCATCAATGACGGCCTCGCTTCGTTTTTTCGACACCATAAAAAACAACGCAGAAAACGACTGGAAAAACAAATATTTTGCCTTATTAAAAGCCGGAGGTAACGATTTTCCGCTAAACCAACTTAATAAATCGGGAATTGATTTAATGGATAAAAATAATTATTCTGCCATTTCGAATTATTTAAACACCTTAGTTGAAATGTACGAACACGAACTTAAATTAAACGGCCGAATTCAATGAACTACCTCGCTGCAGACGAGGTATCAAAATAGTAGAACTTTTGTTTTCTCGCAGCAAGTTGCGGGGAACCGACTGCAAGGAGCTCGACGAAGTTAATATGAACCCACATTGTGGAATTAAAAAAAAGAACACTTACTATTCACAAACATATGCGCGAAACACGAGTTATTGAAAAAACCAAGATAAGTACAGGTAGAAAACAATAATTTTATTAGTTTTACTAACGTTTATAAACCAAGTAAAATTACAAGCCAAACCGTAAAGAGATATATGGAAGATAGCCAACGATAACTACCAAAATTTGGGTGGATACACAAGGGTTACCTTTTGTTATTTGTTAGTTGTAGCCAATTGATGAAGTTGTGGCACTTTTCTTGTTGAAATCAAGAGTTAACCAATAATTAAGAATATGAAAAGATTAAATTTAGCACTACTATTCTTCTTCATATCATTTTTAACATTTGGACAAAGCAAAATACCAGAAAATAGAGATATTACTATTAAACTACCTATTTCTTCTTTTGCAGGTGATATTTATGCTGAAAGTATGGGAATTGGATTTGGACTTGAAAAAATGATTAATCCTAGTTTTAGTTTTTCTCAGGAGATAAACTATATATTTCATGTTAAAAATAATTCGGTTTTAAGTGAGGACTTGGAAGACATAAATGGAGTAAAAATAACAACAGAAATAAGGAAATATTTAAGCAAAAATGAAACACCTGAAAGCGGATGGTTTATAAATACAGAATTAAAAAATATTTTCACTAAATCAACTCAAGAAGCATGGACAGTAGAGAGCGTTCTAATTCAAAATAAAATAGAAAGATATAGATTTATTCTAACAGCAAATTGTGGCATGCTTTTTTATTGGGACAAAAACAAGGATGGTAACTTAACAATTGAATTATTAGGTGGAGGTGGACTTGGATATATAAATGCAAACTCTTCTGCAGATATAGAAAGCTTGACAATTCAATCAGAATATAATTCAACAAATAAATTCTATCCTTGTGTGAATTTTGATATTAAGATAGGATATGTTCTAAAATAGAAACAATTGGCTACAACAAAATATATAAAAATACGGGTTTATGTTTAGCTTGAAAGTTCTTTCGTACTTGGATTTACCGCAAATTAATATTTTTATATTTACGAGTAAAATTAATTTACTATGACCAAGCCGATACAGAAAAAGTTATCAAATCCGTACTGTTTTTTATATCGGTCGCTGGCAATAATTAAGAAAGGAATGAATGAACTAAAAATAGGATTAACTACCATTACATTATTTACTTTTTTAATAATTGGATTTCTTAGCAATTATATCTTATTGCTACTTGGATTGTTTCTTGCTCTATCTACTTTAATCGTTTTATTAATAGTAAAATCAAAGAAAGGATTGGATTTTATGCTTTTCTTAATCCTCATCGTTGGTATCGTTTTTGCCTTTCATTCAGGTCTAATAATTAGAAATAGTTTTCAAAAAGTTTGTTTTATAAGTGACCTTAAAAATAGGACTGAAAACAAATTTAATATCAAACCAATAGATTTAAATCAAATTGAACATGATATTCTTCAAAATGCAGATTGTTTTAATTTGGTAACGTTAACAACTATAGAGTCTGGAGATTCTATAGTTAATTTGAACATATTAAAATCAATAGATACTTGCAGGAATAAGCCTAAAATTTTAATTATTGCAGGTGTTCATGGTTCTGAACCTTCAGGTGTTTATGCTATAAAAGAAATAATACACAAAATAAAAGTAGAAAACTTGTTGCAATTTTTTAATATTCAGATTATTTATGCGTTAAATCCAATTGGTTTGGCAATGTACAATAGGAATAATGAATGTAACTGCGATATCAATAGAGATTATATCCAATTCAAGACCATGCAATCAAAATTAATTAAGAAATTGTGTTATCTGAATAAGTATAACTATGTACTTGACCTACATGAGGGACCATATAATGGACATTATTTTATCAATAATACTTCGCTTAAAGGTTTAGAAAGTAGGCTAACATCAAAGCTTAAAGAAAATAATATAATTATATCTCCGTTGCTTCAGAATGGAATAAGAAACTTTTTGTTTAAATATCAGCTAGATAGTCCGACTACTAGGTTAAATAAGATTATGCCATTGGACAACTATTTGAATTCGATAGGGATTGAGAATATCCTTTCAGAAAGTAATCCGTTATCAAATAATATGGAACATAGAATTTTAGGGCATGTCATTACCTTTGATTGTTTAATTAACTCTCTAAATAAATGAAACAACTATTGCCAACAAGGTGGTATAACGCCAATGCAAGCCGGCAAGTTGCTATCAATTGTTCTCGTACTTGGACTGACCACTGCAAAATGCATTTCATTGCAGCATTGCATTTTTTATTATATTTACATCGAACAAATTTAAATTAGCACCAGTTGGTCAGGATTTTTTCAGTTCCTGCATGTGGTAAAAGTTAGTAGTTATTAAGCTTGCACTGCGTATCCACTGTCGTTACAGTCAAGGCAAGGGAGATTCAAACCACAGTATTTCATAGCTTAAAAATTCCGCCGCACAGTTACACACAATCGCAAAAGCCCACAAGCCATAGCACAAAGACCTCTTTTGCAATAGAGTGTAACTACTCGCAAGAAAGTAACTGCAAAATTGAAACTTCTATTTTACGTGCAGTTATTATCATCACTCTATTAGCAATATAACCATTGAATAATTATATTTATTGACATAAAACATGTTGCATGCAGGTTACTTGATGTCCGTTTCTATATATCTGCAATTTAAATAATCGTTCCGAATTCCAGGATATTGTTTCCGAATTGTTATCTTTATCGCTTAAAATTCAGATTAGAATGACAGAACTAGGACTAATTTTATCTAAGAAATCAGTAAATAGAGCAGATGTTGCTCGAAAAACAGGAATAAATAGAACAAGGCTTAGCGAGCTTTCGAATAATCCAAAAACAAAATTAAGGGTGGATGAATTATATTTAATAGCACTTGCAATAGATGTAGAACCAGCTGAAATTTTAAATATCGTATGTAAAGGGTTGAAAATTAACTGATGGAGAAACGATTAAAACATATTGAATTATTTTCGGGCTGTGGTGGTATGAGTTTAGGGCTTGAAGCAGCTGGTTATGATTTATTTCTAGCAAATGAATTATCACCCATGGCTGGTGAGACATTTGCTTATAATATATTAAATGAAGCACTTGAAGAAAATGTAAAGCCAAAGGATACACTCTGGATACGAAGTCAATTTAAAAAAAATGATATAGGACAAAGACTAAGAGAAAACCCTTTTGAGGCTTTTCATGGTAAATATACAGACATTGATGTTAATACTAATTTAAAAGGAAAACTACTTATAGGTGATATAAATCAATTACTAACAATATTCAAAGAAAATCCTGAGCTTGTTTTGAAGATTAGAAATGAAGGAATTGATTTATTATCTGGAGGACCGCCATGTCAAAGTTTTAGTTTAGCTGGGAAAAGAGAAAAGGATAATCATAAAAACAGTCTACCATTATCTTTTGCTCATATAACAGGTCTGATACAACCCAAAACCGTATTACTGGAAAATGTTAAAGGTATTACATCACCATTTACCGTAAATGGTGAGAAATATTATGCATGGTTGGAAGTTGCTAAAGCATTTGCACTAGAGGGCTATGTACCTGTATGTATGATGTTAAACTCAAAGTATTTTGGAGTAGCTCAAAACCGTCCTCGTTTTATTCTAATTGCATATAGGCTAGATATATTCAAATCTGTTCTTAAAAAATATAAATCAAAAGAAAAAATTCTCAAGGAATCTTACAATTTCTATAAAAAAGTTAAAAAATATTCTAAGAAATTAAACCTTGTATCCATAAAGGATCTTAATTATTACGATATAGAAAATGATTCAATTTTATTTGACGGTGAGATATTTCCAAAATTAACTCATACTGAAAGAGATTTTATTACCTCAAGTGAAGCTATTGGAGACATTAGAAGAACACAATTACATTATAAGATTGATCAAACTAAAGGGAAATATGCTAATTTCTTAAATGATATTTTTCCAAGAAATATTGAAGCCAATTCATATATAAAAAATCACGAACCTAGAATCCATAATTTTTTAATAAAATCAAGATTTAGGTTTTATCAAGTAATAGAACAGTTTCAAAATGGATTAAAAAAAGGTGCGACTGATTTATTTACCGGGAAAAATATTTCAGAAGATTTAAGAGATAAACTGTTAGTTGAGTTTTCTCATCACAACTTGCTATTTAAAGATAAGCATACTTCTCGTGAAATTTTAATGACTCCCAAAAACATTAATGAAGTAGAAGAATTGGTTAAATTAATTCCAACGAAAAAACATTCACAAAGAGCTTTAAGAGAATTTGAACCAGCTCCTGCTCAACTAACTATACCAGATGACCTTTGTCATTACGATTCCGAACAACCCAGAACTTTAACCGTAAGAGAAATGGCGAGATTTCAATCATTTCCAGATTGGTTTGAATTCAAATCAAAAACAACAACAGGTGGGAAAATGAGAAGTTTTGAAGTTCCTCAATATACTCAAGTAGGTAATGCAGTACCTCCAATATTAGCAAAATGTTTGGGTGATTTATTAAAAGAACAATTAACATCTTATAATAATGGCTAGATATAAACGAATTAAAGGAGGGGAAAAAAATGAACTCTCGGGTACGCCTTTTTCAAGGGATGAACTTGAAAAAGTTTATGATTTATACATTGAGATTGACGGTAAAGGTATACATGAGAATAATCCCAAAATTCATGTTTTAGCTGAAAAATTAAATAGAACGGTAAGGTCTGTTGAGAATCAATTACTTGGATATCGCGCTGTTGATACAGGAAAAACAGGTAGAGAAAATTACAATCAACTTATAAAAAAGATCTGGAATGAAAGATTAAAAGAATTTGAAGTCAAAAACCAAAATCTAATAAAGAAAAGAGAGGAAAGAAATAAGAGAAGAGAGGATAAAGATGATTTCAAATTTAGGATTAGTTCTCAACTAAAAAATATCATTGGAAAAGAATTAATAACGGATGATTATATTGCAGTTTTTGAATTAGTTAAAAATTCTTTTGATGCTCATGCCAAAAATGTTGAAATCAAATTCGAAAATGACAAAATTATAATATCTGATGATGGTAAAGGGATGGATAGGTCTGATATTATAAACAAATGGCTATTTGTAGCTTATTCGGCAAAAAAAGAAGGAATTGAAGATATTGAATTTGAAGACTTAAACAATAAATCATACAGGGACCATTAATTCGGTAAGCAAGTTTTATTTGATTCCACTCTGCTAAATATAGCAGGAAATGCATAGCTTTGGCCTTTTA